>DATDNH010000257.1:0-50209 GCA_036518395.1 Candidatus Angelobacter sp. | reverse complement strand
GGGAATGGGGCTGCCGTGCGGGCAGGTGCGCGGATGTCCTAAAAAAGAGCAGATGCTGTCCGTCGCCTCAGGAGAAAGTATGTGCTCGAACTTGCAGGCCTGCTCTGCGACTTCGTGTTCATCCTGCACGTGAAATGTGTGGACAAACAGCCGCTCCGCCAGGCGATGCCGGCGGATAATATCTTCCGCGCGCTTGCGGCCTTTTTCCGTGAAGTAAATCATCTGATCGCCGTGGCCGGGATAGTCGCTGCTGGGCCGCAGCGCATCGTGGCAGCGATTAAACACCTGCTTGTGCGTGTGAGGTTCGCTGGTATGGGCTTCCATTTCCACCAGCCCTAGCTCGCGCATGCGCTCGAGGGCCAGCCTTGTGGGCAGCGCGCCGTCGACTTCGATGCGTCCCAACTCCGCAGGCTCGCCATTTTCCGCCAGCACCCACAGTTCTTCCAGCAGCTCATCAAACTGCTCTTCGTCAGACATGGCAAACGTTTCCTGACTGGCAATGCGGCCATGATGCAGCTCCAGGCGGCGGTCCGCCATGCGCGCCACCACCGGATCGTGTGTGACCATGATGATGGTGCGTCCCTGGGCATGCAGTTGGCGCAACTGGCGCAAGACAATCTCTTCATTCTGAGCGTCAAGGTTGCCGGTGGGTTCGTCGGCCAGAATGATATTGGGATCATTGATCAGCGCGCGGGCAATGCACACGCGCTGCTGCTCGCCTCCGGAAAGCTGCGCCGGAAGATGATGGGCGCGCTCGGCCATGGCCACGCGCTCCAGCGCGGCCAGGGCTTCCTGCTTGTCCGTCATGCTGTGGAAGTATTGCGCCAGCATCACGTTTTCCAGCGCGGTGAGATAAGGAATCAGATGAAACTGCTGGAAGATGAAGCCGATTTTTTCCGCGCGAAAGCGATTGAGTTCGGCCGCACTCATGGCGGCAACGTTGCTGCCTTCAATCCAGATTTCGCCCGTGGTGGGCTGGTCGAGGCAGCCAATCAGGTTCACCAGCGTGGACTTGCCCGAACCCGAAGGCCCCATGATCGAGAGCCATTCACCCGGCGCCACAAAGAGGGAAACGTCGTCCAGCGCGCGAATTTCCGTGTTGGCGCGGTAGACGCGAGTCACATTTTTCAGCTCAATGGACATTTATTCCCCTCTCAGAATACCCGCAGGCTGGATTCTGCGCAAAAGCCGCAGCGGCGCAGTGGACGCAATCAGCGCCAGCACAATGCTGCCCAGCACCACCGGAACCAGGACCTCCGGCCGGGGCATGATAGCCGCGCCAAAATTGGCTTTGCCGATCCAGAACGCAATCCCAGTGCCGGCGAGGAAACCCACAATCGCGCCAAGAATGCTGGTCAGTGTGGCCTCGCCCGCAAACAGCAGGTTCACGGTGCTGTTGGAAGCGCCCAGCGCCTTCATTACGGCAAAATCCTTGCGCCGTTCCAAAACGGAACCAGTCAGTGTAGCCACCATACAGACGACGATGAGCACCACAACCACGGCCGATGCGCCCAGAACGATGGAGCGTGTTTTACCCAGAACCGCAGTCTGTGCCGCCGTGATCTGCCGTACCGGCTTGATCTCCAATCCGGGAAGGGAAGCGGAAAGCTTCGCAATCTGCTGTCCGATTTCCGCTGGCGCACCATCAATTCTCAGTTGGGCCGTGTCAGGCTGCAGTCCAGTAAGGCGATGAAATTGTTCGAGACGGATGTAAACCCGACTGTCGTCGTCCGATCCGGAGGTAAATATGGGACCGAGCGGAATGGCTATGCTCTGAGTTCCGTAGTGGAGCTCGTAACCGGGATACCGTACGACGTGTACGTCCGGGAATAGCTTTGCAACACGCGAACCCAGCCATGCATATTTATCGATGACCTCATTAATCTGTTTGCGCTCCGGTACAAACGACCATGAGGTATTCAAGCGGTAAAACGCACGCAAATCTGTGCCGCCAACCACAAAGCGGGTATCCGATTCACCCTTGACCACTGCATAACGCAGGGGCACAACCTCCGATTTCTCGCCCAGGATAGCTTTGATTTTCGCCAATTCATCTTTGTTGAGGCTTCCGTTGCGCGCAACAGCGATGGCATTGGCGCCAAAGCTGCGGAATTCGCGGCTGAACTTGCCTTCCAGATCGGAATAAACCGTCAGCGCCACCGTGGCCATGGTCGCCACCACAGCGATCGAGAGCAGCGCCGTGAGTGCGCGGTCTTTGCGCACCCAGGCAGCCTTGAGCATCAGCCGCAGCAACAAGCGCTGGCGCGTCATGCATCACCTCGCAAGACCAGCGCCGGATCAAAGCGCATGGCTTTGCGCACCGCGCCCGTGCTGCCCGCAAATGCCACCAGCAGCGCGGCAAAAATCACAATCGCCAGCACCACCGGATGCACGGTAATGCTGGAGCCAAAAATACTTTGTCCAATGCGGTGCGCCAGAACGGTTCCGGCGGCAAATCCGGCCAGACCGCCGGCCACTGCCAGCAGACCAGCTTCGGTCAGGAAGAGCGTTGCCACTGCGATGTTACCCGCACCCAGCGACTTCATCAGCCCAACTTCCTGGCGGCGCTCGATGATCGTGGCCGCCATCACTGCCGAGACTGCCAGCGCCGACGCGATCAGTGCGGCGATCGTCAGCAGCAGCAGCAGGCCGGAGATGCGCGAGAGCACCTTGCCCTGGTTCTGCTCCACCTGCCGGATCTGCTCCACGTGCACGCCAGGAACTGCTTTCTGAATGTCATAGGCAATGGAGTTGGCATACGGCGAACAGGACCAGCGCTCAAACATTTCCGGCGTCATGCTCCTCGGATCGCGGCGGGCAAAATCATCTTCCGGCTTGGTCAGCGCGCTCACCATCACTCGGCGCACCTGATCGCGGCGCCCAAGAATCTGCTGCACCAGGTGCAGCGGAGCAATAACGGCTTCATCCTCGGGGCCGCCGGTACTCACGAGTCCGCTGACTCGTAGCTTTTTGCCTGCGACTTCAAATGAGTCGCCGATATGCAGACTGGCTTTTGAAGCAAGACTGGTTCCGGCGAGCGCCTCTGTGCTGTCATCGGCAGGCCACGCGCCCTGCACCTGCCAGAATTTGTTGATGATGCGGACGCCGGTGGTGAACGTCTGATCGGCGCTCTTCAGCTCCTGGGAAAAATATGTGCCAATCAGATTGGCAGTTAAGTCGCGATTTTCGACCTTGAATGTCTTTTCGTCAGATAGAAACGGAGCATATCCCTGAATATTGTTTCCCCAGAAGCTGTCTTTCATTTTGGGAAGATCGGATTCGCGGATGTAAGCACCTTCGCTTGCGGGCTTCAAGTTCACGCCACCGATGTTTACGTCCAGAGTATCTTCTTCCGGAGTAAGCAGCAGGTTGGCGCTCTGCGAGCGCAGCTCCTGGTTCATCTTGTCGCCGACATCTGTGGCCACGGAGATCATGGCCGTGCTGATGCTCATGCCCAGAGCAATCGCCAGCAGCGCAAAGGCTTTGCGCCGTCGCTGGCGGCGAAAGGATTCGAAGAGAAGGCGGGCAAACATCAGTGGCTCACCTGGAAGGTTTGTGCGCTCTTGGACAAGTCAGAGAGGCTAATCACTACTGCGGTCACAGTGCCTTTGTCGTCTTTCTCTTCATGCTTGATAAGGGGAATAGGATTGCAACCTCCCGACTGGCCGACGCTGGCGGAGTTGATGGGCGCGGCGCAGTTCTTGCAGATGATTCCGCTGGTACTTCTGTAAAAACCAACCGGCCCGCAGATGCCGCAGGCGTCGAATACCGTGGCCACTTCGCCATTCGGCTTGCGATAAAGCAGGAAGCGGACTTCAGTTCCGTTCACGCTTGCACGGTAACGGTGGAGGTCACCGGTTTGAAGCCCGGCAACCGAGATCTTCATTTGCCCATGCGCGTCAAAAACTACAGAATCTGCAGGCGATAAAGCAGCAGCGCTAACGGTGTACACGAACTCTGCTGTAATCCCAACCATAAATAGAAACGCGGTCACGCACAGGGTAACGGCCCACAGACGCTCTCTCCGGGCCGTCCATTGCAGCTTCCTCTCTTCCGCCTTGCTCGCTGCGACCACGGCATCAGGCTTGCGGCGACGGTATTCAAGCAGCACCATGAGCACTGCCAGGGCCAATATTGTCACGGGGAAGAAGAAGTTGTTGCGCACGATGGGACCAATCATTGCCATCTCTCGTTTGCTGGAGGGAAGCACGTTGCTTTCTGAAAGTTCATGCAAGCCCGAAACCACCAGCTCAAAGGCGATAAAGAACAGAATCACGCTGGTCACACGAAAGAATTTTTGCAGGTTGATGCGGACGCTGCCTTTCACGAACATCACGCCAAAAACCACGGCCAGCGCCACGCCCAGCAGCGTTCCCATAAAGCTCAGCAGATTGCTGGTATCCAGCGTGACGCCCTTCAGGATCAGCACCGTCTCCACGCCCTCGCGGAAGACCATGAGGAAGACGAACAGGAACAGGCCCCAGTTCGAGCCTGCGTCGGTGAGGGAACTGACCTTGCTTTCGATTTCGCCCTTCATTTTGCGGCCGGCACGCATCATGAAGATGACCATGGTGACCACAAAAAAGGCGGCGATCAGCATCACCCATCCTTCAAATTTGTCTTCATTGAATTCGGGAAAACGGGAGAGGACAATGGCACCGGCAATGCTTCCGAGGAAGGCCGCTATCAGCCCGGCATAAACGGTCTTGCGCAGGTCAGGACGATTGATTTTGGACAGATACGCCAGCGTGATGCCGACAATGAGGGCGGCCTCAACACCTTCCCGCAGGGTAACGATAAGAGCCTGGAGCATGGGTGATTTTGAAAATGAATTTCAATTTCAATTTCAATTAGAATTCTACGCAGCAGCTTGGGTGCCGTCAACTAATTGAAAACACAATCTTAAACATCACCACGGAGTCCAATGGCCAAGGGCTGGAGCAGCTGGCATCTGCTCCCTCAACCCTGTGATTTTGGCGGGGGAGGCGCCTGGCGCTTCAAGATCATCTGGCATCCTCCGGGCTGAACTGGCGCCATCTTCATGTTGATGGTTCCCTGGAACGAATCCACCGTTTGCGGTTGCTGGGCGGCGCCGGGGCCGGTGGCCGCCCCTTTAAATAGAATTTCCCCTTCGGCTTCACTGGGGAAGGGAGTCGGGCTACGCTGATAACTCACCAGCTCCCATCCATCCTGGCCGAGCCGGTTCAATGCGCCGGCCAGATAGTTCTCTAAGGCGCAGTTGTTATGGTCGGCGTTGAAGACTCTGTATTCCCATTTGATCAGGGGATTCGGATTTTGCGGCGGCTGTTGACTGGGAACGCTGGTGGGAAACTTGAAAGCGACGAATACGATCAATAAAAGCACACAACCCACGAGACGAGATGACATGATTTTTCTCCTTTGGGGATGCAATCAGTGTACTAAAACAGGCAACAGGCAATAGGCAACAGCAAAGCGACACAGATTCCTCCGCTACGCGTCGGAATGACAAAATCCTGTTTCTTTGCTGAATGCTGATTGCTGACTGCTGCCGAGCGCAAATCTGTGAGATCAGTTGAGTCCGTGTCATCAGCGGTGAGGTTTTCTCGTTCCAACCCTGCTGCTTACCTCGGCTTCTAACAGCACGGGCCCATGGTTCGCATCCGTACGCATACTTCTCCCCGGGAACTTGAGCAGCTTCGACCTCTCTGGAAGTCCATTCACGCAAAAGGACAGGGAACAATTTTTCAGGATTTTGAGTGGAACCTGCTGGCGGCCAAAAAATTCAGCCATCGCGAAGAGCCGTTGGTAATCTCGGCCGAGGCCTCTTACGGGGTGGCCATTGTGCCGGCGGCGTTGCGGCGAACTGATAACTCTTTGCGCTTTCTGGGTGAAGAGCTGTTTGACTATCGCAACGTTCTCCACCATGGAGATGACGACGTGCTGCGCGGGGCGATGGCGGCACTGGCGCAGAGCGGTGCTCCGCTGGAAGTGACGGCGGTGCGCGAATGTGATTGCCTCGCCGTAATGCGAGCGCTTGAGCTGGTTCCGTTCACCGTTGCGCCGGCGGTGAATCGTGCAGAAATCTCAGCGGAAGAATTTGGCGCAATGCACAATCGTCTGGGACGCAACTTGCGCCGCTTCCAGCGACAAGGCTTCGAAGTGAACCTTCATTCGGGCAAGAACTCCGGGGCGCTGCGGCTGCTCTATGAGCGCAATGCGGCGGTCGATCCAGCCAGCCTCTTCCATGATCCGCTGCGCATCGAGTTCATTGTTGAAGCGGCGCAGCTCGAACCGAATCGCTGCGAGATTTTCACCATCGAATCCGGATCACAACTGGCCGCCGCCCTGGTCACATTTCGGGAAGAGAATGTCCGCCGTTTTTATACCTGCTATTTCTCGGCGGAGTTTGCCAATCTGTCGCCTTCGATGGTTCTTATCCACGAAGTCACGCGGCAATCGCTGGCCGCAGGTCTTGACTGCGATTACCTGACCGGCGAACAGGGATACAAACTGCGTCTGGCCACCAGTTCGATGCCGCTGTACAAGCTGCGGGCGACGCCAGAGCAACTTGCAGCATTGACCGACCAGGCGGCTGCCTTGCGGCGCGCAGGATAGCAAAATCTTCCACAACCACGAAGGACACGAAGGAAGACCAACATCTTGGATTGGCTGAATGCTAATTGCTGAGTGCTTTTTCAAAGCTGCTTCAGATACTTCTTTGCTTCATGGAGGTGAGGAAATAACTTTTCCTCTTCCTGGAATGCCGCCGGGTGGATGCAACGGCGGCTGCCGCGCAGCTTGACCGGATGGCGCAGGTGAAGCATCTCGTGGTAGACGAGATATTCGACCGCATATCGCGGGACCTGAGCGCGGTCGAAGATGCGGCTGATCACGATGGTATTGTGCGCGGGATCATAGTGGCCCAGGCTGTAGCGCGAATGGTTGCTACTCCACGTCATCTGCGGACGCGCCATCAGGCCATGAAAGAACCTGGCGTTCAAATCGTCGAAGATCTGTTCCAGGTCATAGTGTGAACCTTTGGGACCCAGCAGGCGCTTGCGCCCGCGCATCTGGCGAATGAGATGGGTTTTGGCGGCGACGCTCTGGCTTCCTGTGAACTTGCGGAAGCGCGCGACCTCCTGCGGATCCACCGGTTTACGGTAGAGCTTGGCGATCAGGATATGAAAGATCGCCAGCAGAACAGAGTCGGGCGCGCCCTCGAGAAGATCCGAAATCCGCACCAGAATTTTCCCCTGGCGCAGGCGGATGGTGTTGTTCAGGTTGGCAAAAGGGAAGAAGAGGATCTTGAATTCAGGCACTGGACTGTGGGGAAGCAACTCAACATACGCCTGCACAAAAAGAACACTGACCTTGGCATCCATGACCGATTCAATCAGTTCTGCGCGTGACGCCCGCACGCCCACGACCAGAGGACTCTGGGTGCCAAGGATCTTTCGTACTCGCAAGTATCCGTGTGCGGTGACGAGGAGTTCCCATTTTTGACCATTATTTCTTTTTTTCGACGGCGGCATCTTTGTCTTTCTCGCTCAGATACTCGCGGGCCATGTCGGCGCCGGACTTGAGGGCTTCCTGGGCATCGGCGAGCGCGAAGCCGTAATCGAGCGACTCCTTTTTCGCCTGCGGATCGGTTTCGCTGGCGGACTTGAGCGTGCGCAGCTTCAGGTCGAATTTGTCACTGGCTTCGATTACATCTTTTAATCCTTTATGGAAATCCTTGCGGTCATTTTTGTCGAGGGGACGGCCTTCGTAAGTATCGAGGTTGTCGTTGATTTCATCGAGGATGGCGGTGAAGTCTTCCAGCAGATCGTGGATTTTCTTGCCGCGGCCGTCAGAAAACTTGGGGTCAGAACGCAACTGATCAATGGCGACAAGACGGGCCTCGGCAAACTTAATATAAAGCTTTAACCTTTTCTGGGGCTCCAGCGCCACCTCGCGCAACTGGTCAGCTTCGGCGTCCGTCAGGGGATCGCGCTTGCGCGCAGCGGCAATCATGCTCAGGAGGAGTACCACAAGCAGAAGCTTCCTGGTTTGTCTCATGTCTTGTCCTTTTTCTTTGGTCCAAACATAGCATTCAGCAGGTCCTGGCGAAACTGCTCGATCTTTCTCTCTACCTCGTCCAGTGGAGGCCGATCGTCGACGGACAATGTGCGTTTCAGGCTTTCCACGCGCCGCTGGGTTTCGCGCAGGCGAATCTCCGTTTGTTTCATCTGGTCATGGCTTTTGATGGAGGCATCGCGCGCCTTCTGCGCATATTTCAGGATGTCCTGCACTGTGGCCTGCCCTTGATCGGTATTGCCCTGGGTAAACTGCTGATCGGCCACGCCGACAAGATATTGTGCCAGCTCAGAGCAAAGCTTTGCCTGATGCCCGCCTTCGGCACGGTCAGCCTCTTGTTTCAATCCCTCGAGGTCCCGCTGAGCAGACAACGGCAAACTCGACAGCACTAGCAGAACGATGATGGAACCAAATCTGTGCATTTTAAGTAGTTCGTATTTAGTAATTAGCCACTTTTCAGCGTGCTGTATCCCAGATTCCTCTGACCTAAATGGCGTGGACTGGGAAGCTTGTTGAGAATGCCTTGGTGCAGCATTGTTCGAGCTAAGCATTCTCGGGATCCTTCGACTTTGCCCTTGCTCCTGCGTCGCGTCGGGCTCCGCTCAGGATGACAGCGCAATACTTTTTTTGAGTAGGGTACATCAACGTGAAAACGGGTTAATTATTTTCTGATGTCCTCTGCTCCCTCCTTTTCTCTGTGTTGAGGGTCTTCAGTGCTCTATCGCCTTCAAACGATGGCGGGCTTTGAATTCCTCATCTGGAGATTTTCCCGCATCTGCGGCCAAAAACAACTTGTAATTCTGCGCTGCCGGCTTGAATGCTCCCAGGCTGTCATAGGAGACGGCGCGAATCCAGTAGGTGCTGGCGGTTTCCGGCAGGTGTTGCGCCCGGGCGTCGAGTGCGCGGATGGCCAGTTCATAATGCTTATTCTGCTGTGCCGCGTAGGCCAGTTCCCAATATGCCTCGTCGAGTTTTGGATTCAAATTGAGCGCTTTGATGAATTCCGCTTCAGCCTCCGGATATTTGCGCTGATGCAGCTGCGCGGTTCCGAAATTGCTGTGGAGTTGCGCATCATTGGGATTTTTCTGTACCAGGTCCTGCAGGATTTTTGCCGCTGCGTCGTATTGTTTGCCGTCAAGATATAGCGCTGCCAGTTCGCCGCTGATTGCCGGATCAGGCGAAGTGTTGTTCACCGCTTCCAGTGCGGTGATGGCTTCCTGGGTTTTGCCTTGCGCGGCGAGAATGCGTCCAAGCTGTGCCTGGGCGGCGACATTCTGAGGATTGGAAGCCAGATATTTCCGCAACCAGGTTTCGGCATCAGCAAGGCGCTTCTGTTTGAGATAAAAGTCGACGAGGCGCTCGACGCCGCGATTGTTGCCCATCTGCGCGGCTGCCAAAAATTGCTTTTCCGCACCGGCCGCATCGCCTTGAGCATCCAGCAGTTTTCCTGCGCCGAGAATAGCTTCCGCATTACCAGGATTCAGCTCTGCTGCTTTTTGATAGTCCTCCAGGGCCTCTTTGGGAGAACTTTCTTCCAGCACCTGCGCCAGGGAGAACCAGGCATTGCCGAGCGCCTGCTGGCCGCCTGTGGTGGGTTTGAGCTCCGTTGCGGCGCGGAGCGCTGTGGCGGCCTGAGAAAAATTTCCTGCCTGGGCCAACGCCAAGCCAAGATTCAGGTTAGCTTCAAACCATTTTGGGCTCAGCTCCGAAGCTTTTTTATACGCGGCAATCGCATCGTCGTTCTTGCCGAGATGACTCTCGGCAAATCCCAGATCGAACCAGACCTGAGGATTGGTGCTTTGCGTTTTGGATAAAGATTGGAGTTGAAGCTCGGCTTCAGCATACTGCTGCTTTTCCAGCAGGGATTCAGCTTGCTGGAGAAAATCAGCAGAATGAGACTGATCGGACGATTTGGACTGAGTGGACGAACTGGACGGCGATGGCGGCGATGCCCCGACGGCCGGGATCCCCAAGACGGGCGCGATGTTTGCGCGTATTGGGGTGGTGGTGCCCCGATGCTCCGATGGCCTGATTGCCATCGCTGTGCAAGCAGCCGTGACCAGCAACAATGTTCCCACCAATACCTTACTTATGCCCATTTGATCCAGAGTTCTCGCTGAATTGTAAGATGCGAGAGAGCCATTTTCCGGTGTAAGACTTTGTGCACTTTGCTACTGCTTCCGGCGGGCCGGCCACCACAACCTGACCACCACGATCGCCGCCTTCGGGGCCCAGATCAATGATCCAATCGGCGGTCTTGATCACGTCCATATTATGCTCGATTACCAGCACGGAACCGCCAGCATCGATGAGCTTGCGGAAGGCGGCCAGCAGCTTACTCACATCGTCGAAGTGGAGGCCGGTGGTTGGTTCGTCGAAGATGTAGAGCGCGCCTTTGCCGGCACGGGCTCTTTTGCGTTCTTCTTTTTCTTCCGGAGTCTCTGCTTCAAAGTCGCGGGCGCGGACTGCGGGTATCAGGTGCGCTGCCAGCTTCATGCGCTGCGCCTCGCCGCCGCTCAGCGTGGTTGCTGATTGTCCCAGCCGCAGGTAACCGAGGCCAACTTCTTCCAGAACGCGCAGCTTGTCTGTGATCTTGGGCACGCCGGAGAAAAACTGCATAGCCTCACGCACGGTAAGGTTCAGAACTTCATGAATGTTTTTGCCTTTATAGCGGACTTCCAGCACGCCCGGCTTGTAGCGCGTACCTTTGCATTCCTCACAGATCAACTCCACATCTGCCAGGAACTGCATTTCCACAGTCACCGTGCCGTCGCCCTGACAAGTCTCGCAGCGGCCTCCGGGAATATTGAAAGAGAAATGGCCGGAGGCATAGCCACGCTTTTGCGCTTCAGCGGTGGAGGAAAACACGTCGCGAATGGCATCGAAGGCCTTGATGTACGTGACCGGATTCGAGCGAGGCGTGCGACCGATGGGCGACTGGTCGACCAGCACAACATCAGATATGTACTGCCCGCCGAGGACTCTTTTGAAACCATTCACGGCCGGGCCGGGGCCGCTGGTGATTCCTTTTTCCGCAGCCAGCGCCTGATAAAGAACATCATGCACCAGAGTTGACTTGCCCGAGCCGGAAACCCCGGTGATGGTGACCAGCATTCCCAGAGGAATTTCGACGGAAAGATTTTTCAGGTTGTGAGCGCGCGCGCCTTCAATGCGGATGGCCGGCGTGCCCGGACGGCGGCGGCTCTGCGGAATCTGAATGCGCAGCTCGTCGTTGAGGTAGCGCCCAGTGAGGGAGGCGGGAATTTTTTTGAGATCGGCGTAGCTGGCCGCAGCCATCACGCGTCCGCCGTTTTCACCTGCGCCCGGACCAAGATCCAGAATGCGATCCGAAGAGCGCATGACTTCCTGGTCATGCTCGACCACGAGGATGGTGTTTCCCAGATTGCGCAGCTCATGCAGAATGTTGATGAGCCGCGAGGTGTCGCGGCTATGGAGGCCGATGGAAGGTTCGTCGAGAACGTAAAGGGCGCCGACCAGCCGCGAGCCCAGAGAAGTTGCCAGTTGAATGCGCTGAGATTCGCCTCCGGAAAGAGTGGAAGCGAGGCGATCGAGCGTGAGGTATTCCAGGCCAACATCGTTCAGAAACTTGAGGCGCTGCTGGACCTGCTCAAGGATCTTTCCTGCAATCCCGGCTTCTTCGAGCGAGAGCGTGAGTTCGTTGAAGAATTTTGCCGCCTGCTCGACAGTCAGAGAGGTGACCTGGCAGATATCCTTACCTTCAAGTTTCACTTGAAGTGCGTCGCGGCGCAGGCGCGCACCACCGCAATCCGGGCACTGCGCGTAACCGCGATAGCGGCTCAGGAAGACGCGGACGTGCAGCTTATATTTCTTGCGCTCCAGCCAGGCAAAAAATCCCTGAATGCCAGGGAAGCGGCCTTCGCCTTCCATGATCAGTTGCTGCTGGTCGCGCTCCAGCTCTCGCCACGGGACGTCCAGGGGAATGTCATGCTGGCGGGCAAATTTCTTCAGATCAGAAAACCAGTCGCGGAATTTGGGCTTGGCCCAGGGCTCGATCGCACCTTCGTTCAACGTCTTGTAAGAATCGGGGATGACCAGGTTCAGATCAAAATCAATGGTATTGCCGAATCCCTGGCAGCGCGGGCAAGCGCCAAACGGACTGTTGAAGGAAAACAGCCGCGGCTCCGGCTCTTCATAGCGGATGTGGCAGGTCTTACATTCGAATCGTGAGGCGAAACGCAGCTCGGTAGCGCTTTCGTTTTCTCGTGGAACCGTCTGAAAAACGACCTCACCAGCTTCGCGATAACTCAGTTCAACTGCGTCCACGACGCGCGACCGCTGGTCAGGCGCCACGACGATTCGGTCTACCAGGACGTAAACGGGCTGGCTGAAATTGATGTCCAGCAGAGATTCCGGCGTGGAGAATTCGAAGATCTGTCCATTCTGAAAGAGGCGGTTGAAGCCGCGCTTGCGCAGATCGAACAGCCGGTCCCGCCACTGCGGGTTCGGCGAATCAGCGAATGCGGTTTTGGCGGCTTTCTTCGCTTTGGATTTTGACTTTTTTGGCTCTGCCGGTGCTCCCGCGTATTGAACCGGAAAGAGCACATTCAGGCGCGTGCCTTCGGCTAGTGCAAGGATCATGTGGGCAATTTCGTCGACCGTATCTTTTTTGACCTGCTGACCGCATTGGCGGCAATAGGTGCGTCCGACGCGAGCGTACAGCAGGCGCAGGTAATCGTAGATTTCTGTCGCCGTGGCGACGGTGGAGCGCGGATTGCGCGTCGAGTTTTTTTGCCGGATGGCGATGGCCGGGGCAATACCCTCGATCAGGTCAACATCAGGCTTCTCGATGCGCTCCAGGAACTGGCGGGCGTAAGCGGAGAGCGACTCCACGTAGCGGCGCTGGCCTTCGGCGTAAATGGTGTCGAAGGCAAGCGAAGACTTGCCCGAACCGGAGACTCCGGTCACCACAGTCAGCGCGTTGTGAGGAATCTCAAAATCAATGTTCTTGAGGTTATGGACGCGCGCTCCGCGGACAATGATGGATTCGTTGGGAACTACTGGCATCGTAATTATTGGTTAGCCCTACGGTGCGGGCCGGCAATGTGGCTGAATCTAGTTATTATAAATGCAGCTATTGGCCTTTGGCTTTTGGCTCTTAGCTACGGCTAAAACCACTTCGCGCTGCGCGCTCCCGCCCCATCACACGCAACCAAAAACCCGCGTGTGCTTGGAGACCCTGACGTTGCAGTGCAACGTCTCTACGTCGGAATTCTGGTCACAACAGCAGCCCAAACTTTTCCATCGTTCCTGTTGACCTTTTCATTCACTGCAAGTCCAATGCTCCGTCCTATTGCATTCCAATAGGACGAGTGCTAGGCTCTTACAGGTATCCAATAGGAGAGCCATGGGAGAGAAGAAGGACGTTTGGCAGGGGACGCTGGCGCTAATGGTGCTCAAGACGCTGGAAACCATGGGCCCGCTGCATGGCTATGGCATCGCGCGGCGCATTGAGCAGATCAGCGGGGATTCCTTGGTAGTGCAGTACGGCACTCTTTATCCCGCGCTGCTGAAGCTGGAGCAGGAAGGCTATATCGCCGGAGAATGGGGCGCCTCGGAGAACAATCGCCGGGCGCGGTATTACCGTCTTACGCGAGCGGGCAGAAAACAAGTTGTGAAGGAGACACGGGAGTGGCAGGCGACAACGGCCATTCTCGCCCGATTCCTTTCAGGGGAGGAGCCATCATGAGAGGTTTACGTGCGCTGCTGTGGCGTTTTGCTGGATTGTTTGGAAAGCGGCGTCCTGACGCTGAACTAACCGAGGAACTGGAAGCTCACCTGGCTATGAACGTTGAGGATAATGTGCGGTCCGGCATGGATCCGATCGAGGCACGGCGTCAGGCGCTGGTAAAGGCAGGTGGAGTCGCGCAGGCTACGGAACTTTACCGCGACCAAAGCCGGCTGCCGCTGATTGAGACTCTCTTGCAGGACTTGCGCTACGGCGCACGCCTGTTGCGAAAAAATCCGGGATTCACTTCGGTGGCAATCCTGACTTTGGCGCTGGGCATCGGCGCCAACACGGCCATCTTCAGCGTGGTGAATGCTGTCATGCTGCGGCCATTATCTTATCCGAATGCAGACCGCCTGGTGCTGATGAACGAATTCGCGAAAGCTAACGGACGAGTGAACAACATGTCAGTTGCCTGGCTGAATTACCAGGACTGGCGGCGGCAGGCGCAGTCCTTTCAATATCTGGGCGTCTTTCGGTTCCAAAACCTGACTCTTACTGGCACTGAGCAGGCGGAACGCCTGAACGGGGTAATGGCATCTGCCGACTTCTTTAATGCCTTCGGGCTTCAATCGCTGCTGGGCCGTGCATTGGTTGCAAAAGACGATAATGAAAGCGACGCTCCGGTTGCAATTCTGAGCGAACGATTGTGGCGCAACCGCTTTGCTGCGTCACCGGACATCATTAACCGAACCATAACCCTGGATGGACTTAACTACACCGTGGTTGGGGTCATGCCGGCAAGCATGCGGTTTCCATCGCGGCTAACAGATGTCTGGGTGCCACTTGGACCATTTCTGAGAACCATGCCTACGAGCCGGGACAACCATCCGGGCCTGACCGCAGTGGGACTTTTGAAGCCCAACGTCTCTGTGCAAGCAGCAAGAACAGAGATGGAAACCATCGCGGAGCGCCTGGGCAAGCAATTTCCTGATACCAACAGCACTGTAAGCGTGCGGATGGTCACACTGTATGACAGCATTGTGAGCAATGTCCGCAGCTCTTTGCTAGTGTTGTTGGGCGCAGTTGTTTTTGTTCTGCTGATCGCCTGCGTAAACCTTGCCAACATGACGCTGGCGCGAGGCGAGGCCCGCTTGCGTGAGCTTGCGGTGCGCAGCGCCCTTGGGGCGCCCCGCGGACGTCTGGTGCGGCAGTTATTGACAGAGAGCATGCTGCTGGCCCTGATCGCTGCCTCGCTCGGTGTGGCATGGGCATGGATGGCGCTCAAAGTATTCGTGGGTTCGCAGCCCTCCAGCATCCCGCGCATTGATCTGGTCGGAATTGACTTTCCTGTTTTGGGATTTACGCTTCTAGTATCAGTTCTGGTGGCTGTCCTGTTCGGGCTCTGGCCGGCGCTGCGGATCACTTCGCTGAAAGCGCAGGAATCGATCAAGCAATCAACTCCCACATTGTCGCGGCGTTCAGGGTTGAGGCCTTTTCTGGTGGTAGCGGAGGTCGGTCTGGCGATGGTGCTGCTGGTCGGCGCCGTGCTGATGATTCGTACATTCTCGTCCTTGACCAGTGTGGCGCTGGGATTCCACCCGGAACACGTTGTTACCATGCGCCTAAGTCTGCCTGCGCGAAATTACTCGAAGGAGCAGTGGGTGACGTTTTATCGCAATTTGCTCACCCGAGTGCATGCGCTGCCCGGAGTCCAGGCCGAAGGAGTCAGCAGCTTGACCCCACTGGTCGGAGGAGGAAGCGAATCCGGCATCCATACTGAACCTCTTCCCAAGGATCCGAGAGCGGACCACGGTCCGGGCTGCACATTTGGCGCGGTCAGCGGGGGTTACTTTGAGGCGATGGGGATCCAACTGGTTCGCGGGCGTACGTTCACGGAACACGATTCCGCCGACAGCACGCCGGTCATTGTTGTGGACGAAGCCGCAGTGCGGGCCTTCTGGCCAGGTCAGGACCCAATTGGCCGTCGAGTGGCCTTCGAGTTTCGCGGAAGAGACGTGAGTGATCCGCAACCGATCTGGCGGGAAGTAATAGGAGTGGTGCGTACGGTCCGGCATTATGACCTGACCACGCCAAACAGCCGGGTTCAGGTCTACGTGCCTTACGCTCAGCCCCCGTTCTGGTATGCCACGCTTCCTCCCATGACGTTGATGTTGCGCACAGCAACAAATCCAGAGTCATTGGTAAACTCTGTGCGCCGCGAGGTGGCATCTATCGATCCGGCGCTGCCAGTATTTTCTGTCCGAACTATGACGGAATATGTGGATGGCGCGCTGGAGCAGCCGCGCATGAGCATGGCGGTGATGGTGAGCTTTGGTGGTCTGGCGCTGCTGATGGCCGCAGTCGGCATCTATGGAGTCCTCTCCTACTCGGTTTCTCAACGCACGCGGGAAATTGGAATTCGCATGGCACTGGGCGCCTCTCGCGCCAATGTTCTGCGCTTCATCATGCGGCAGGGAATCATTCTCAGCCTGGCTGGGGTGATGCTGGGCGTGCTGGGTTCACTGGTTTCCATGCGCCTCATCCGAGGTCTGCTGTACGGAGTTTCAACCACGGACGCGGCTACTTATTTGTTGGTGCCGGTCGTCTTGCTGACAGTGTCGCTCGCGGCCACATTCATTCCTGCGCGCCGGGTCACCCGGATAGATCCGTTGCGCGCCTTGCGGCATGAGTGAGGCGAATTAGTACTGACCTTGGCCCTTAGCCATTGGCCCTTGGGACACCAAACCCATGAACTCTACTGTCATCAGTTCTTGATTCACGTTCCTCTCCGTGCCTCAGTGTCTCCATGGTTGGTGTTGGGTTTTCCCGCAAAAGCAGCTTCTCTGCACGTTCTTACCTCAAAAGTAATGTGAGTACCACCCCGTAACCTTTTTACCTTTCGGCTGGATTAGCTAGATAGAGATCGAGGACGTGGTTCCCCGGGGAGAACGAACTTGAGCGCATTTGCGAACGTGGCCGATGAGCGGCTCCTGATCGAAGCGGCGCAGCAGGATCCCAGCCGTTTTGCCGAGCTGTACGAAAACAATTTTCACCGGGTGTACGCATTCATTGCGCGCCGGGTGGGCGACCGCGCTGAGGCCGAAGATATTACGGCAGAAGTGTTTCACCAGGCGCTCTCCAACATTCGGAGGTTTGAATGGCGAGGGGTTCCGTTTGCGGCGTGGCTGTTGCGCATTGCCGCAAATACGGTGGCCGACCGCTGGCAAAAAGCGGCAAAAAGCCGCGAAGTGAATTTCGATGTGCTCGAGGAACCCGGAATCGACGATGAAGTGGAACGCCGGGCCATGCTGTTTCAGTTGGTGGAGCGGCTCCCACAAGACCAGCGGCTGGTGATTTTGCGGCGCTTCGTTGAACAGAAAAGCATTAGAGAGATAGCGCTGGAGATGGGCCGAAGTGAAGGAGCGGTGAAGCAGCTACAGTTTCGAGCCCTGGAAAACCTGCGGAGTAAAGTTCCCAGAAGCGGCGGCGAAGCCGACCTGCCGCGCTGAGCCGCCTGATTCAGGAGCAGAGGGAACTCAAGGAAATGCCGAGTCTGTTGCGGTTTGGAGCGCAGCGACAGAAATTAAGGAGCAGTCATGAATAACGCATTCATTTACGAGCAACTAGACGAGGCGATTGAGGCGATGATGGCCAACGCCGGAGCATCCGGCGCAGCTCAGGAAGCGTCAATCGCGGAGCTGATGATGGTGGCGTCCGATCTGCGGCAGCTTCCGCGGCCCGACTTCAAGGCGCGCCTGAAGACAGAACTTAAGTGGGTGGCCGCTGCGCGTCCGCTGACCCCGGCGCGCAAGGCGCAGCCGGCGAATGGAGCCGATGTTCTGCCTTCGCTTTTCGGAAACGTCTATGGAAGCTATCCCATGCGCCACTCGAACTTTGCCGCTTCGCTGCTTTTGCATGCGGCGGCGATGGTGATTGTTCTGGGCTCGACCTTCTGGTGGGCCCGGCAGCAACCTGCGCAAAAACGCGCGATTGTCGACGTGATGCCAATCACGATCAGCGAATCTGAAATAGTGGGTGCAATCCGGCCGCACGGTGGCGGAGGCGGAGGGGACCGTGACAGACTAAATGCTCCAAACGGCGACTTGCCGCTTCCGGCAGCTCGGCAGATAACGCCGCCGGTGGTGGTAGTGGCGAATGATCATCCGCATCTTCCAGTAGAACCCACGATCGTTGCGCCGAACCTACACGTGCCTCAGCCGGAGCACATGGGTGATCCTCTCTCAAGACTGGTGACACCATCGAACGGTTCGGGAGTGAGCGCCGGCCTTGGTTCAGGTAATGGAAGTGGAGTGGGCAGCGGAGGCGGTCCTGGATTTGGTCCCGGAAGCGGCGGTGGGTACGGCGGTAGTGTTTTCAGCGTCGGCAATGGCGTGACTGCGCCACGTGTGATTTACGATCCTGATCCCGAATATTCCCCCGAAGCGCGTGCGGCCAGATATCAGGGCACAGTCAAATTATGGGCAGTGATCGGGCCTGATGGACGGACGCGCGAACTGCGTGTGCAGCAGTCAGTTGGCATGGGTTTGGACGAAAAAGCGCTCGAAGCCGTACGCAAGTGGCGCTTCGAACCGGCAACGATGAACGGACATCCCGTCGCGGTGCAGATTGAAGTAGAAGTGGGATTCCATCTGTATTGAGCTGGCGTTCGCCAGCTCAATACGCCCGTGACCATTAGCCTTTGGCCCTTGGTATAAGCAGACCCAACACCAAAAGCAAAAACCAACTGCACAAAAACCGGCATCAAAACAGAACCTTTAATGGCAAGAATGAAGAGAGACGGTTCTGAGCACCCGTCTCTACAGCATTGAGTGACCCTGGATTTGAGCTTACCGCGGCTGTTAAATGCCACTACGAAAACAATTTTTGCGTATCCGGTTGAATTGGTTTCTAAGTAATTATTTTCGTCCCGGCGCGTTCCGCTGATGAGGGAAAAGTATTAAACTTTTCTGCCATCAGGCAGTTCGGACCGGTGCTCATGGCGAAACCCCTTCACCCATGGCTCACTAGCGGACTGGCGCTGGCGTTGATTTGGGGAATGCCGGCGTGGTCGCAGGATAAACACACCAAGGTTGTGCATCCAGCCGGAGCGGAGTTCCGTCAATCCCTTGCAGATTTGGTTTTCTCGCCTGAGGGCGATCTCTACGCCGCCTACAGGCTCCGCGATGAAGACAAAACCAGCTCGATACTGCGGGTAATCCGGATTGATACCGCCCGGGGAAAAATCACTGCGATGGCAGACTACCCGGTTCCGCGTGTACAACTTCCGCGCGTTTCCACCCATTTTATTTTGAATGAAGATTCCACTGTGCTGGCCTATGCAGAATTGCATGCTCCGCACGTGCTGCTCACACTCGACGCGAACACGCTGAAGCCGCTCAGCAGCTCCCAGGCAGCGCTGTTTGCCATCCGCGACCGTGACGTCCACATCAAGGACTTTAAAGGGCAATCGCTCACGTTGTCAGCGGAACAGTGCCGGCCGCGACGGCCAATTACTGTGGAAGCAGTGCGGGAACTGGCTTTGAATCCGGCCAACCTGACCGAGGTCCTGTCCGACAGGAAAATACCGCTCGATGAGGATCCAATCGAATTGGAAACCTGGATGAAAATGAGCAAGGAAGATTTAAGCGTGGTCCTGCCGCTGGAGCGGGGAGCGCTGGGATTTACAAACCTGAAGACTCGGGGTTCGATGCGACTGTTGGATTCAACTGGCCACACCCTGGATTCTGCAGAGACCCATGATTGCGGGGTAGCGAGGGCAGCTCTGAGTTCCGATGGTGAGTTTGCGGTCGCAGTTTGCGAACGCACCGTGCGCGATAATTTCCGCCACGAAAAGAATTTTTCCCGCAAAGGGCTGGTGCTGCAAGTGAATAGTCTTCGGCTGATGAGTTCCTTTCCGGTATCGGCATCGACCGTGGTCGAGCGCGGCGCAGACTCGGAAGAGATATGGGCCGCAAGTCCCTCGCCCACCATCTGGCGTGGCAAAGATGGATTGCTGGTGGCGGTACCTGACTTTTCCAATACGATCAGAGTTTATTCGGTGCCGCTTTTACCGGAGAACGCCGCCAAAAATAAAGACCTCCAACGCAAGCAGCCAGATTAGGCAGAAAAGTCAACGGGCAGCTCTGCGACTGTTACCGGCTTCCCGTAACATTGACCGGCACGATTACCCCGCAGAACTGCCCGCAATTTTGTGGATCAGTGATGCCCGTGTATCAGGCCGCAGCAGAGACTTTGGCCGCAGCAGTGGCAAACACGACAAATGCAGCGGTCCCTCTGAGTTCCGTGACGGAATAGCTGTCTATTTGTCCTTGATTGAATTCCGGCACGATGGAAAAGCGCCGAATGGTTGTGATGCCGTAAGTGGTAATGTCCACCATGGTGTTCTCTTCCAGGTTGACTGGCGGCACCAGCAGAGTGAACGCGGTCGATCCAGTATCCACCGTCATGCGGATCGTGACCGTGACCAGGGTTCCAATCTCTGTGGACAAAGTCCGGATTTGATCTCCGGAGAAATGGAGTGTCTGGAATGGATCATGATATTGAAGGTGCGGTTTCCCATCGAACCCGGAAGTCGAGTAGGTGACTTGGAGGTTGTGACCGTGTAAACGGAATAGGTTGGGTGTTCGTGTTGAAATCGGGGGCATGGGATTCCTCCTCTTTGGAAGTTGCGGGTCGTGAGCGGAACGGCGTTGCGAAGCCCGAGACTGCCTGACGAGGGAACTACAGAACAGACTGCGTTTCCTGGATCAAGGTAGGACAGGTTTTTCGAAACTGCCGATTCGAAAGACCCGTAAAAATGGTGTTCCTTTCCGGGACAGCCTGTCAATGGTGGGCAATTTTTTTCTGTGGAAAACTCAAAGCGCAAACATTAAGAATTCTTAATCTCGCATCCGCCGGCCGCGGAGCACGGCGTCCATGTCGTCGGGATGAGGAGAGTGAAGCAGTGCGTCTTCGCGATCGATGTGGCCTTGCGTCACCAGTTCAGCAAGGGATTCTTCCAGACTGAATGAGCCATTCTTTTTGGTAATCGTTATTTCCTGATGTAAATGCTGGAGCGCATTGCGGCGGATGTGCTGCTTGGCGCCGTAGCCGAGCATCAGCAGCTCGGCCGCGGGAACGCGACTGCCGTTTTTGCTGGGCAACAGAATCTGCGTGAGGGCGGCAGCCAGCGCCATGGCTAATTCCTGGCGAATGGTATTTTGCCGCTCGAGCGGAAACGAGTCACAGATTCGGGAGATGGTGGACGCAATGTCTGTGGTGTGCAGAGTTGAGAGCACCAGGTGTCCGGTTTCAGCAGCGCTCACCGCGATACGCATGGTTTCGGGATCGCGCATTTCACCAACCACGAGAATGTCCGGCGCTTGGCGCAACGCCGCGCGCAGAGCGGTGGGAAAGTCCGGGGCATCGGCGCCAATCTCGACTTGCTCGACTACGCTGCGAAGGTTGGTGTGCTCGTATTCAATTGGGTCCTCAATCGTGAGAATGTGCCGGGCATCGCGGCGATTGATCTCATCCACCAGCGCAGCAAGCGTGGTAGTTTTACCGGAACCCGCAGGCCCTCCAACCAGTACGAGGCCGCGCGGGAGGCGCGCCAACGCGTCCACTTGTGGCGGGAGATGAAGGTCCCTCAATAGCGGAATGCGCGAGGGCAGTGCGCGAATGGCAGCCGCAGTGTGATTGCGTTCGCGGTGGAGGTTGATGCGAAAACGTCCCAGACCATTCACGCGGTAGGAGGAATCCGCGATCTGGTTTTCACGAAACCAACGCAATCCATTCGAAGTAAGCGCGGGTAATACAGCCGATTCGATTTCCTGTCCGCGCAACGGACGGGTGTCCAGCGTAACGACTTCGCCTTTGAGCCGGATGCAGGCAGGAGTGCCGTGCACCAGCAGCAGATCGCTGCCGCCGCGCTCGACCAGAGTTGCCAGCCATCGATCCAGGCGCGCCGTGGCCATGGAGTCAGCGACTTTCAAGTCACGATCGTCGACATCGCGTACCAGTTCAATTTTCGGGACGTCGTCCATCGGTCGATAGTTAAAGTTTAACCGCAAAGGCCGCAACGAGCGCAAAGAGCATGGACGAACCTGCGCAAATTCTGTGTTCGACGGCGTTCTGTGGGGGAGGAACCACATGCCAGCCAAGCCGAAGATACGGGAGACAGCAGCGGCAGTTAAGCTCTGCAACATTCGCATCGCTTCGCCCTGCACGGCGGATTGGGACAAAATGCGCGGCGATGATAGCGTTCGCCACTGCACGGCGTGTAACTTGAACGTGTACAACTTTTCCGCGATGACGGAAACGGAAGTGGAGCATCTGCTAGGAACACGGCAGGGACGCCTGTGTGCGCGTTTTTATCGGCGTGCCGACGGAACCATTCTCACCCAGGATTGTCCCGTCGGATGGCGGACTGTTGTACGCCGAGTCTCGCGGGTAGCAGGCGCGGCGCTATCGGCGGTCATGAGTGTGGGGTTTGCAGCAGCTCAGAGTAGCCCTCGGGAAGCATCTCCTATGGGAGAAGTCCAGCAACAGACAGCTGGAATTGCCGTGCTGGTTCTGGATCCTCAAGGCGCAGTCATAACAAATGCGCGGATCGTATTGAACGATGAGGCTGGCAATACGGTGGCTCGAGGTGTTACGGACCAAGGTGGACAGATCACTTTGGCTGGTTTGCAGGGAGGTCCTTATTTCGTAGAAGTATCTGCGCCAGGATTTAGAACTCGCAAGGAAAGTGTCGATCTGAAGGGACAGACCACGATTAGAATTGAAATCAAACTTGATGTGGCAGCCAACTTGGGGGTAATCGTAGAGAACGCACCAAGTCCAGTAGTCATTGATGAGACCTACGCGATGGTGAAAACTGATCTTGATTTCATCCCCTATACCGCGGTTCCAACGGCGCAGCCCAGCTTCTTCAAGCGATTCTTTGCCGGCCTCTTTCACAAATTAGGTTTCTGAATCATTACTGTTTTTCCGGTGGCTCGAGCTGGTCATGAAGTCTTGTCGCGAGGCGCTGTGCGGCTTCCACTTCGTGATTTTCTATATCTTTCTTTTTCAGAGCGTATTTGGGATGCTCGATTGCCCGCCACAGTGGGAAGTTGGTTTTGGTGTCGTAGACGGTGAGCCTGATCTCAGGAGCGGCGTACTGTTTGCCAACGCTGGCTGAACGTTCCGAACGGCCAGTCTGCGGCGAGGTTCGTACCGTGGTGGCGGCAGCGATATCGTTATCTTGAGTGGAAAAGATTTCGATAATGACATCCGCTTTTTCCGGATCGTTGACCAAAGTAAAGTGGCCCCAGTTTTCCAAAATCTCGCTGATTACGTCATAGGGAATATTGCCGCCGCTGCCGGCACGCTTAAGAAAAGCTGTTTTGGCGGCTGCGAGGCGGACCAGAGGGGAAATTTGCGGAGCTGCATTCTTCTTTTCTTCCGTTTTCGGTTGTTGAGCGGCTACGGCTTGTACGACAGCCGGCAGGAGTATGAGTAAGAAGAACCAGGAGCGTTTCATCAGGAACTCAGTGCCACTCTAACAAACTTAGCTGCGAATTGATGCGAAAAAGCGAATAAAAAAGGCCGGGTGGAGAATACCCGGCCATAACAATGAATGGAGAAACTCTATGTCCTTAGAAAAGGTCCTTCTTAGCGTCTTTTGGGACCTGGAACAACGCTGGATTGGGCTCGCCGCGCGTAATGTCGGTGAGTTTGTAGGTGGTCTCGCCGAATCGCGGATCGCTGCGTTTGCTGAGGACGACGATTTGCAATTCAGGCGATCTCCAGGTCTCGACTGTAATCGTGAGTGGTTTTTCATTGCCGATCGTGCCGGCGGGTATGGTACGAGTAACGCGAGTGCCATCGGCCATGACGCCCTCAATGACCTGCGTGCCTAAAGATTCCTGCTTCAGATTGCCAGAGCCTGGTTCATCGCCCCCTTCCATGCCCATGCCCGGCTTGCGGATCTCGATCGTGGCAGTTCGAGGAGGCAGTTTAACTTTTCCTTCAGGACTCTCAATTCTGATGTGCTGCATTTTGCCGTTGAGTTCTGAAGTGCTGAATACCGTGCCCTGGCCGGAGGCGCCTCCCGGCTTCGACATGTACTGGACGTGAGCGACCGGATCATTAATGATCACTACTTTGGGCGCATTTGCGTGCAGCGTTCCCACTTTCGCGAAATTCTCTTCCCGGCGTGTGCGGCCCTCGCTATCTCGGGCCAGGAAGGCCGTTGTCTGATTCACAATGCGGTTGCCGTCGGCAAGGGTCTGCGTGGTTTCCGTAACGGCATTAGCGGTATACGGTGCGCCTTTTACCGCTTTGCCCATCCCGTCCAGTTCACTCACTAGAAAGACCGGATTCACTTGATCTCCAACCACGAGTCTCTCGGTGACGATGGGCTGCGATTTTTCAACAGTCGAATCGGTCTGGGCCACTGCCATGGTGCCCAGCAGCAGAATTCCAGCAATGAAAGCGAAAATGTTCTTCATTAGATCACTCTCCTTGAAAATCAAAAATTGGTCCGCACTAATCGCACTGCGTATGGGGTGCCATCGTGTCCCACAACGAAATCAGCGGTAACGCGCCGTCCTGCAATCCCTTCGACCACAGGCGCGCCCACCAGCCGGAGGTCATCACCTGGCATTTCCAGCCGCACAACCCTCAGTTCATCACCCGCGGGAACTACGTCAAACGATGGCAATGCCACGAACGCGTCACCGGGTCTCGAGCTGTTGGGGTGCGGGGAGTTTTTTCTCGCAGCCGCACGCGCTACGTTTGAGCTGAAGTCTGTTGGATAAGTGACTTCTTGCGGCGGAATTGTATGGACCGCCGCGGTTTCCTGAGATGTGTTTTTCAGAACAGCTTTCCTGAGAAGCGGAACTGCGGCCAGCATGACGAAACAGATTGCAATCACCACGATCCGTGCCGCGCGAACGCGCCGGCGTCTGATGTGATGGCGACGGAATGCATCTTTCAGCGTTGTGCCAAGCTCTGGCGACGCGCCTTGTCGAGACCCCTCAGCCAATTCCCGCAACGCTGATGAAAGTCGTTCGTCAGATCGATTCATCGCACGCACCCCTGGCCTTTGAGTTTGGTCTGTAGCATGGCCTTTGCGCGATGGAGGCGTGATGCCACTGTTCCTTCCGAGCATTCAAGGATCGCGGCCGCCTCGGGATAAGTCATCTCTTCCAATTCGCATAGCACGACAACTTCGCGATATTGCTCAGGAAGTGCCAGCACTGCTTTGCGTAGGTACTCGATAGATTCAGCCTGCGTCAGCTCTGTCAATAGATCGAGATCATCGCAGATGTTGGCGGCGTCTTCGCCCAGCGCTTCTTCCGGAAGCGGGACATGATTATGGTGCTGTTCCATGCTGCGGCGCGTAAGATTGCGGGCAATCCCAAAAAGATATCCGGCGACCGTGCCTTTCGCCGGATCATAATTTGTCGGATTGGCGATCACGAGCATGAATGCTTCCTGCGTTACTTCCTCGGCAATCGCGCTGTTGCCACTCATATGCAACGCAAACCTGAACAGCGGACCCTGATAACGCTCATACAGCGCGCTGAATGCCGATTCGTCGCCCCTGGCAAGCTGCCGGAGCAATTGCTGGTCGTTAGGCGGCGATTCGGCCATAGATTTGCTCGGCGCTTTCGCACGGGCTCTTACTCTCCATTGCGCAGATTGGGCGAATCCTTCCATTTTTTTGCAACGTGGGTTGAAAAAAGCGGTCAGCTTTGAGACGTAACAATAATAGATTGGTTAACGATTGGGGTCCTGCGCGAATCGTACAATGAATCGAATCTGAGGTACGGAAGTCACCAGCCTGCGAGTTTATGAGCGAGACGGATCCAGTGCGACCAGCGAGGAATTCAGGGATTGCAGCACTGGTTCTGGCCGCGGGGGCCTCTCAGCGCATGGGAAGCCCTAAGCAACTGCTACGCCTGGGTGAAAAGACATTGCTGGAACATGTCCTTGACGCTGTACGTGGGGCGAATGTGGATGAAATTGTTCTGGTACTCGGGGCTGATGCCGCGGAGATTCAAGGGACGGTCTCGACCGGAGGCCTGGTGGTGGTGATGAATGAGAGCTACCAGCAGGGAATGGGAAGCTCACTGCGGAGAGGCCTGGCGGCCGTCAATGCGAAAGCGGAGGGCGTGCTGGTGATTCTTGCCGATCAGCCTTTTGTCAGAACGGCTACGCTGAACAGCCTGATTGAGTATCACCGCAGCCACAATACCCAGATCATCATTCCCATGTACAAAGGTTTTCGCGGCAATCCTGTGCTGGTCGATCGCTCGGTATTCCCGGAACTGATGAAACTCCAGGGAGAGATTGGATGCCGAGCCATTTTTGGGAGCCATACTGAGAACATTCAGAAGGTTCCGGTGGACGATCCAGGGATTCTTCAGGATATGGACACGCTTGCTGATTTTCGCAGCATGGCGGCCCTGCTTGACCTTCAGGAGGAGGCCAGAGCCACTTTGTCGGCGAATGCAGAGATAGAAGAACGACCTGTTCCATCTACATCCACTGAAACGCCAGAGTTGGTCATCGTAGGCAGGGACGCTTTAGCAGCGGCGTTGGTGCGGTTTGCTCGCGTGCTCGGCTTCACTATCACGCTGGTGGATCCGTTTCTGACTCTGGCTGAGCAGCCGGAGGCGGACCGTATTCTGCACCGCCTGGACTTCTGTTTGCTGCCCGAGAACGATCATCGCTATATTGTGGTTGCAAGCCGTGGACAGTTCGATGAAGAAGCTTTGGAGCAGGCGTTGGTTTATGACCACCGCTACATTACGTTAGTCGCGGGCAAGGCCCGACGTGAAGAATTAATACAGATTTTGATGAAGAGGGGTTTCGGCGAAGCAGCGCTGGATCGCCTGCGGGCTCCGGCCGGTTTGGAGATCGGAGCTGAGACCCCTGAAGAAATTGCTCTGAGCATCATGGCGGAAGTTGTTGCCGTGCGCCACAATTCCACCACGGAGACGCGGAGACACGGAGAAAAGCGAAATCAGAAATAGACTAGGTTTCACAGCGGCGTATGACTGGATTTGAAGGGTCTTCAACAGCCGCGGGTCGCTCACTCTTCTTTACATCTTTCATGGGTTTGCCGCTTCCGCCGCGACGCAAGGAAACGATCTGGCTGATAACGCTCAAAGCAATTTCTTCCGGCGTAGCAGCTCCCAGATCGAGGCCGGCTGGCGCCCATACGCGATCCAGCTTCTCTTTCGGAACACCTTCGGCATGCAAATAATCCAGCACCAGACCAGCGCGATGCGAGCTGGCGATGAGAGCTATATAGGCTGCGTCGCTCTCCATCGCGCGTCGCAGCCAAAGATGATCGTTCTTGTGCAGGGTTGCAATTACTACAAAAGTCGAGGCCCGGATCGGAGTTTCCGTGAGATCGAAGTCCCTGGCTACGATCCGGTCCACTTCGGGAAACGATTCACGATCGGCGGAAGGATCGTTGACTGTGACGGAAAAATTCATTAACTGTCCAAGGCCGGCGAGCACCTGGGCGATGCGTCCGTGTCCGGCAATCAGCAATTCAGGCCGGGGCACCACAGGTTCGATGTACACGTCCATCATCCCCCCGCAGGGCATACCTACTCCTAAAACTTCGTCCTGCATGTTGAGAGTGATCATCACAGGCTTCTCCGCCTGAATGCAGCGGATGGCCTCACTGCGCACGGCACTCTCGGCGCAGCCGCCGCCTACCCATCCCATCAGGATTTTGCCGCGCGAATCGATCAGGGCTTTGGATCCCGTTTTGGCGGAGGAGGAGCCTTGTTTACGGACAATAGTGGCTACTGCGAAAGCTTCTCGGCGCGAGGAAAGCTCCGCTGCTTTGCTGAAAAAATCCATGCTCCAGCCTATTCTCTACCTGGTTTCGACGAGTTACAAGCGGCCCGGAGCCTGCATGAACGCCGCGTTCCCAAACGCTTTCAGGCTGTGGTATAACGGAAATCCCTACAGTAGGTAGCGTTTGGAGCTCTTCTATCTCCCTCCGCTATCCGCCAGTCAAAACGAAGAGGTGAGAGGATGATCCCCCCAGCATTCGAGTACCTCCGGCCCAAGACCGTTCCTGAAGCCATCGCTTTGCTGAAACAGCACGGAGATGAGGCAAAAATTCTGAGCGGTGGGCAGAGCCTGATTCCGATGATGAAGCTGCGGCTTGCCCGTCCCGGCTATCTCATCGACATCAATCGCATCACCAGCTTGTCTTACATACAGGAAGAGGGCGGATTCCTGAAGATTGGCGGCCTGACGCGCGAAGCCGAACTGGAAGCGTCGTCACTGATTCAATCTAAATATCCAATTTTGCAGGACACGGTAAGAGTGATTGCCGATCCACAAGTGCGAAACCTTGCCACGGTGGGCGGCAACCTGGCTCATGGTGATCCAGCCAACGATCATCCGGCAACCATGATTGCCCTGGGGGCGCAGGTCGTTGCAACTGGAAGCGCAGGCGAGCGGGTGATTCCCGTCGAAGATTTCTTTGTTTCTCTTTTTGCCACGGCGCTGCAGGCGGATGAGATTCTTACGGAGATTCGCATTCCTGTTCCGCCGGCGCGCAGTAGTGGAGCTTATTTCAAAATGGAACGCAAGGTAAGCGATTTTGCCACCGCGGCAGTCGCGGTGCAACTAACGCTGGATGCTCAGGGGGCCATCCAGAGAGCCGGCATTGGATTGACAAACGTAGGCGCCACGCCGATCAAGGCCAAAGCCGCGGAGAATTTTTTGCTAGGCAAGAAACTGGATGCCGCGAGCATTGGCCAGGCTGCACGGCTTGCTGCCGGCGAGGCCCAGCCGAGCTCCGATCTGCGAGGACCGGCGGAATACAAGAAAGGGCTGATCCACGAACTCACCAAACGCGCGCTGGTCCGTGCCGGTGAACGGGCAGGAAAGTAGCAACTCCAGAACAGATCTGAGGAGTGATTATGGCGAAGAAAGAATTGGTCCAAGTCACCATCAACGGACGTAAGCGAGAGGCCTACGTAGAGCCGCGCCTGCTGCTGGTTCATTTCATCCGTGAAGTTCTGGGACTCACAGGAACACACGTTGGATGCGATACCAGCAATTGCGGCGCTTGCACCGTGCTCCTGAACGGAAAGGCGATAAAGTCTTGCACGGTTTATGCCGTCCAGGCGGATGGCGGTGAGTTGATGACGGTTGAAGGGCTGATGAAGGATGGGCAGTTTCATCCACTGCAGGAAGGGTTCAAGGAGGAGCATGGCTTGCAGTGTGGCTTCTGCACTCCCGGCATGCTGATGTCGGGTTACGCGCTGTTGCAGAAAAATCCGAGTCCGACAGAGCAGGACATCCGCTGGGGAATCTCCGGGAACCTGTGCCGTTGCACCGGTTATCAGAACATCGTCAAAGCAGTCCAATACGCGGCCAAAAAGCTGAATGAATCAGGCAAGAGCGTGGCACAGGGAGGGCAAAAGTGATCCAGAAGACATCTGCTGAAATTGGCGGGATGGGGCATTCCATTAAGCGCAAGGAAGACCCGCGTTTCCTGCAAGGGAAGGGCAATTACGTTGATGATGTGAACCTTCCGGGCATGGTCTACGGGCAGATGGTACGAAGCCCGCATGCTCACGCGCGCATAAAGAGCATTAATAGCGAAAAGGCGAAAAAGTTGCCGGGAGTATTGGCCGTAATCACGGGTGAGGACCTGGCCAAGGCCAATCTGGCGTGGATGCCGACTTTGTACTTCGATAAACAGATGGTACTGGCGACAGGGAAAGTACTGTTTCAGGCGCAGGAAGTGGCGTTCGTTGTGGCGGAAGACCGGTACACGGCCGCCGACGCGGCGGAGCTGGTCGAGGTGGAATATGAAGAGCTGCCGGTGCTGGTTGATCCGCACAAGGCGCTCGATCCCGGCGCTCCGGTACTGCGTGAAGATCGCGAACAAAAGAGCAATCACATTTTTCATTGGGAAGTAGGGGACAAGCAGGGCACAGAAAAGGCCTTTCAGAATGCGCCTGTAACAGCCAGCGTGCACGCTTTTTTCCAGCGTTGCCATCCGGCGCCGCTGGAAACGTGTGGCTGCGTTGCGGATTTCAACCGCGCCACGGGCCGTCTGACGATCTATCTGACTTCGCAGGCGCCGCACGCGCACCGTACGCTTTTTGCGCTGGTTGGGGGAATTCCGGAGAATAATATTCGCGTAATTTCTCCTGACATCGGCGGCGGCTTTGGTAACAAGGTGCCGATCTATCCCGGCTATGTTTGTGCAGTCGTGGCTTCTCTCACGCTGGGAGTGCCCGTCAAGTGGATCGAGACGCGTTCGGAAAACCTGCAGTCCACCGGCTTCGCGCGCGACTATCACATGACGGCTGAGATCGCCGCCGAAAAAGATGGCAAGATGAAGGCCCTGCGGGTGAAGACTCTGGCCGATCATGGAGCTTTCAACGCCGCGGCGCAGCCGACCAAGTTTCCTGCCGGTTTGTTCAGCATCTGCACCGGTTCGTATGATCTGCCTCAAGCGTTCTGCGAAGTGGATGGTGTCTATACCAACAAAGCGCCCGGAGGTATTGCCTATCGCTGCTCCTTCCGGGTCACAGAGGCTGCTTACGTAATTGAAAGGGCCGTGGATGTTCTGGCTGCTGAGTTGAAAATGGATCCGGCCGAGCTGAGGCGCAAGAATTTTATTTCGCCCGCCGCTTTCCCCTATAAGTCATCGCTAGGCTGGACCTATGACAGCGGCGACTACGATGCAAACATGAAGAAAGCCCTGGACAAGATCGGATATCAGCAGCTCAGGAAAGAGCAGGAAGAGAAGCGCAAGAGGGGCGAGCTGATGGGGATCGGCATTTCTACATTTGTCGAGATCGTGGGAGCAGGGCCGGCACACACGTTTGATATTGCCGGCATCAAGATGTTTGATAGCGCAGAAATTCGTGTGCATCCCACCGGCAAGGCCATGTGTCGCATGGGAACCAAGAGCCAGGGGCAAGGTCACGAGACTACGTATGCTCAGATTGTGGCGCAGGAGCTGGGAATCCCGGCCGCCGATGTCACAGTGGAAGAGGGTGATACAGATACTGCTCCCTATGGGCTCGGGACTTACGCGAGTCGCAGCACTCCGGTTTCAGGCGCAGCCACGGCAGTAGCCGCGAGAAAAATTCGCGATAAGGCAAAGAAGATTGCGGCGCACCTGCTGGAAGCCAGCGAGGAAGACCTGGAATGGGAGCCGGGGAAATTCTTCGTCAAAGGCGCTCCGGGAAAATCCAAGACCATTCAGGAAATCGCTTTTGCTGCCTACACCAACATTCCTCCTGGACTGGAGGCCGGGCTCGAAGCGGTTGATTATTACGATCCGCCGAATCTCACCTTCCCTTTCGGTACCTATGTCTGCGTAGTTGACATTGATAAGGGCACAGGCGAGGTGAAGGTGCGTCGCTTTGTCGCGGTCGACGATTGCGGCAACATGATCAATCCCATGATTGTGGAAGGGCAGATTCATGGCGGCTTGACCGAGGGGCTGGCGATCGCTTTCATGCAGCAGATTGATTACGACGAAAACGGCAATGTTCAGGGCGGCACTTTCATGGATTACCTTTTGCCGACTGCGGTGGAGACTCCGCATTGGGAGACGGACAAAACGGTCACGCCGTCGCCACATCATCCATTTGGCGCCAAGGGCGTGGGTGAATCGCCGAACGTGGGCTCCCCGGCGGCTTTTGTGAATGCCGTAGTGGATGCGCTGTCGCACCTCGGCGTTCGCCATATTGATATGCCTATTACGCCATGGAAAGTCTGGAATATCCTAAAGGAGAAGGGAGTTGCGGTATAGCTGCTGGACGGCTGCATGGGAATCAGGATTGAAAAATCGTTTCAGGCCAGGGAACCGGTCGAGGTAGTGTGGCGTTTTCTGAGCGATATCAGGAAAGTTGTCACGTGTGTGCCAGGGGCCCAGATCACCGAACAGATTGCAGAAGATCGGTTTAAGGGTTCTGTCAGCGTTAAGGTTGGGCCCGCTGTGACTGACTTCAAAGGCGAGGTGCAGGTATTGCGGCTCGATCCGCAGGCGCACGAGATCGAAATTCTGGGCAAAGGGCAGGATGTCCGCGGCAAAGGCGGAGCCTCAATGAAAATGACGGGCACCCTGGTTGCAGCCGCTGATGGAGCCACCGAAGTAAAGAGTGTTTCTGAGGTGAATATTGTCGGCCTTCTGGCGCAAATGGGCAGCCGCGTAATCAATGAGGTCTCGAACATCATGTTCGAGAAGTTCACCAAGAATTTTCAGGAAAAACTGGAACAGGAAGTGAAGCAAGGCAGCCCGGAAGAGGCAACGGGGGTCGGCCCCAAGCCTATCAACGCTGTTTCTGTGGCATTTTCCGCGATCAAGGCGGCGGTGAAGCGTTCCCCCAAGCCGGATTTGGAATCCAAAGATGAGCCGGAAGCTGAAGCTAAATGAAGTTCCCTTCATCATGACCACTCCCAAGCTGCCGGCGGGCATGCGCCTGGAAAGCGCGGACGACATTTCTCAGGGCTTCGAGCAACTGGGATACATCTGTGACCGCGCCCTGGCGGTAACGATCCTGCTGCTGCTCAAAATGAGAAAGCCCATCCTTCTGGAAGGGCACGCCGGGCTGGGCAAAACCGAGGTTGCCAAAGTACTGGCTGCCTTGCTGAATACCCGCCTGATACGCCTGCAGTGCTATGAAGGGCTTGATATCAATTCAGCGGTTTACGAGTGGAACTATCAAAAACAATTGCTGGCCATCAAAATTGAAGAGGGAAGCAGCCAGAGCATAGAGGAAAAAGAAAAGCACATCTTTGGCAGAGAGTTTCTGCTCGAGCGGCCGCTGCTGCAGGCCGTCCTGGAGGAGAAGGCTTCCCCTGTGCTGCTGATCGATGAAGTGGACCGCGCTGACGAGGCTTTCGAGGCCTTTCTGCTGGAGCTGCTCTCAGATTTTCAAGTCAGCATTCCTGAAATGGGAACAGTACGGGCGAAACATGTTCCCTATGTCGTACTTACGTCCAATCGCAGCCGTGAGCTGGGCGATGCCCTGAAACGGCGCTGCCTCTACCACTGGATCGAATATCCTTCGCTGGAGAAAGAGATGCGGATTGTGGCAGTGCGTCTTCCCGGAATCGAGCAGCAGTTGGCCAATCAAGTGGTGCGTTTTGTGCAACAACTGCGAAAGCTCAATCTGATTAAGGCTCCGGGAATAGCGGAGACGCTGGACTGGGCACAGGCGCTGATTTCTCTTAACAAGAACCGATTGGATGAAATTGCGGTTGAAGAGACGTTGGGATGTCTCTCAAAAGCTGTGGAAGATATGGCAAAAATCAGGGCAGCAGGAATTAAGAAGTTAATTGGAGCTTAGTAGTCGGAGACGGTGCGGAGCACCGTCTCTACTATTGGCATTTTCATAAGTACGCTGAGTACATGGCAAATCCACAATCATTGACGGCAACCATTATTGATTTCTGCCGGTTTGTTCGCGTGAATGGCATACCTGCCGGACCGAAGCAAACGGTCGAGGCACTGGAGGCGGCTGCGGCGGTAGGAATTGCGGATCGAATGATTTTGATGACGGCCTTGCGGGCCGTGATCTGTTCAGGCAAAGAGGAGTGGGACCTGTTTGATGAGTTATTTGCGGCCTTCTGGAGCCAGGTCGCAGATTCGCGCAGCTTACAACCGGCAACCCGGCAGGAACCGATCCGGGCCGATGCCAGGTCCATGGTCTCGTTTGGCGACAACCCGCAAAGCGAAGCGCCATCAGAAACTGAGAAGGCAATGTTTGGGGCCGGCAAGGTGGAGCGCCTGGTCAAAGTTGAATTTTCAGAAGTAGCGCAAGCTGATGTGGCGGAGCTGGAGAGACTTTCCCGGCGGCTATTGCACAGGATGGCGTTTCGCTTGTCACGCAGGCTCAAGAGAAAGATCATCGCGCGCGGCCAGGTGGACATCAGAAGGACCATCCGTTCGAGCATCAGGCGTGGAGGTGAGCCGCTGGATCTCCGCTATAAAAGCAGGAGACGGGAGCAGAATCGGCTGGTTCTCTTGCTGGATGTGAGCGGCTCAATGAACGCGTATAGCCTCTTTTTGTTGCAATTCGCTTACGCTCTGCAAAAACATTTTCGGCGCGTGCATACATTTTTATTCAGTACCCGGCTTATTGATGTAACTCGTACACTGCGGTCGCGCAGTTTGCGTCAGAGCCTGGCAGCTTTGTCGCGGGAGGCCATTGGGTGGTCGGGTGGAACAAAGATTGGCGAATCGTTGCGGGAATTGCAACTCAAATATGGCGGCCGGCTGCTCACTCGCGATACGCTTTTTCTGGTCCTGAGCGATGGATGGGACACAGGAGAGCCCGGTACGCTGGCCGCTGAGCTAAGCGCGATCCAGCGGCAGGTGAGGAGAACCATCTGGCTGAATCCCCTTTTGGGAATGGAAGATTATCAGCCGATTACGCGGGGGATGAGCGCGGCGCTGCCGAACATAGATGTATTTGCTCCGGCTCACAACCTGGAAAGCCTCTTGCAGTTGGAGCAGCACTTCAGGGCGATTCGCAGGTGACTATGTGGGAACGGTTTTTGAATAAAGTTGCCGAACTCATCGCTCATGAAGAGCGGTTTGCGGTTGCGACTGTCGTTCGGTGCGAGCCTCCAACCTCCGCGAAGCCCGGGGACAAGGCCATCATCCTGGCGGACGGTACCGTCTGGGGCTGGATCGGTGGCGGTTGTGCGCAGCCAGTGGTTGCAGCCGAGGCGCAGAAGGCGATGGCTGAAGGCAAGTCAAGGCTCGTGCGACTCAGTCCTTCTGCCATCCGGGCAGAAACCGGAGTTGTGGACTATCCCATGACGTGTCATAGCGGTGGCGCAATGGATATCTATGTAGAACCAGTTTTGGCCAGGCCCCATCTCTTGCTGTTAGGCCGGTCCCCCGTAGCACAAATTCTTGCGAGGCTCGCCGCAGCCATTGATTATGTCGTCATCGTGGTCGTATGTGAAGCAGACGCGACAAATTTTGCCGAAGTAAAGCCGCTTGTGCGGAGTGAATTTGATCTGGCGGAAGTCAAAGTCACACCGCAGACCTGTATCGTTGTCTCCACGCAGGGAGAAGGCGATGAAGATGCTCTTGCGCAGGCGTTGAAGACGAATGCAGGTTACATAGGATTTGTGGCCAGCAAGACCAAAGCACAAAAAGTCTTTGATTACCTCAAGCAAAAGGGGATCGCCGCCGAAACATTAAATCGCGTACGGTCGCCTGCCGGCCTGAATCTCGGCTCTCGCTCACCTGAGGAGATTGCGATCAGCATTCTGGCTGAGATGATTCAATTCCGGGCAGCCCAGACCCAGCCTGCCGCCTCACCACGAGGACAGGAGCCTCGGCTGGACGAGGACAGGGACCCAATCTGTGGAATGGCGGTTGATCCCGCAAGAGCAAGGCACAAATCAGAATACCAGGGACTCGTTTTCTACTTTTGTTGCGCCGGTTGCAAGGAAGCATTCGATCAACAACCGCAGAAATACCTTCACGTCGCGAAGTCGTAGTCATCGGCCGCGCCTACTAATCGCTGGCAAGCAACTCTGTCAATTGCCGCGTCTCTGGCAATGTCTCAAGTTTGTGCAGGCAAGCGAGAGCGGCGCGCAATCGCTTCTGGGTAAGAACGCGAAGGCCGCAGGAAAGGAATTTCTTTTCCAATTCCTCTCTGGTGGCAGGACGATTAGGATATCCGCGAGCGCCGTTCGCCTCTCGCGTGAGCACGCGGCCACCGCGCAGACGAATTGTCACGGTCGCCTGTGTGAGAGCAGGAGCCTGTTTGCCCAAATCAGGGTATACACGCATGGTGATCCGTGGCAGCAGGTTCTGAATGCTGGCATTCTGAATTTGTGAAGCCTGAAAAGTTTCTAACGTCACTTCTCCGTAGACTAAAGCAGCGGCCATGCAAAAATTCATGCTGAACTTGCCTTCCAGCCCCGTCTGCGGACGTTCATAGGGCAGCAGCGGTGGAGTTACGGAGTCCACCTGCACATCTACAGCCTCGATTTGATCGGCGGTCAGACTGTGCTCCTGGCGGAGATCGATCACCGTATCCAAAGCAGGATGAGTTGCGGCACATGATGGATACAGCTTTACTGTGATGCCGGTCTCAAGGATTTCCCAGCGTTGCCCGAGATCCTGGCAGAGTGGCTTCAAATCTGATTTCTCGCTGGCCATCGCGTGGAGAAAACCTTGTGGGCCGTCCAGAGCGCCATCGTTCGCCGTAAAACCTTTTTGTGCCAGCAGCGCCGCCACGACGCCATTGCGTGCCGCCATTCCCACATGCAGAGGTTTCGTCATGGTGCCAAAATTCTCCTTTAAACCGGAGGCCTTGGATGCGGCAATTGCCAGACAATGCGTGCTGCGCTCGGCGTCCAGCTTGAGGATGCGCGCGGCAGTGGCGGCCGCTCCCAGCGTGCCCAGAGTCGAGGTGCAGTGCCAGCCTTGCTGATAGTGTCTGGGATTCATGGCGCGGCCAAGGATTGCTTCAATCTCAAAGCTGACGACGTACGCTTCTAAAAGGGTGTGGCCGGCCGCGCCCAGTTTGTCTCCAAGTGCGAGTGCAGCTGCAACCAGCGGCGCACTGGGATGTGCCAGCGAGACAAAACACATGTCGTCGAAATCCAGTGCGTGCGCGGCAGCACCATTGGCGAGAGCGGCCCACGTGGGACCGGTTTTAAGCGATGTGCCCAAAATCTGGCAAGGACCCGCAGCTTCAGACGTTGCCAACTCCTGAACAATGCGGCTGCCCGGTTCCGCCGAACCAGCCAGCGCCACTCCTGTTGTATCAAGAAAGGCATTACGCGCCACAATCAAGGCCTTCTCCGGCACAGCGGCAGAGACAATGAATTCGGCGAACTTTCGGGCAGCAGTCATTGTTTTGGTTCAGGAATATGAGTGCTGGGGACGTGGCCGCGCTTGTAAATCATCACGGTGCGTTTGAATTCGATCACGACAGAGCCATCCTGTTTAAACCCAGTGGTCTTAAAGCGCACGATGCCGACGTTCGGACGCGATTTTGATTCGCGCGTTTCCAGTACTTCGCTGCGGGAATAGACGGTATCGCCTTCAAAGAGAGGATTGGGCAGGCGGACTTCATCCCAGCCCAGGTTGGCCATGGCGTTCTGCGAGATGTCCATCACTGACTGCCCGGTCACCAAAGCCAGAGTGAAGGTTGAATCCACAAGCGGCTTGCCGTATTCGGTCTTGGCGGCATAGGCCTGGTCAAAGTGAATGGGATTGGTGTTCTGGGTAAGGAGCGTGAACCAGACGTTGTCGGCAGCCAGTATGGTGCGGCCAAGCGGATGCTGATAAACGTCGCCAACATTGAAGTCCTCGAATACTCGGCCGGTCCAACCTTGTTTAATCGCCATGTCTCACCCCTAATCAGACGCGAATAAACGCGAATGAACGCGAATTTGAATCAGTGAAGATCAGTTTCATCTGTGTGTATCTGTGGTAAGCCTTTATATCACTTTACGTTTTTTCCATTCGGAAATGGTGTTCCCATCAAAACCTAATTCCTTCAGGATCGCGTCCGTATGTTGTCCCAAGGCTGGGACTGCTCCCATCACAGCGTCAGTATTTTCCATAGTCGCCGGTGGAATTAACGCGCGCAGCGGTCCGACCGGTGAATCAATTTCGTGCCAGCGATTGCGGGCGGCGAGTTGCGGGTGCTCAAGAAACTCCTGGACGGAATTCAGCCGGGCACAGGCGATTTGCGCCAATTCCAAACGCTGGATGATCGCTTCGGCGGAGAGCTGCTGAAATATTCTGTTGATTGATTCTTCGAGGTCAGCGCGGTTCTGAACGCGCCTGGAATTGGAATTGAAGCGCGAATCTGAGCTGAGTTCCGTCCGCTCTAGAACTTTTTCGCAGAAGCTGCGCCACTCACGTTCGTTCTGGATGCCAAGATAAATCACCTTGCCGTCCTGAGCTGGGAATGGGCCGTAGGGAGCAATGGCCGCATGCCGAGCGCCTTCGCGTGGTGGCGCGGTACCGCCATACCCAGTGTAGTAAGCCGGGTAGCCCATCCATTCAGCCAGCGCTTCGAATACAGAAATTCCCAGCACCGTGCCCTGTCCCGTTTCTTTTCGTACCAGCAGCGCCGTAAGAATTCCTGAATAGGCGTACATAGCGGCGGCGATGTCGGCGATGGAGATGCCAACTTTAGACGGAGTTTCCGGTGTTCCGGTGATGGAGAGCAGTGCAGATTCGGCCTGAATCAGCAGATCGTAGGCTTTCTTATTGCGATACGGGCCGGTGGAACCGTAGCCGGAGAAATTGCAGACGATCAGTCGTGGATAAAGGGTGCGCAACTCTGCCGTTCCCAGGCCCAGACGCTCGCAGGCTCCGGGGGCAAAGTTCTGGACGAAAACGTCCGCTTTTGCCAGCAGGCGGTTAAGGATCTCTTTGGCCTCCGGCTGTTTCAAGTCCAGGGTGAGTGACTCTTTCGAGCGATTGCACCACACGAAGTGGCTGGAGAGGCCACGCACTGTGCTGTCATATTGGCGCGCAAAGTCGCCAACCTCCGGCCGCTCGATCTTGATCACGCGCGCGCCCAGATCGGCAAGGTGGCGGGTGGCCAGCGGAGCGGCCACAGCCTGTTCCAGCGACACGACAATGATTCCTGCCAGCGGTTGCATTAGTAGGACCGCGGCAAGCCAAGCACGTGCTCAGCGATGTAGGAGAGAATGAGGTTGGTGGAGATGGGCGCAACCTGATAAAGCCGAGTCTCGCGAAACTTGCGCTCCACGTCATATTCTTCGGCAAAACCGAATCCGCCGTGGGTCTGGACCGCTGCATTCGCCGCTTCCCAGGAAGCGTCCGCAGCGAGCAGCTTGGCCATATTGGCCTGTGGGCCGCAGGCCTGGTGCGAATCGAACAAAGTGGCGGCTTGTTTCACCATGAGAGCTGCAGCTTCCACATTGGCGTAAGCACGGGCAAGAGGGAACTGGACACCCTGGTTCTGGCCAATCGGCCGATCGAACACGACGCGTTCTTTGGCATAGCGGCAGGCGCGCTCGATGAACCAGCGTCCGTCACCAATACATTCGGACGCAATCAGAATGCGTTCCGCGTTGAGGCCATCGAGAAGATAACGAAATCCGTGGCCTTCCTCGCCGATCAGGTTTTCGGCCGGAACTTCCACGCCGTCGAAAAATACCTCGGTCGTGGCGTGGTTCATCATGGTGCGAATGGGGCGAATGGTAAGACCATGACCGGCAGCCTCGCGCAACTTCACCAGCAAGACGGACAAGCCTTCGGTACGCTTCCGGACCTGCCCGCGAGGAGTGGTGCGGGCAATGAGCAGCATGAGATCAGAATGTTCAGCTCGCGAGATCCAGATTTTTTGTCCTTTGACGATATATTTGTCGCCTTTGCGCACGGCCAGGGTCTTGATCTGGGTTGTGTCTGATCCGGTCGTAGGCTCGCTCACGCCGAAGGCCTGAAGCCGAAGCTCGCCGCTGGCGATCCGCGGCAGATATTGCTGTTTCTGCTCTTGCGAACCATGACGCAAAAGCGTGCCCATGATGTACATCTGCGCGTGACAAGCGCCGGCATTGCCGCCGGAGCGATGGATCTCTTCCAGGATGATCGCAGCTTCTGTGATCCCCAGCCCCGCGCCGCCGTACTCTTCCGGAATCAACGTTGCCAGATATCCCGCTTTGGTCAGCGCTTGAACGAACTCTTCTGGATAGGCACGTTTGGAATCGAGGTCACGCCAATAAGAGTCAGGGAACTGGGCGCAAAGCTCCGCGACTGCACTTTTCAGCTCTGTATGGAGATCGGTGGACACGTTAAGAATTGGGTAATTCAGTAATTTGGTAATTTAATTCTGTTTCAAATGAAGTTCAATTTCCCCGATTACTAAATTACCCAATTAGTCAATCCCTGATGAGCCCGAGCTTCTTCGCAATCGCAAGCGTTTTCCGTTCGCTGTGCAGGCTGGCTTCGTCCACCATTTCGCCTTTGAATTCAATCACTCCGGTTCCTGTTTCCTGATCGGCTTTGCGGTAGAGTTCAAGAATCTCCTTCGCGTGGGCGATCTCCTGTGTTGAAGGAGTAAATACGCGATTGATGATCTCGATCTGATCGGGATGAATGGCCCACTTACCGTCAAACCCCATTTCGGCAGCAAGCCGAGTGTCCCGCTCGCATTGTTCCAGGTCGCGGAACTGCGGGGTCATTCCATCAATCACCTGGATCCCGGCAGCACGCGCCGCCGCTACGGTTTTGGACTTCGGATAGAGATAGACGTGCTCGCGCACCGGAACGCGCGCGCCAATGTCTCCGGCGTAGTCGGCTGAACCGAAGATCAGGGCGGCCATGCGCGGCGAGGAAGCGGCAATTTCTTCAGCGTGAAGGACCCCTCTGGCGCTTTCGATCAGTGCTTCCAGTTTGATCCGGCCGGGAGGCAGATTTTTATTGTGCTCGATTTCCGTAAGCAGTCCATCGGCAAACTGCACGTCAGCAGCTTCGTGAACTTTTGGCAGCACCATTACATCTATGTTTTCGCCCACAGCTTCAACTACTTCTTTAACATCGCCTTGAAAGAACCTGGTATGGACTTGATTGGTACGAAAAGAGCGAACCTTGCCTTTGAACTCCAGCGTGCGAAAGGCCTCGATCAGGGTTTTCCGGGCTGCTTCTTTTTGCGAGAGCGCGCAACCATCTTCCAGATCGAAGATGACTTCGTCGGCTGCGCTGGCTGCAGCCCTGGTCATCATTTTCAGGGAACTTGCGGGACAGACAAGCTCGCTGCGGCGAACAATCGGGCCGGGATTGTAATTGGAGCCAAGCATAGCGTCGCAGCTACCAGGGACTAAAACGCCTAATCATATTGATAATCAGCGCTTTAGCATAGTCATGTTAGAATCTCCGCCAATATTCCCGATCTGGCGTGCAACAGATTGCGTTTGATGGTTATTTCCCCCTGGCGCTGCTGTTATTTCCTTTTACAGGTGATGCATGAGACATTTGCGCAAACATCTGGCCGCTTGTCTGTTTCTGCTGGTCCTCGCCGTCTGTGTCTCTGGCGTGGCACAGGACAGCTACGCTCTGAAAGGCACTCTCGTCACACCCACTCAGGTCATTGAGAACGGCACCGTTCTCGTTGTCGGTCAGAAAATCAAGGCTGTGGGAAGTAATGTGAGTCTGCCCGCCGGAACAAAGGTCATCGAAACAGGAGGTTTCATTTACCCGGGTCTTATTGATCTCCATAACCATTTGACCTGGAATTTGCTGCCGCGATGGAAGCCTGGCCAGCTATTCTCCAATCGGTATGAGTGGCAGCAGTCTCAGATGTATAAACTCATGCTCACCACGCCAGAGGCAAAGGTCATCGACGCAGGTCTGGATTGCGATGCCAATCGTTATGGCGAGGTCAAAGCCATAGTCGGGGGAGCTACCTCGGTGACCGGCAGCCTCAATCCCAGAACGGATCCCAGAAAACGCAAATGCCTTGGAGGAATGGCCCGTAACCTCGACTTCTTCTCCGGCTTCTATTCCGATGACACCGCAGAGAAGGTTCGCTATGAGATTTTTCCCTTGCAGCTTTCATTTTCTGATGCTGCGACCATTCGCGATCAACTCTCCAAACATGAATTGTCGGCGTTGATCGTGCATTTAAGCGAAGGCAAGCAGGGCGATGCAAGCGCAGCCAGAGAGTACCTGATGTTTAAGGCGAGGGGTTTCCTGGTGGCCGGGACGTCGATCATTCACGGTGTTGCCCTGCACCAGGCGGAATTTCAAGAGATGCAGAAAGCCGGCGTTGGCCTGATCTGGTCTCCACGAAGCAATTTCGAGCTCTATGGAGAAACCACTGACGTGGCCGCCGCTAAGCAGGCAAACTTGAAGATTGCCATCGCACCCGACTGGAGTCCCTCCGGCAGCGATGGAATGTTGCAGGAGCTGAAGTACGCTTCTACCTGGAATGAAGGCCAGCGGCCCAAGCCTTTCCAGGATTCAGATCTGGTGCAAATGGCGACGATCAACGCTGCCACGCTCGCGGGGCTCAGCGACAAAATAGGAAGTCTGGCGCCAGACCACTTCGCGGACTTATTGGTTCTGAAAAAGAAAAATGACAAGAGCGATGCATTCAGATCTTTACTCCAGGCAAACGTCACAGATGTCGAGCTGGTCGTCATTGGCGGGATTCCTGCGTACGGAAATCCCGATATCATCAGAAAAATCGTTCCTGGTGTTCAGTTGGATCTCATCTCATTGTGCGGCATATCCAAGGGAATTAATTTTGAGAGCGAACGCATTGCCCAAGGGGTCGCTCCGAAACCGTGGAAGCAAACAGCCGGAGCTCTCACAGAAGTATTGGGAAATTGGGGTTTGTCCCTGTCGCCGCTGGCGGAGTGCATTCAATAACAGAACGTTGAACTGAGCAGGGTACGAATTAGCTTCTGGTCGCTCCAGCCACCTGCGGCGCCAAAGCCACGAGCGCTTCATCCATCACGCGAATCGCGTCATCCACATCGGATTTCGCAATGTTCAGCGGCGGCGAGGTGCGGATCACGTTGCCGTACAATCCGCCTTTGCCTACCAGCAGCCCACGCTTGCGGCATTCCTCCATGAACTGATTAGTTTCCTGAGGCGCGGGGTCTTTGCTGTTGCGGTCTTTCACAAACTCCATGGCCTGCATCAGCCCCAAGCCGCGAACATCGCCAATCAGATCGTGCTTATCTTTAAGCGATTCCAGCCCCTGGCGATAGTAGTTGCCGACGTCATAAGCATTGTCCATGAGGCGGTCTTGTTCAATGATGTCGATCGTGGCCTTGGCTGCTACTGAAGTTACAGGATTGCCGCCGAAGGTGGAGATTTGCAGGCCCTTGAAGCTGGCTGCGACGTCGGGCCGCGTCATGGTCAGGCCGACGGGCGTGCCATTGGCCATTCCTTTGGCGGAGGTGATGATGTCCGGCGTGACCTCCCACTGCTCGATCCCAAACCACTTCTTGCCTGTGCGTCCCCAGCCGGTTTGTACCTCGTCGGAGATGAACTCTCCGCCATAGTTCTTCACGATCTTGAAAACGATCTTGAAATATTCGTTGGGCGGGGTGATGAAGCCGCCAACGCCCTGAATAGGCTCGGCAATGAAACCGGCAATCTGGCCAGAGGTCGTGGTCTGAATCACCGCTTCCACATCTTTCGCGCAGACTACACCACAATCAGGATAAGTTTTTCCGAAAGGACAGCGATAGCAATACGGGTTCAGCGCGTGAACAATTCCCTGCGAAGGGACAGGGAGGGAGCGCCGCCAGGTATTGTGGCCGGTGAGCGATTGTGCGAGTTGCGAACGTCCGCTATAGGCGTGACGCAGGGCAACAACCTCGTAGCGGCCAGTGTGAATGCGCGCCAACTGGATAGCAGTTTCATTGGCCTCAGTTCCGCTATTGGTCAGAAAACTCTGGCTGATCTCACCGGGCGTGATCTGCGCCAGCTTCTCCGCCAGCGCGACTACCGCTTCGTTGGGAAAAACAGTGGAAGCGTGCTGGAGCCTGTCCACCTGCGCCTTGATCTTTGAAGTGACGCGAGGATTGCAATGTCCCACTGAGATGGTGACAATACCGCCGAAGAAGTCGAGATATTTGTTGCCGTCAACGTCCCACAGGTATTGCATGCTGGCGTGGTCGGTGACGAGCGGGTCGGTGTAGTAAAGGCTGATCGACGGGAATAAATACTGCTTGTGTTTCTTGATGATTTCTTCTCGGGTCATGGGGAGTTCCAGTATTTGGTACCTAGTATTTAATATTTAGGGTTGCTTCGTCTGCAAACACAACGAGCGATTTTTTGATGCCAAGTATTGTACTCGCTTCCGGCAACACTGATCTGCTTTTAAACGTGTAAGATAAGCGGTCACGGTTTGCATGCGCTACGGCTTTGTCATTGACCAGAACCGATGTATCGGGTGTCACGCCTGTACGGTGGCGTGCAAGGAGGAACACCAGGTGCCGGTGGGCGTCTTCCGCACCTGGGTCAAGTACATCGAGAAAGGTGAATTTCCTCACACCCGCCGGCACTTTGGCGTGATGCGATGTAACCACTGCGATTCTGCTCCCTGCATCACTATTTGTCCTACCAAAGCCCTCTACCGCCGTTCAGATGGAATCGTAGACTTTGACAATAATCGATGTATTGGCTGTAAAAGCTGCATGCAAGCTTGCCCCTACGACGCCCTCTACATCGATCCCAACAGCAATACCGCTGCCAAATGCAATTTCTGTGCCCACCGTGTGGAAGCCAACCTGGAGCCAGCATGTGTGATTGTGTGCCCGACGCAGGCGATCATTGCCGGGGACCTCGATGATCCTGGAAGCAAGGCCAGCCGCATTGTTGCCACGGAAAAGGTTTCCGTGCGCAAGCCGCACAAAGGAACTGAGCCCAAACTTTACTACAAGGGAATTGAAGGCGATCTGCTGGAACCCACACGCTTATCCCGGCAGAGCGGGTACATGTTCGCCGATCAGCATGACAATCGAGCGAAAGAACAGAGTTTTGATCCCACGCTCACGCGTGAAGTGTATGACGTGGGCCATCCTAAGCCCTGGGGATGGAAGATCGCGGCGTATCTGTGGACGAAATCCATTGCAACCGGAGTAATGCTGGTGGCAGCAATTTTAATGGGATTCAGCACCCACGCCCGTGTCCCGGTGCTGACCATAGGAGCACCACTGGTTTCACTGGGAGCGCTCGGGTTAACGTCCTTGTTACTCATCTTTGATCTCAAGAGACCCGACCGCTTTTTCTATTTGCTGACAAAGCCGAATTTTCGATCGTGGCTCGTTATCGGCGCCTGGATTTTGCTGGCTTACGGCGCCGCTGTGCTGTTATGGCTTCTCTGCGGCATCAGCGGAATTGCGGTCCCTCGTGTTCTCCTCTTTATTACTGCGGTCCTCGCAATCGGCAGCGCGTGCTATTCAGCCTTTTTGTTTGCCCAGGCCAAAGGACGCGACCTGTGGCAGAGCCCTCTGTTTATCTGGCATTTGCTGTTTCATTGCCTTCTCGCCGGCGGAGCTACTTTAATTATTATGGCGGCATTCGCGGATGACCTCCGATTAGCGGGCTATGGCTTCATTGCGCTCGTCAACTTTCTGCCCTGGAGTCTGCTGTTTGTACTTACAGAGATCATGATTCCTCATGCGACCGAAGATATGCGTTTGGCTATAAGAAGACTGGTTCGTGGTGATCTTAGCCCGCAGTTCTGGTTCATGTGCATCGCTGTTGGCCTGGTGTTTCCCATTTTGTTTATTGCAGGAATGATCTGGACGGAATTTTCGCCGGGCCTGGCGCTGCTTTGCGCGTTTTTGGTCCTGACAGGTCTGTGGTACTTCGAGGACCTCTGGGTGAAGGCGGGGCAATCCGTGCCGCTGAGCTAAAGGAAAGGTATTTTCAATCTCGCAACATGGCAATGACCACTGAACTTCCGCTCAACCCGGCGGCGCAGGAACTCGAACCGAAAACTCTCTCCAGCTTTCCGCCTGCTGAGCGCTGGGATGATTGGACTGAGTTCGATCCGGCGCAGTGGCCCAAGAGAGTCAAGAAGAATTATTCGCTCATTCCCACCATCTGCTTCAACTGTGAAGCTGCATGCGGCCTGTTGGCCTACGTGGATAAAGAAAAAACGCGCGTGCAGAAGTTTGAAGGCAATCCCGCGCATCCCGGCAGCCGCGGACGAAACTGCGCCAAAGGTCCGGCCACCATCAATCAGGTCAATGATCCCGAGCGGATTCTTTATCCATTGCGGCGCGCAGGCAAGCGCGGCGAAGGGAAGTGGGAGCGCGTCACATGGAACGAAGTGCTGGATGACCTTGGCGGCCGCATCCGCCACGCGCTTCTGGAAGGCCGCAAGAATGAGATCATGTATCACGTTGGCCGTCCGGGACATGAGTTGATTTACAACCAGCGCGTCCTGCATGCCTGGGGAATTGACGGCCACAACAGCCACACCAACGTGTGCTCTGCGGGCGCGCGCACAGGATACGCCTTCTGGCATGGGCTGGACCGGCCCTCCCCTGACTACGCGAATGCGCGTTTCATCCTGTTGCTGAGTTCCCATTTAGAAGCTGGACATTATTTCAATCCACACGCGCAGCGAATCATTGACGGCAAGAGCAAAGGCGCGAAAGTTTGTGTTGTGGATACGCGGCTGTCGAATTCCGCGTCCAAGGCTGACTACTGGCTATCGCCCTGGCCGGGCAGTGAAGCCGCCATGCTTCTGGCCATGTGCTACATCCTGCTGAAAGAAGATTTGTATGACCGCGAATTCGTACGCAGGTGGGTGAACTGGGAAGAGTTCTTGCGCGAGGAATTTCCGGATAAGCCGCAAACATTCGAATCGTTCATCGAGACCCTTAAGCAGATTTATTCGCAGTACACGCCGGAATTTGCCGCTCAGGAATCGGGCGTGGATGCGGCCATGATCGTGGAAGTGGCGCATGAAGTTGGCCGTGCAGGATCGGCAGTCGCAACCCATGTGTGGCGCAATGCCGCGGCGGGCAATCTGGGCGGATGGCAGGTGGCGCGTGCTCTGGAATTTCTTACCGTGCTCGTCGGCGCAGTCGCAACTCCCGGAGGCACTTCTCCCAGCGGCTGGAACAAATATATTCCCACGCCACCCATGATGCCTCCCGCGCCTAATGCCTGGAACGAAATGATGTGGGCGCGCGAATATCCGCTGGCATTCTTCGAAATGAGTTTTCTCCTGCCGCATTTTTTGAAGGAAGGACGAGGCAAGCTGGCGGTCTATTTCACCCGCGTTTATAACCCGGTATGGACCAACCCTGATGGCATGAGCTGGATGGAGACGCTCACGGACGAAAGCAAAGTGGAGTGCCATGCCTGCCTGACGCCAACCTGGAGCGAGACTGCATGGTTTTCTGATTATGTGCTACCCATGGGCCATGCGTCCGAACGTCACGATCTGATGAGCCAGGAAACGCACGCCGCGCGATGGATCGGTTTTCGCCAGCCGGTGTTGCGCGTCGCGCTGGAAAAAAAAGGCAAGCAATTTAACTCAACTTATGAGGCTCATCGTGAAGCTGGACTAGGCGAGGTGTGGGAAGAAGATGAATTCTGGATCGAGCTGTCCTGGCGAGTTGATCCCGATGGGTCGCTCGGAGTTCGCAAGTTTTTCGAATCGCCTTATCGGCCTGGAGAGAAGCTGAGAATCGGCGAATACTATCGCTGGATTTTTGAAAACAGTGTGCCCGGATTGCGGCAGGCGGCGGTGAAAGAGGGGCTGACGCCATACGATTACATGCGCAAGTACGGCGCTTTCCTGATTGAAGAAAACGTTTATGAAACACACGCTAAGCCACTGAAAGCGCAGGAATTAAAGGAAAGCAATGTAGATCATAAAACAGGAGTCGTAAGCAAGAACGGCAATCCCATCGGAGTGCAAGTAGACAATCAGCCTGTCACCGGATTTCCCACACCTTCACGCAAGCTGGAATTCTATTCAAAGACCTTGAAAGACTGGAAGTGGCCGGAGCACTCGATTCCAACTTATGTGAAGAGCCACGTTCATCGTGACAACATTGACGCGAGCAGGGGCGAGATGCTGTTGCTGCCGACCTTTCGCCTGCCCACCCTCATTCACAGCCGATCTGGCAACGCCAAGTGGCTCTATGAAATCTCGCATAAAAATCCTGTGTGGATGCACACTCAGGATGCGGCACGCCTCGGTGTGACGACTGGAGACTTGGTGAAAGTGCAGACCGCGATTGGGTATTTCGTTGACCGCGTGTGGGTGACTGAAGGAATTCGTCCCGGAGTGATCGCCTGCTCTCACCATCTGGGCCGCTGGCGTTTGCAGGAAGATTCAGGCGGGGAGCGCTGGTCAACTGCGCTGGTGGACCTGCAAGAAATCAATCCGGGGCAATGGATGATGCGGCAGATTCACGGAATTCGTCCCTTTGCCAGCGATGATCCGGATTCTTCGCGCGTGAACTGGGAGGACGCAGGCGTGCACCAGAATTTGACCTTTCCCGTGCAGCCCGATCCAATTAGCGGTCAGCACTGCTGGCATCAGAAAGTTACGGTCAGCAAAGCAGATGTTGATGATCGGTACGGCGATATCTTTGTGGATACAAATAAGGCCCATGAAGAATATCGCCGCTGGTTGCAGATGGCGCGGCCCGCGCCTGGGCCAGACAACCTGCGGCGACCGTTGTGGATGTTGAGGGTGTATCGGCCGGCGCCTGAAGCCTTTTACATCAAGAAATAACTGAGCTTTGAAGTTCCGGTGACCCGGTGACCGGATGACCCGATTGGCCTATGATCGTCGCCATCTCTGATCTTCACTTTGAAGAAGAAGCCTCTGACGTCATCCCCGGCGCAGACGGAAATCCAGCGCTAATTTTTCGCCGTAATCTTGATCCTCGAGCCTACCGGCATTTCATCAGGCAGATGGCGGAGCAGGTAGAGCGGCGCCGCATCAGCAATTTTGATCTGATCATAGCCGGCGACCTGTTTGACTTCAACCGCACGACGCTGTGGTTTCGTAATGAGCTTCGTCCGTACGTTTCTCTGGACAAAGTTGATGCTGCGCTGGAACAGAAGATACTCGACATTCTGGAGGCCATAGCCGCTGAGCCTCCGATCAAAGAAGCTCTTGAAGTGTTCCAGCTTCTGGCAGTCGGCCGATACAGCACGGATGACGGGAAGGAATTTGATTTTCCCGCCAAGGAAATCTCGATTCGCTATCTGACCGGAAATCACGACCGCCTGAGCAACGCAACACCGCGCGTGCGGCAGCGGGTTCGCGAGCTTTTAGGCCTGAGCGGCACTGACCCTTTTCCCCACTACTTCCTGCTGAATGATCCGGCAGTGCTCATCCGCCACGGCCATGAGTATGATCGCAACAACTTTGTTACAGACGTAGAAAAACTCAAGCTCATCCCGCTGGAGCTTCCGGAAGAGGTTTATTCGGAAGCGAATTTTGGTGACTTTCTCACCGTTGATGTAGCCGTCCGCCTGCCGGTCTTGTTTCGCAAGAAATATGGCGACAACGAAATTCTGAGCGACCGCGTCATGGGCAACGTCTACTCGCGGCTCTTGCAGTTCGATGATGTCCGACCGCAATCGGCGCTGCTGGATTACATGCTGGACAGCTCTGGTGGCGAATATTCCGCGGAAGAAGCGTGGGAACGGCTGGTACCGGTGATCCTGGACTTGCTGGACGAGATCCATGATCACAAATTCTTCCGTTATTGGCTCAGCAAACGGGCGCGGCCGTGGGCGCCCCTGGAACTGGAAACGGCGCGAGGACTGCTGAAGCTGGGCGGCTGGCGCAACCGTCCGGCACGCGAGCTGTCACGCAAGATTGCCCACTATCTCATGGGCGGAGATACCACTGGCCCGGCAATGATTGCCGCGCGCGAAGACCTCCTGCAAAAGAAGCAGGTTAAGCTGGTTGTCGCCGGGCATACGCACAATCCTGAACTGTGCCTGATTGCCTCTGACCCTGACAGCGATCGCTTTTACGTGGACATCGGTACGTGGAGAAACCGTATTCCCTCCACACCTGATGAACGCACCTTCGGCCGCCTAAGAACACTTACCTATCTAATGCTTTTTTCTTCTGCGGAAGACGAAGAAGGTGCAGCCTTAGGCGCCTTCGACTACTGGACCGGCTCCAGCCGTCACTTCACTCCGGAAACAGAAGTTTAAAAAGGCCGCCCGCAGGCGGCCTGTCGTTACGGGCAGAATTTATGGTTGTGTAAGCATTGTTGGACTTTGCGGCTGGACGTTCTTGCATTTGATCTTGCCGAGGCTGATCACGTCACCCACAACCAGTGAAGTTGCGTCACATTCCAGCGGGCCGTTAGTGTTTCCGGTCATGGTGTCATTGCCGGTGTAGTGCGCAACTGCCATGACTTCCAGCAACACGCCATCGCCGGTGTTGTTGTTGATGGTGTTGCCTCCCAGGCTGTTATAGACGGAGCTCAGATCAACATAGACGCCGTTATGGGTGTTGCCTGAGACGTCAATGCCGCCGTCGAGGTAGGCATCCGAATGGTCCACAATAGCGATTCCGCCGTTGCCATTGTTGTCAATGGTCGTTGTACCGGCCCATTCGCAATGGCTGGTTTCTCCGCAATGGACGCCGACACCTGCATTGTTGCTGATGGTCCCATCCGACATGAAAACCGAGCTGTCATGGAGTACTACCAGACCAAAAGTTCCGTGATTGCCAATGATGCGATTATCACCGTTGATATCGGCTTCAGCGCTGTTCGCAACCTCTACTCCGGAGCCCGTATTGTTGCTGATTACGTTTGCCGTTCCGGGAACTGTCGGGTCGCCGCCATTGAGAATCAGATGACCGGTGAGCACCGCGATTCCCAGCCGTCCGTTGCCTGTGATGGTTGTGCCGGTAACGTCGCTATCGACGTAAAATGTTCCGCCGCCGATGCTGATTCCCG
>DATDNH010000256.1:0-34028 GCA_036518395.1 Candidatus Angelobacter sp. | reverse complement strand
TGGATACGTTTACTTGCGAGAATCATACGGCGAATTGGTCGCATTCCTATACGGCTGGCTGTCGCTGTTGGTCATGGATCCGGGACTCACCGCAGCGCTTACAGTCGGTCTTGTGAGCTATATCGCTTACATTGTTCCGGTGGACGGCATGTCCGCCAGACTGGTGGCAGTAACGGTCGTTTGTTCGCTTGCATTAATAAATATTCTTAATGCGCGGGCCGGAGCGGCCTTATTGCAGATCACTACATGGTTGAAGATCGGCATCCTTATTTTGCTGCCGCTCTGGGCCATCGTATTCCACGCCGGCCACTTCTCCAATCTGCTTCCGCTTGCTGAGAGACGTCCTGGCTCGCTGCCGTTGCTGCAGGCGATTGCGGGCGCGACCATGGCGGCGTTCTTCTCCTTCGGCGGCTGGTGGGACGCAAGCAAGCTGGCAGGTGAAGTCCGTGATCCGCGACGCAATCTGCCTCGTGCGTTCATTTTGGGCGTCTGCCTGGTCACTCTTGTTTACATGCTGGTCAGCGGCGCCTTTCTTTACGTTGTACCTTTGGAAAAGGTTACGTCCGATCAGGCATTTGTGGGCCAGTTTGGCAAAGCGCTGTTTGGAGACTCAGGCGCGCGCGTGCTGGCGGCGATTGTGGCCTTGTGCGTTCTAGGCAGCCTGAGCGCTCTCATTATGGCTGCGCCTCGTGCTTACTTCGCTATGGCCCGAGACGGCGTGTTCTTGAAGAGCATTGGCCGGCCAAGCACGCGGTTTGGAACACCTGCGCTTGCCATCGTAATCCAGGCGGCCCTCGCCTCCGGTTTCGTTCTTGTGGGTAACTTTGAAACCATCCTTGGATACTTTATGTTTCCCACGGTGGTGTTTGTCGGTCTGACGGTTGCGACCATCTTTAAGCATTCACCTGACACCTGGCGATCCGCAACTGCATTTGTGTTCCTTGTGTTCATCGCTGGAATTCTTGCATTAACTGCCATCAGAGCGCCCCTGGCCGCGGCGCTCGGCACCGGAACTGTGCTAATGGGAATTCCAGCGTGGCTTGTGGTCAGAGCACGTCGATCAGGTGGTTAGAACGGTAGTGAGACGAATGCCGAAGGATCTCTGCATTTAGAATTCATCTCTCACTCGAAAACTTGGAGGTGGTTCTTCGCGAACTCTGCGATCGTTGCGGTTAACGACCACTGCCGGAGCTGCCAAACAGCGGATGATAAAATGGGTTATTCATCGTGGCGGTGTAGCTCAGGTGGTTAGAGCGACGGTCTCATAATCCGTAGGTCGTTGGTTCGAGTCCAACCGCCGCCACCATTCTTCCCATTTCTTAAAAACTCAGGTGGTTAGAGCGACGGTCTCGGCTTTTCTTAGACGGGACAGCAGAGCTGTCCCTGGGCGTAGGTCATTGGTTCGACGTCTGCCTAAAGGCCCGCGATTCGCAAGCGAATCGCTAGACGCTGACACGCGGTAGTGGGTCAGGTTCGCCGAACTGGCGCACTACCAACCGCCGCCACCAATCCTTGCAGTTCTCAAATTGCCAAATTCTCACCTTGGCACCGATTAATACCATCGTCCAATAGATTCGTGGCCGCGCTTCTGGCTTAATTGCAGCAGTGTGGGGTGAAATTTTATCACTCACATAGAGGGAAGCTCCAACTGGCGATCCCCGTTCTCTCCGTTGTGCACCGCTGGCCCGGTGCTGGAATGAGAGTTTAAATTGCACTCTTGATTGCAAGAAAGAGGTTCACGATGACAACGAGCGTAGGCACGACACCAGAAGTCACAACCAGCCCGGGCAGCAGACTTTATGCGGCAAAAGGATTGGCACTGGTTCGGCTGACCATCGGCGCCATGTTGGTCTGGGTGTTCTTCGAAAATCTTGGCAAAGGCCTCTACACGGCGGGAGCTTACTCGAACCTTATCAATTCCTACATTAAAGCCGGCCACTCGCCCGCCGCGTGGAAAGCGGTCATGGGGCTTGTGGCGAGCCATGCCTCATTGGCGGCTCCTTTGCAGGCCATGACCGAGATATCGCTCGGGATCCTGCTGGTGATCGGTTTGCTTACACGGCCGGTCGCCTTTGTCGCATTTCTATATCTAACCAGCCTTTGGGTTTCGGAGTGGGGCATCGGATGGATCTGGGAACTGTTAGTTCCTCTGCTGGCATCGCTTGGGCTTGCGATTGGCAGGGCAGGTCGCACCTGGGGCGTCGACGCCTGGCTGTCGCGGAACAGGCCCTCCTCTCCATGGTGGTAATTTGAACAAGCCCCCATGCGAGTGTCAGTCATCATTCCAACCCACAATGAAGCGCAGGCTATTGGACGCGTGCTGACCGAACTGCCGCCAGATCTCATTACTGAGATCCTGGTAGTTGATAGCAATTCAAATGATGGGACTGCCGACATCGCGCGCAAGATGGGGGCTCGCGTCATCCAGGAGCCGCGCCGCGGATACGGACGCGCCTGTTTGACTGGACTTGCGAATGTGCACAGCCCTGACGTCGTCGTGTTCCTCGACGGCGACTACAGCGACCGTCCCTCTGAGTTGCCGATACTCCTGGCCCCGATCATCAATGGCCGCGCTGATATAACCCTCGGTGCGCGCCTTGGGCCGAAACGCATCCCCGGCGCGCTACCCTGGCATTCGGCTTTTGGCAACCGCCTTGCTGCTGCGCTGATCAACCTTCGGTACGGCCTGAAAATCAGTGACCTGGGTCCATTCCGGGCCGGGCGTGCGGACGTCCTCCGCGCACTGGCGCTGGAAGAGACCACCTATGGCTGGGCGGTAGAAATGATCTTAAAAGGTGCGCTCGCAGGATTCCGAATCGTTGAGCTGCCGGTCAGCTATTATCCGCGCATTGGACAATCGAAGATCAGCGGTACGTTCAAAGGCACAATTGGAGCGACGTGGTTCATCCTGAGCCTGATAGTACAGTATTATTTTCGGCGTCGACACGCACCGCGTGTCGGCCCGCCATAGTCAGCTATTATGGAATCCTCCCGCGAGACCAGCTTACATCGCACTCTGGTCATTATGGCGAAAGCCCCGAATCCGGGAGCCGTCAAGACCCGGCTTGCTCAGCGCCTTCCTCTTCCTGCAGTTACCGGGCTTTATTGCTGTCTTCTCGAGGACACAGTAACGCTGGCACAGTCGTTGCGCGGAGTGCAGCTTGCCTTGATGTGTCCTGGTTCCGATGTGGACGACCTCGCGCACTTCCTGGGGGATGCTGCGCGGATTGTAGGGCAGAAGGGTGAAGGCCTTGCAGCGGGACTCACATCTGTCTTTGCACATTTCGCGGCCGCAGATCAGCATCATGTGATTGCCTTCAACAGCGACACTCCACACCTGCCGATAGCCATTCTGGAAAAGGCTTTTCAGGCCCTCCTTGCCCATGACGTGGTGATTGGACCGACACACGATGGAGGCTACTATCTTGTGGGCGCCAAGGCGGCCCACCCAACGCTCTTCGAAAATGACGGGATGGGAACCAAAAGCGCGCTGGAAGCTTTGCGGGCGCGCGCCCGGCTTCTCGAGCTTTCAACCGCCTTCACTGATCCTTTTTACGATATTGACGTGGCCGAAGACCTGATTCAACTTGCTGCGGAACTGCGGCTTGCCCCGGACAGGGCGCCGCGAACTGCGGCCTGGTTCGTGGAGTGGGGCGAAACAGTGGCCAGGTTGCGCCCGTCACTGGAAGCGCTGTGAAATTTACGCCCTTGCGCCGGCTCTATGCGCTTGGCTCTATACTGCTTTTGCTGCTGGCTTTGTGCGCACGCAAGTTCAACGGTCAAGCGGAACCATCTTTCATTATTCTGCTGAGCGCGGCCGGCATTGCATACCTTCTCGCTGTGCGTGAGTTCTTCTCCACGCCAAAATTCCCGAAACGGGTCATCATCATCGGGCTGGGAATGGCCGTTGTGTGGCATGTTTTATTCCTCATCAAACCTCCGGGGCCGGATGACGATATTCATCGATATCTATGGGATGGCCGCGTTCAGCGGCTCGGCTATAACCCTTTCGTCCTGGTCCCCAGCGATCCGGCGCTGGCAAGGCTGCACACGCCCGACACCCGCATGATGAACAACCCCAGCATGCCCAGCCCATATCCCGCGGGTGCTCAACTTTTCTTCCGCGGCGTAACCGCGATTCATGAGTCTGTTTTGGCGCTCAAGGTAGCATTTGTGATCTGCGATCTGGCAATTGTTCTGGTTTTGTTCGATGTGTTGCGCAGCAGCGGCCAGGCAACGCACTGGGTTCTGGCTTATGCCTGGAACCCTCTGCTGGCCACCGAGGTAGCTGGCAGTGGCCACATCGATATTGTCGGTGCACTGCTGTTGTTGGTGTCCGTCGCTGCACTATGGCGCAGGTGGCGCGCGGTTGCAGCCATAGCATTTGCGCTCGCGGTTGCGGTGAAGTTTCTTCCAATTGTGCTCGTGCCACTTTACTGGCGGCGTCTGCGGATTCGCGATGCGTTGTTGGCAGCGTGTGTGTTTGGACTGGTTTATCTGCCCTTCCTCGAGAAGGGGCGATTTCCCACAGGCTCGCTCGGCAATTACGTGCGAGATTTCCGTTTTAACGGCCCGATGTTTGCGACGCTCGAGCAAGTATGGGCGCCGCAGTTCCTGGTTGCGTTGGCGGCGATCGTCGGCCTTGTCACCGCAATCTGGCTGAGAAGAAAGTCAGCGGCGTGGTCTTCAGACGCATTTGCGTGGCCCATGGCAGCATCACTTTTATTTGCCCCAGTGGTTTATCCCTGGTACCTGCTCTGGCTGCTGCCGTTCCTGCGATCTGTCTCGACGGTCCCGATTATCATCTGGACCGTGAGCATCATCCCTACTTACTATGTTTGGCATCTGCGCACCTTAGGACCCCGGCCATGGTTAGTTCCTGGCTGGATCATGCTGATGGAATATGGAGCCATCGCCATCGCCGGCGCCATTATCGCGTTGCGCCGTGTTTTTAATTTACCTCGAATCCCTCCGTTTCGTAGGAACGCTGCCTCTTCTTAAGATTTTGCGCGAACGGCGGGAGAGAGGTGCCTACCCATCTTGAAAGGTCAAGGCATTCCTAATGCGATAAGGGTGCGATGGAATCGACGCGCTAAAGCAATCGCACCGGACGCGCATCGGCAATACCTTGGTATAGGCCAATACCATCGTCCAATAGATTCGTTTCCCTCCATCTGGCCTAATTGACACTTGTCTTAGAGACCAACTTCGAAGAGGGATTCTCAATGATAAGTTCGAACAGTGCTACAAAGACCTGTGTCCTGGCCATAGCCATGCTGCTCCTTGCGTCAACTTTCTGGGCGCAGCAAAAACCGCCCATTGCCGAACAGATCGCAAAGACTTATGGCCTTGATTCGTTCGGGCAAATTGATGCGATCCGGTACACCTTCAACATTCCCGCATTCAAAATCACCAGGACGTGGATCTGGGAGCCCAAAGCCGACCGCGTCACCTACGAGGGAAAAGACAAGGCCGGCAATCCGGTGAAGGTTACGTATGTGCGTTCGCAGCTCAACAGCCAGCCTGACAACGTGAAGAAGGAAATCGATCCGGGATTCATCAACGATCAGTACTGGCTCGTTTTCCCGTTTCATGTCGTCTGGGACACCGCCGATGTGCAAGACAAGGGTATGCACAAACTGCCGATGGGAAAGGGTTCCGGCAGGCTGGTGGTAGTGAAGTATCCCTCAGATACCGGCTATACGCCAGGCGATACCTGGGAACTTTATCTGGGGCCCGACAACCGGGTGGAGGTACTCCATTTTCATCACGGTGGAACCACAAAACCCGCTGAGGTGATCACAACGTGGGCGGGCTACAAGAAAGCTGGCCCTCTCCTCATCTCAACGGATCACCAGGGTACAGCCGACGGAAAGCCCATCAGCATCACTTTTACAGATGTAGCCGTGAAGCTGACGGGCTCAGATCAGTGGGTGGACGCGAAATAGCACGCATGGCGCAATCCTGATTCGCGCTAAGACCCAAAAGCTTGCTTGCTGAGGAATCATGATTCGACGTTTTCTCGCCATCGCTCTTCTTGCCATCGGCGCAAGGTTCAGTCACGCGCAACCTTCTCTGCCATCCAGTTTTCAGGCAAAGACCATTCACAGCCCGGAAGCAGCGGACATTTTCGTGCGCTGGGGGGGAAAGGGGCCCGTGGTTGTGCTCATTCACGGATATGCGGAGAATAGCGACTCATGGGCTCCACTAGCCGCAGATCTTATGAAGGATCACACCGTCGTGGTGCCGGACCTTCGTGGAATTGGAGAGTCATCGAAGCCTCAAGGTGGGTACGACAAGAAGACGCAGGCCAAAGACATTCGTGCCGTCGTGACGGAGTTGGGATATGACAAGACGTTTGTGGTCGCACACGACATCGGCAACATGGTGGCTTACGCTTATGCCGCAATCTATCCGGACAAAGTTGAGCGGCTGGTAGTAATGGATGCGCCGATTCCGGGAATCGAGCCTTGGAATGAGATTCTCCTGAACGCTGGAGTTTGGCATTTCAATTTTCATGGTCCGGATGCCGAACGGCTCGTGGCTGGCCGTGAGCGCATCTACTTCGATCGAATCTGGAATGACTTCACGGGAGATCCCTCCAAACCCGATGAGGCGACCAGAAATTTCTTCGCCAGTACTTATGCACAGCCAGGCGGGATGCGGGCTGGGTTCGCCCAGTTCACCGCGTTTTCCCAGGACGCAAAGGACAATGAAGTGTTCGAACGGGTGAAGCTGACGATGCCCGTCCTGGCAATCGGCGGAGAAAAATCATTCGGTCCTCTACAGGCTGTAATCATGCGGCACGTTGCGACCAATGTTCAAGAGGCGGTCGTCGCGGGTTCTGGCCATTGGTTGATGGAAGAGCGTCCCACTTATACAGTCCAACTCATTCGCAACTTCCTCGACTCTCCGCAAGTTGCCGCAACAACCAGCGCGGGTGCCGCCTCGAACGCCCTCGGCGAAAAGCGTCTTACTCCCGCCGAGTACGAGTTCCCGCAACAGGGTAATCCCGGCACCGGCAGTTCCGGAGTTGCAGCGATTCAGACCGTGGTGCTCAAAGGTGATCCGAACAAGCCGGGGGTCTACACAATCATGCTGCGCGTGCCGGCGCACACAAAGATTGCGGCGCACTCCCACCGCGATGACCGCGTTGCCACCGTAGTCTCCGGTACCTGGCACATTGGCTACGGGGAAAAGTTCGATGAGACAAAACTAAAAGCGCTTCCTCCAGGAAGTTTCTACACTGAACCACCGAGTGTGGCCCATTTTGCAGAAACCGGCGACGAAGCTGTTGTAGTTCAGATCACCGGCTTCGGCCCGTCATCAACGGACTATGTTGATCCCACGCAAGACCCTCGCAGGCGCAAAGCAGAATAATTGCTAAAGAGAATGAAAATTATTTCTAAATAAAGGGCAAGTAATCCAGGATTTGACCTCGGTTCTTCACGAATCCTCCCGCGCGATCACGATCGTAGTGCAGGAACTGCTCAGCTTCGGCAGATCGCGGGTTGCGGCCATCCGGATCTTCAGCTTCGGGCGTTGCCCGCGAATGATCGGACAATAGTAGTCGGGCTGTTCGAGCGCGTTCTGCACGCGTCGTCGTCCGGCACATCCTCCGTGGCATGAGTCCCGGAACGCGCAGGGTTGGCACGCCTCAGGAAGTGTACGTGCCTGCTCGAACGGCGGAGAATCCAGGATCTCTGCCCCTGTTTCGACCAGGTCCGCGAGTGGCTCACCCAGTCCTGGCCAATAGACACACGGTTGTGTGGTGGCTCGCGGCGTGACTCGTACTGTGCTGGCGCCACATCCTCCAGGGAGCGGTGGCAGGCCCGCCATCGCTCGTATCAGTGGCTCCCCGACGGCGATCACATCAGTCTTCTCAAATAACTGCTGGAATCCATCCCAGTATTCTTCGTAGCTAAGCGCATACACGTCCGAACGCACGGACTGGTATACATTCACTCGCAAGGGAGCATTAAACTGTTTGGCCACCCGCGCCACATCCGCCAGCCGCGGGTAGTTCGGCTTCATCATGACAGCGATGATGGTTACGGGCACGCCCAGCTTCACACAACGCTCCGCCTGCTGATGGATCAATGCCCAGTTGCCGGGTCCCCGCTGCGCATCCTGTTCCGCTTGGTTCGGGAAATCGAGAGAGAACTCGACATCGTGGAAGGCGCGCAATTCGCTGTCCTCTAAAACAGCGATGCTGCGGCCGTTGGAAGTGATGGTGAGCTTGGCCGGTCGTGTTCGCAGGTAAGCCAATATGGTCTTGAATTCCGGATGCATGCCGTTCTCGCCGGTACCAAGATTCACCGAGCGAACCGGCAGGCTTTCCATAACTGACTTGACCTGGTCCAGGGAGAGACGATCTGTGCGAGTGGGATCGCGATAGCAAAAAGCGCACGCAAGATTGCACTCGTTGGTTAGCCCTAGCCCTAGCGAAACGCCGGTGCCAACGGCCGCTGTACCGGATATAGTCGGGGCATACTTGGCGGCGTCGCTCTGGAAGTGCTTATCCTCAGTTTTGGCCGTTATCTTCACACCCCTCCCAAGCGATGTGAAAAACTACCGCGACTTGATTGCAACGCCTCCGCGGTGATTCTCAACATCACGGTGAATACCGGTTGAAGACAAAATCGCGAGCTTTGACGGTTTGGTGGCAAGGGAAGCAGGTTTTCTGCATCGCCTCACCGGCTGGTTTGCCGTCATCAAATTGAGCGAACCCCCATCCGGCGTTGGCGGCGTATTTCTTCGAGTCCTTGACCATAAACTGCACTCCGTTCTTGGGTGGCCCGGCCACGTAAGATTGGGGATGGCCAAAGGCTTGACTGCTTTCCTCCAGCGGAGCGTAATTCCAGGCCAGCCGGGCAATGATCGTGCCGTCCGGAAACGGAAGTTTCCCCTGTCGCGAGGCCTTGATCGCTACATCGTTGCCCAGAATGGCGCGAATATCGTTGAGGTTGCCTTCTTCGTGGGCCACAGAAATCAACTTCCAGTCGCGGTATCCAGGCGGAATTTTGATTCCCGAGATCGGGGCGGCCTCGTCATCGGTGCGGCCCGCCGCGAATGCCATCAAAGCGATGGCGCAAATTACGATTGCCGCCATGACCAGGATAGGGATCGGCTTCATAGAGCATCCTTTCATAAAGGCAGGAGAGCTCCGACTGCGAAGCTCTCCGAATAAGCGAGTGCGTTGTTATGCTCGGTTCGGCGCGTACGCCAGGAAGAAGGGTAATGTCGGCCAATGAACGTGCGATAGCGCACCGTTCCTAACCGTAAATGCTCAACTTATTTATCCATAGGGTGTCCGGTTCCTTCATCATTTTGCAGTTGGCCTTCACCTTTTTGCCCATCTTTCCCTTGCAGATTGCCGGATTGGCGACTTTCCATGCCTTGCCTTGATCGTCTATGAAGGCCGCTTCTCCGCTCTTTTCTGTGCAACTTAGGTCGCAAGAGGCCTTGTCTGCCTCCTGCTTTACGCATTTCTGGTCACAAATGGTGCCGGTCATATCAGATGCCTTGCTCTGGTCAGATGCCTTGCTCTGGTCCTGGTCCTGGGCAGAAAGGAATGGAGCCGTCGCAAAAACAAGAGCCATTATGCAAACGATTCGTTTCATGTGTTTACTCCTCCTGGTTCGAGTTTGGTTTCACCTGTGTCTTCGTAATCGACGCAATGGTTGCCGACTAGCATCGGTCGCGATCCACAGACACGATTAAGCCAGAAGCACGCAGCAGAATCTATTGGACGATGGTATTGGTGATACCTTGGTATCACGCGTCACTGCGGCAAGTGGTTTCGGGGTCTCTCGCCTAAGGCCGGCACTTTCTGGCCGCAATTACTGACGACATCAGCTCAGCCAGGTCCCGCTTCATCAGAGCAACTCGGCCTGTCACGTCGCCGAGCATTGGAATACCTTGTATGCAGCCGGAATGCGAAGGAACCTTGTGCGAAATTTACTCTCTTAGCGGCAGAAAAACCCACACCGAAGTACAATAGAGATCTCTTCACGGACTGGCGCCTTCTCCTGCCAATGAGCACCGCCCAATGTGCAGATGGAGGTAAGAACGTGGCCCAGCCTGCCAAGTCTCCAAGAGATGCGCGTGAAAAGGCGGAAACAGAAGTCCGCGAACGGGCAAACGCACTTGAGACCCAGGTTCGACTTCGCGCGGAAGAACTGGAGCACCGGAACAGGCAATTGGCAGAAGCCAGGGCGCGGTTAGCCGAAGAGAAATTATCTCTTGAGCGCAGCCAGGCGTTCCTCGCAGAGGGCCAACGTCTCAGTCAGACTGGCAGCTTTTCCTGGCGCCCGTCAACAGGCGAGATCACGTGGTCAGAACAGCTTTATCGCATCTACGAGCTTGAGATCGGCCTGCCTATAACGCTCGAATTGATCCGAACTCGAGTCCATCCGGAAGACGTCAGTTTGATCGAGAAAATGAAAATGGTTGACCAGGCGCGAAACGGCGGCAATGACTTTGAATGGCACTACCGTTTATTAATGCCCGACCGCTCGATCAAGTATATGCATGCAGTCGCTCATCCCACCCGCGACCGGCATGGTCAACTGGAGTACATCGCCGCGGTTCAGGATGTGACCCAGCGGCGATCCTCAGAAGAGGCGCTCGCTAAAGCTCGATCGGAGCTTACACAGGTGGCCAGGGTGATGAGTCTTGGAACGCTCACTGCATCGATCGCGCACGAAATCAATCAGCCATTGTCAGGTATCGTCACCAACGCCAGCACCTGCCTGCGGATGCTTTCTGCCGATTCTCCCAATGTCGATGGCGCCCGCGAAACTGCCCGGCGCACCATTCGCGACGCCAACCGCGCATCCGACGTGATCACACGCTTGCGTGCGCTCTTCGGCAAAAAGGACGCCTCTATTGAAGTTGTCGACCTGAATGATGCCGTGCAGGAAGTCATTGCCCTGTCATTAAGTGACCTTCGCAGAAACCGCGTGCTCCTGCTTGCTGAACTTTCCGGCAATCTCCCTCCCATCACCGGTGACCGTGTCCAGCTTCAGCAAGTCATTCTGAACCTGTTGCGGAATGCCTGGGAAGCAATGGGTTCCGTAAACGATCGCCCCAGGGAGTTGCTGATCAGGACCGAACGAGACAAAGGCAATGAGGCGCTCTTCAGCATAAAGGATGTGGGAGTCGGGTTCGCCCCTCAAGCTGTCGACAGACTCTTCGACGCCTTTTACAGCACAAAGACTGAAGGTATGGGCATTGGACTATCCGTAAGCCGCTCTATTGTTGAGAACCATCATGGCCGCCTGTGGGGCTCGCTGAATGATGGTCCGGGAGCTACGTTTTCGTTCTCTATTCCTGGGTGAGCTGAGATTGCGAAGGGAAGCCCGCCACCCATGCCGCATGAGAAATAAAGACCGGATTCGCGTTGATTCATTGGTTTGATCTTTATCGTCCTTGTCCTTTTCCAATTCCTCCTCATTTTTCTGTGCCGTGCAGCTTGCTTTGAAGTGCAGCGGAGCCATGTCTCCGTGGTGGACGATCCTGCTCTTTATATTCGCGTTAATTCGCGGCCAAATGGTTTTGCTTCTCTCCTGAGTCCTGTCTTCTGCTCTGTGACTCCCATATCCCGCAGGGATATTAGGGCGCAGCCCTTACCAATACCAAAGCACAATGGACGCTGCCCAAATCCGGGCGCATTCTGATGCTATGCGGTCGCCTCAGGAGAACGGCGCTACCCAGCCTTCACTTGTCTCAGTGATCGATGATGACGAGTCCGTTCGCGAATCCCTTCCCGATTTGCTCAAGGAGCTTGGCTTTGCCGTCCAGGCATTCTCGTCAGCCGAAGAATTTCTTGCCTCCAACTACGTCGATAAAACCAAGTGTCTGATCCTTGACATCGCCATGCCGGGCATGACTGGACCGGATCTCCAACGCGAGTTGAAGCTTCGCCGGAAGGAGATTCCGATTGTCTTCATTACCGCTCGCAAAGATGAAACCATCCGGCCACGCTTGATTGAGCTGGGCGCCGTGGATTGCCTGTTCAAACCATTCAGCGATACAGCTTTGCTTGCCGCACTCAATACCGCACTGCGAGTCAACTGAACGTTCTGCCAGATTCGTGCAGCCTTGGAGGCTATAAAATGTCAGCGAGCGCCGTTGCCCTGAGAGTGAGGTCAGCGCCAATGTCGGTCGCAACCCCAATCGTATTCATCGTTGACGATGACATCTCCGTGCGCGAATCGCTCGAATTGCTGGTCCGCCACCAAGGCTGGCAGCCGCAGTTGTTCGCTTCCGCCCAGGAATTTCTTTCTCACGCCCGGCCCCTGGTTCCAGGCTGTCTGGTGCTGGACGTTAATCTTCCCGATCTTAATGGTCTCGATCTGCAGAAGCGCATCGCCGCCCACCGCAGTGATATGCCGATCATCTTCATCACCGGCTACGGCGATGTGCCTATGACAGTTCGGGCGATGAAGGCTGGAGCTGTCGAATTCCTGACCAAGCCGTTCAGTGACGATGTGTTGTTGAACGCCATCCGCAACGCCCTCGAACGCAGTCGCATCGCCCTTCAGCGGCAGGCAAGGATCCGTGAGCTTCAAAACTGCTACGCGTCACTCACGCCGCGCGAGCGCGAAGTCATGGCCCTGGTGGTCTCCGGCCTTCTGAACAAACAAGTAGGTGGAGAACTCGGCATCAGCGAGATTACGGTAAAAGCACACCGTGGCAAGGTGATGCAGAAAATGAAAGCCGACTCTCTTCCAGCGCTCGTTAAAATGGCTGCACAACTCCGCATTTCAACTCCGCCCAGGACTTGATAGGCAGGCGCTACCTCGGCCGCTTAAGCCACTTTTACCGAGTACTGTATCCCGCTCAACAACTCTCTAATTCTGTCATCCTGAGCAAGCCTGGGCCCGCGCGAGCGGGTAAGGGCGCGTCGAAGGATCCCGAGAACGCCTGCGCTCACGATGCAGTATCAATGCATTCTCACGAAACAACTCTGCTTTACTCACGGGCTCTCTTATCCAATACCATCGTCCAATTGTCGGCAGCTTACCCTTCTGGTTTGATTGGAAGCGTTGGCCGATTTAATCGCAATCGTCACACAGCAAGGAGAAAAGAACATGAAGATCTTGATGGTGCTAACCTCGCACAATCAACTCGGCAACACCGGCCGTCCAACCGGCTTCTGGCTGGAAGAGGGCGCGGCCCCCTATTTCGTTTTCAGAGACGCAGGGGTGGAGCTGATGTTGGCTTCGCCGAAAGGTGGCCAGCCGCCCATCGATCCGAAAAGCGATCTTCCCGAAAATCAAACTCCTGCCCAGGCCCGTTTCAAAAAGGATGCCGCGGCGCAGAAAGCCTTCGCCCATACAGTGCGCCTGGCGGATGTGAAAGCGGAAGATTTCGACACGGTTTTCTATCCGGGCGGGCACGGCCCCATGTGGGATCTCGCGGAAGACCCGGTGTCCATCGCTCTGCTCGAATCGTTCTACAACTCCGGAAAGCCGATCGCCTTGGTCTGCCATTCTCCCGGTGTACTTCGCCATGTTAAGTACCAGGGCGAGCCGCTGGTGAAGGGCAAGCATGTAACCGGCTTCACGAATGGCGAGGAAGAAGAGATGAAGCTCACCCACGTTGTGCCATTCCTCGTGGAAGACGAATTGCTGCGGCTCGGTGCCATCTTTGAGAAGAAGGCGGACTGGCAGCCTTTCTCCATCACGGATGGCCGTCTCATTACCGGACAGAATCCCGCATCATCGACTGGCGCAGCCGAAGCGCTTTTGAAGCTGGTCGGGCTAAAGGCAGCCGCTTAGGCTTCAATTGCGTCAGCGCGCTTGGCCTCACTGACAATTTTCGGACCGCGGGCCGAGTCTTAAACGTAGCTTAGGAGGAGAGATGAAGGCAGCACGAGTTCTACACTTTGGTCCACCCAGCGTGATCGAAAACGATGACCTGCCTCGGCCAGAACCCGCCGAAGAGCAACTTCTGGTCCGCGTAAAAGCAGCGGGGGTTGGTCCCTGGGACGCCCTCATCCGCGAGGGCAAGACCGAACTCCAGGAACCGCTGCCGCTTATTCTCGGCTCCGAGCTAGCGGGAATCGTCGACGCAGTTGGGGCGGGTGTTGCCGGATTCAGGCGAGGTGATGAGGTCTATGGAGCTACCAACGAACAATTCACCGGGGGATATGCAGAATACGCGCTGCCATTGGCCAAAATGATGGCGCAAAAACCAAAGACCTTGAACTTCATCCAGGCGGCATCCGCTCCGATTGTAAGCGTAACGGCCTGGCAGATGCTTTTCGATTATGCGCATGTAGCCGCTGGGCAGACCATACTCATCCATGGGGCCGCCGGCAACGTTGGCGCTTACGCCGTACAACTGGCCAGCCAGGCTGGCCTTCATGTAATCGCGACCGCTGCATCCGCAGATCTGGAGTACGTCAGAGGTTTGGGGGCTGAAAAAGTCGTGGACTATAAAAAGGAACGGTTTGAGGACTCGGTAACTGGGGTGGATGCCGTGCTTGATACGGTTGGAGGAGACACGCAGCAGCGGTCGCTTCGAGTCCTGAAGCCGGGTGGGATTCTCGTCTCTGCCGTGTCCCCCGTTCCCGAGGCAACACAAAAACGTTATGGCATTCGAGCAGCGTTCTTTTATGTGGCTGTGACTACCGCCCGGCTGAACAAGATCACAGACCTGTTTGATAACGGGAAACTCATTACAGACGTAGGCACTGTGCTCCCACTGGAAGAAGTTCGCGTTGCACACGAGATGCTGGGAGGTGCGCCGCATAAGCGCGGCAAGATCGTGCTGAGCGTAGCAGCCTGACAGTTGAGATCGCGATGCTTGCTAAGTGAGGCTTAGCAAAAGGCGGACTGGCAGCGTTTTGCCATCACGGATGGCCGCCACTGTATCGGAAATTGGAGTCGTCAATGAACAGCGTACAAATCGAACAGAAAAGCTATGAGATGCCCCCGCGGGACGGGTTCAGCATCGCGCACTTTCTCACCGTCGCCGACATCGAGCGATCAGCTCACTATTACGAAAAGGTCTTCGGCGCTCGCATTCTCAGCCTGGGTGACGGCAACGCGCCTGGGTACCTTCAACTTGCGAATATCTGGATGATTCTGAACGTTGGGGGCGGGCCGACCCCGGATAAGCCGATGGTAACGCTCAGCGTCCCCGACCCGAATCACATCAACAGCTTTATGAATTTCCGCGTTGCGGATATTCAAGCGTGCTATGAATTATGGAAAAGTCGAGGAGCGGAGTTCATCACCGAGCCGATCCAAAAGTACGGCGAGACGCGCTGCTACATCCGCGATCCTGACGGATATATTATCGAGGTCGGACAGAGCACTACCGTCACGTACGGGTAACGCTCGGCCCGGATGGCATGCGCATTTAGACGCTTACCCATGTCCGCCTGGGTGCTGGCCGGTTGGCGCGAACGATACAGCAATACCGAGGATCCGCGTAGCCACGCACAAATTGTAAGGAGAACGCATGCCGAAGATTTCTTTCGCAACTGATATCAAACCGTTGTTTCGGCCCGTCGATATTTCGCACATGAGGCGGTACGACATTCAGCTGGATGATTACACCTTCATGTCAAACCCGGACAATGCCGATCGCGTGCTTGCGACCCTATCGCCGCGGAACGATGAGCCGCCGTCCATGCCGCCCGGCGGACCGTATTGGACTGCGGACCACCTCGCTCTGTTCGCCCAGTGGCAGAAGGACGGATATAACCCATAAGCGAGCGGCCTCCTGGATCAGATATCGCTCCAGGCCGCGAGAGATGCGTATCAGGGCACGACTTCAGTCCGCGTTCCCGATATTGAAAAACAAATCAATCCCGCTCTGCCGAAGGCGAGCGCGCAGCTCCCGGAGGTCCCAGCGCGCGCCGGTGTTGCGCGTGATAGGGTGGAGGTCCCGCCTTTGGAGCGGAGTGCCTTAAAAAGCCGTAGCCACTTTGAAAACTTCTTTAAGGTGTGGGTGCGTACTTGGTAAAGACAAAGTCGCGCTCTTTGACAGGCAGGTGGCAAGGAAAACAGGTTTTGAGGTCCGCCTTGTCGTCCGGTTTGCCGTTCTTGAATACAGCGAATCCCCACCCACCCGTCACGGCATATTTTTTTGAGTCCTTCACCATAAACTGAGCATTCGTGGGTTCCCCAGGAATCCAGGATTGTTCACGGCCAAAGGCTTTGTTGTTTTCCTCTGACGGGACGTACTTCCAGGCCAGGCGAGCAATGATTGTGCCGTCAGGAAACGGAACCTTCCCGTCCCGATAGGCCTTGATTGCAACATCGTTACCCAGAACGGCCCGCAAATCGTTGAGATTGCCCGCCTCGTGGGCCACAGAGATCAACTTCCAGTCACGGTATCCAGGGGGAATTTTGATCCCGAAGGCCTCGTCGTCGGTGCGACTTGCTGCGAATGTGATCAACGCCAAAGCGCAAACTGTGATCGCTGCCATTACCAGAATGGAAATCCGTTTCATAAAGCCTGCCTCGTGCACTAGCACGGTATCGCGGCTCACCGGCCGCGCACAATTGCACCTTGGTATTGGTGATGCTTTCGTATCAGTGGAAGGAACGAAAGAAGTTTGAGCAGACGCAGTGACGAGGCGACGCTGCTGGCGTAACCCGCAGTTCGTTGGGCAACGTTTCTACGGCCGGATTTCATTTCCGGCATTTCCGCTGCAAGAATCTGACCCCTGCCTCGTTCCTATGTTTGGGACGGGACTAAAAGTTGCGTATAGATACAGAGCCTCCGAAGCGACTTCGCTGGACGATCGCGCTGGCAGCGACAACTGCGCTGCTGGCGATCTATAACATCTCAAAGTCGCTCAATACGACCTCATCAGTACCGCCTCCTCCGACAACGACCGTGGCTGCCCCGAAGAAGTCCCGTCCGCTGCAAGCTGGACGAGACACACAACTGGATCTTAATCCCCTGCGCTTCGGTTGGCCGGAGACATCCGGAATTGGTCGAAGAAATATCTTCCTCATGCAGAATATTGGAATCACTACCGACACATCTTCAGGATCAATAGATCCAGCACCGGAGCCGTCTTCTGTAGCGCAAACTCCACGCCGAATCCCTTTGACCTTTATGGCTTTGCCGACAGGCTGCCCGAATCTCGTCGAATCTTCCTTCAGGATAACGAACAGATTTTTGTAGCCAGGCCAGGCGACACCGTTGAAAGGCGCTACAGGATCATAGCGGTCTCAGCAAACAGCGTAACTATCGAAGATCTTTTCCAGAACTATCAGCAGCTCATTCCGCTTGTCGAGAGATAAGCTCAAACAACTGTCCGAATTTAGAGCGATTCCACAATTGCTATAGCCCTCAAAAAAGATCGTCATCCCGAAACATCAGCGTGTGAAATGCGCTGATGTGGAGGGACCTTGCGTTGAATCCGCTATAAATCAGCAACTTACACCTGCCCTGAGATGGGTACGCGTCGAAAATGACGCAGGAGGGGTTGTTCGTCGTTGCCGTATTGGTCGAAATGCCGTTGAGTTTCCCCGCCCACCCTCCGGACCAGATCAGAGTGAAATCCTGTCCCTGGAGTCGGCGGGCTTACCTGGTTGTTCCTTTTTTTCTGGTCTTTGGTTTCTTTTACTCTGACTCCCGGTCCGAACTTTATACGCCTTAGCCTTTGAAGCCGGAGAGGAAGCGGTCTGGTTGGACACTGCCGGAACTATGGAACTGTTTTCCCCATTTAGATCCGGCGTCGGAGTCTCTGACGGGGGGCTGCCAATTTTAAGTACGCCAATGGTGACAAAAGCCGCCAGTAAAACCACGGTAGTTGCGCCTGTCACAATAAACTTCTTTGCGATAGAGTTCGCTTGTTTTTCGAAAGTATTACCCGGCGGGGAGGCGCACGCCAACTGCAACTCCCTGATCCGCGATTCGGAGTCGAACACGGTGGATTCAGCGCGCTTTTCGTGGGGTGTCTCGATTGTCTCCGGAACTGGTATGGGAGGGACCATTTCGCCGTTTGCCACCTGGCTCGTTTCGGCTTCAGGACTAGCAGGCTCGAGAACCTGAGTGCTCGCCGAGGCTGCTTCGGTATCACGGGCCACCAGTGCTACTGGCCCCTTAGCGAAGGACTGAGAAGAAGCATTTGCATGAGCTGCAAAGTCAGGCCGACCGACCTGGGGTTCTCCGGGCCCGCCAGTTTTGGAGCGGCGTTCCTTGCGCAGAAGCATGCTGATTTGATCCGCCAGCGCGTTGAGCGTGGCAACATGCAGACTGGAGAAAGCGCAGGCCGCAGGAGCAAAAACTGCCAGCACACCTGACACCGTGGCATCTTCTTTAATGGGCACAACCGCAATGGACCGGATGCCTAATGCGCGAACGGCGGAAGTATCCACGCGCCTGTCTGTCCGTGCGTCGTCGCAAAGAAGTTCTTCGCCGTTACGAATACACATTCCGGTGAATGTGCCTTCGGTCCGCAAGACAGTGCCTACGTCCGGAGCGCCGGGGCCACTGCGGGCTCGACAAATAAACTCATTAGTATTCGGCTCCCGGATGGCGGTCGCCGCAGCGGAGGCATTGGTGAAGGTTTTTGCCCGCTGGACAATGACAGCCAGTTCATCTGCCGTCGTAACCGGCGCCGGCTCAGGTGAATACGAAGGTTGGGTTGCCATGCTACGCACCCCCTAAATAGTTCGATCTCCGGTAAGCCATTCCTGCATGCTCCTAAAGATCTTTGAACTCGAGGTGCAAGAGGTCACAGGAATGACGTAGCTTGTTGCGTCGCATTACAGGACACATCAACGGTTCATTATTGGAATGAACCGCGGCCGCCTGGGAACTGCAACGATACTAACCCTTGCGAGCGCTAAGCGAACGCCAGCGTCCTTAAGGCCAAACCCCTGCCTTTTCAGCTCCCGGGTTATTCGCTGCGTGCACGACAGCGGCAGGAATTGTTTGCGAACCACCTGCAGGAATGGTTTGCGAACCGGTAATACTCCCGGCCTCCAGAATGCGAATGGCAACTCGCAAAGCCTCAATTTCCGCTTGCAGTGTGGAAATCTGCTTCTGCAAGATGCTGGTCTGGTTCTCTCTCTCTCTTATCGCATCGTAAATATTGATCATTGTCCTCGACACCTCCACCCACGAACACCGGTTCGTGGTTTCCGTTGGAGCAGTGCTCTGGTTCTCACGCCAAAGCTGCTCGACAGAGTTGCTGTGACAGGAATTGTTGCAAATGTTTTAAACAGAAAGCAAGAGAAATGTTTAAAAGGAAATGGGGAGAAGGCGAAAGGCGGGAGCCAGAAGTCAGGAGTCAGAAGACGCATCAGGATCGAGGTGCATAAATGCATGGCGCTCCGGAGACCGACCGTCGGCTTTCACCTGCTCTCAATCCCCGCCCACCCTCCTTCCGCTCCATCGCATCGTATTTGTTAAAAGGAGAAATTCTATGGCCAATCCTAATCAACCTGATCAACCCAAAGGCGTTCAATCATCCCAGAGTTCCGGCCAGGGACAATACAGCTTCCGCTGCGCGGATATGGGCAACACCAGTTGTTCGTGGGAAGCGCGGGGCTCCAGCCAGGATGAAGTACTGCGCAAGGCGGAGCAGCATGGACGCGAGAAACACAACATCACGAGCATGGACGAAGCTACTCGCAACAAGGTGCGCAGCAACATCCGCGCGGCCTGATGTCAGACCGTCCTGAGCACCGTCTCTACATTTGATCGCAGAAAGGCGAGCCCAACCGCTCGCCTTTCTTTTCCCTTACCTGAACAGTGCCTCAACTGATCCGTGTCATCAGTGATAGGATTTTTGTTGAGCTGATTGAGGAACGCTATGGTTCGCCAAGACATTCTGCAGAAATTTCCGGATCTGTTTGGAAACAAGAAGGTCAATGGCCGTGATTTGAACGTGGAAGATGCCATTGCCACCCTGACGCGCGAGCTGCGTCCGGACATCGCCACGGCGCTGAATGCGCGCAGAGAGCTGCTCCACTCCCCGGCCGCCGTGCGGGAGAAATATGGCTGGCCGCGCTGGGAAGAAAAGTTTCAGGACCCGGTCACAGGAAAGTTCTGGACGTGGCGCCAGATCGTGCAGGGGATGATCGACAACTTCCTGGGACAGGAAAGCGAGTGGCGCTGGCGTCTGAACGACGAAGTGACCATCCCGAAAGACGCCCACCCCACGCGGAACCCCGGGCTGGAGCTGACCGGGCCATGGCATCCGCTGGACATGGCATTCAATGCGCTGAACAGTCCTGCTCCCATGAACATGCCGGACTTTGAAGATGCGTCGCCGCCTCACTTCCGTCCGGCGGGGACGGGGGCCGATCAGCCAGTAGGAATCTTTGCAGCGCTGCACAATGCGAAGGAAATTTTTGAGGGCCGCTGGACTGGTCGCGCCTACGAAGTAGTGAAGAAAGGAAAAAAACGCGAGTACCGGATCCACACTCCACCGGGCAAATGGCCGACGCGGTTCTGCCGTCCGCCGGGGATCCACATTCATTATGACCACACCATTGTTGATGGTCAGCCTGCGCCGGGGCTGGTTGCGGTCTCCGTCCTGTGGATCTTCAACAACTACGACGCGCTGAAACGTGCCGGCACCGGCGTGTATTTCTACATCCCCAAAATCCAGACGCCGCAGGAAGCGCTCATCCTGGAGAAACTGCTGGCGCGGATCGAGAGCATGATCGGCGTTCCCGCGGGAACGTTCAAAATCAAAGTGCTGTACGAAGAAGGAAATGCGGGGCGCACGCTGCCGGCAATTGCCTGGGTGCTGCGGCGGCGGCTGCTGGGAACGAACGTGGGCCGCTGGGACTACCTGGGCAGCCTGATGGAGATGTGGAAAGACGATCCACAGGGGATTTATCCCGATCCGCAGACGATTGGCATGGCGTCGCCGAACATGATTGCGTACCAGCGGTATAACGCGCTGATGATGGTCATGGCGGGAATGAAAAATGGCGATCTGGAGAATGCGGCGCCCATCGGCGGCATGGCCGCGGTGATGATCTATCAGCCGGGCGATCCTTATGGACGCTCACGGTATAACCCGCTGGCCTTGCGCGCCATGGTGATCGACAAGCTGCGCGAGCGCATGCTGGGACTGATCTTTGTGCCGGATGAGCCGTTGCTGAACGACGCCGAAGACCGGCCGACCCTGGAAGACATTCTGGCCAGGCGCGTAAAAGGACGGTTGTACGATGCGTACCGGCAAAGCTGGGTGGCAAGTCCGGAGCCGGCTTACGTCGCGGCAGGAAATACGCCTCTGCAGGCGCCGGTGGAGCAGCTTCAGAAGATCGTCAACGCGCGGGTCGAGACGGAGACTGTCAACGACAAAGAAGTTCCAACCGTCACCAGCGGGCTCAGTGAAGCTGAACGGAATGTGCTGGAGTCACGCGGGCTGCTCAATTCGAAAGGCCAGATCACCCCACAGGTGGTTCCGCGGGAGCTGGTAGATACGCCGGAGAAGGTGTTCCGGCAGGAGCTCTGGGATTTCATTTACGGCGTGCCGAAGGGTGAAGTCACAATTGAGCATATCCAGCATGCCTTCTACATGGCGGCGAATTACGGTTTCCAGATCCTGAATGGAAATTTTGCCGCCGCCATCGACGATTACGAGCTGAAGTTGCGCTTCATGAACGACCTGGCCACGTACAGGATTGACGTCTCGTGGCTGTGGACGCTGCTGCATCACGGGGCGGTGATCACAAAGGATGGGTACCTGAAGCGTCCGGCATTGACGGAAGATGGAGTGGAGCCGGCAAAGAATGCCGACCTGGTAAAGGCCGGGACTCACTTCACCCCCGAGCTGTTTGAGAAATTGTGGACCTATCACAACGAATGGACCAACGAGTTTTTCGCCGAGCAGGATCGGCGTGGTGATCCGGGCCGATTTGATCGCAGCAAAGCGTCGCTGATCATGGAGCTGTTGAAGAAACAACTGCTGTCACCGAGATACATTCAGCACAGCGCGCGGGTGCTGTTTGTGATCGGTCAGGCGGGCAAGGAAGAGCGTTCGCAGTTGCTGGATGCGATCTTCGATCTTACCCGCGAGGAGGTGGCCAAGCGGGTCCAGTCAGGCAAGCTGCCGCAGTCGGCGCTGGCGGCCCATGATTATGTGTTGGACATTTTCCCGCACGGACCGCAGGAGCGGACAACTTCGCCGGAAGAAGCGGTCATCAGCCATTGACTTTGCATCAACTGGCCCTTAGTCTTTGGCCCTTGGCCTTTGGGAAAACCTGACACGGGACTGCTACCTGCTTAGTGCAGCCGCTGTGAATATCTTGTGAACAAGGCAGATTCGTTAGAGAGGAAATCCACAGCCCTGCGGCGGCAGATAATGGTATTTTGAGCATAGGTTCCAATGGCCGCCACGTCTAATACCACAGCGCCAACGCAGTGTCCTGTTTGTTCGGGCACGGGATGGAAAACGGTTCCAGTCCCGGGTAAGTCGAGCCGCGTGAAGCGCTGCGAATGCTGGGTGGGGGATCGGACCAACAAACTCTTCAAGTCGGCAAAGATTCCCGCGCGCTACGAACATTGCACGCTGGCCGACTTCGATATAGATTTCCACGGCGCAAACCGTTCCCTTGCCACAGCCCGGCTGATCGCCGGCCGATTTGTGGAGGAGTACCCGGGCGAGAAGCGCGGGCTCATGTTTCTTGGTCCCATCGGTGTGGGCAAGACCCATCTGGCTGTTGGCATCATGCACGAACTGATTCGCAGCAAAGGGGTGTCCTGCCTGTTTTGCGATTACCGCGACCTGCTGAAAGAAATCATCGATTCCTATAACCCGAACGTGGAGGCCACGGAATTGGAAGTCTTGCGGCCCGTGGTGGAAGCTGAAGTGCTGGTGCTGGACGAACTCGGCGCCGTGAAGCCAACACAATGGGTGTGGGAAACAGTAAGCTACATCATCAATCGGCGCTACAACGAACAGCGGACCACGATTATCACCACCAATCTCCCCGACCTGCCATCAGGGTCGCTGCGGGGGCCGCAGAAGAACTTTTCCCAGAGTGAACAAGCGAAAGCTGCCGCTCGAGATGAGACTCTGGGAGACCGCATCACCGATCGTATGTGGTCGCGACTGCATGAAATGTGCCTGGTGGTTACGTTGGATGGTCTGGATTTCAGGACCGGACCGAAGAAAAGCCATCACTGATCGTTCCGAATCTCGGCAATATCCAATCTGTCTTGCTCTTAAATCGAGAAAAACACCCTCGCGCCATCGGCGCGTACACGGTGCTGAGCGCCGTCTCCACCTACAGATTTTCGTGATCGCCTGGAGTATGGGCTCGGCAGAATACTGATACTTCTAAGTTCAATCAAATTAGAGAGAGATTAGCAGTAGTAGTCGATGCCTGTGGATATTCTGGAAAGCAGGTCTGTAACCAGTAGAGCCAATGCTTTTGGAGCCACAACTGGTTTGGGAAACAGGATCGGTAGAATGTGAGTGATGTTGGAGTTTGGGAGCAGCTCGGGATTAGTTATCGTCTTTTACGAGAACTCCACAACTCAAAATGTGGTGCAGTTGTGGAGGTGGTGGAAATTTGTTCAGCGGGATGGTGAGAGGAGTGACTAATCGCGGCTATATCGGGCGCTGAGTTTTCCACCGTTTCAAAGAAGCATTTCTTGAAATCGAAGCTTGTTTCCTCTTGGCCTTGAGGTACACCGCAGCTCGCTTTTCGCACCCATGATCCTATTCGCGGATAAACTATTCTCAGAAACGCGCGATTTGCCTTGTCAACTCATTCCATTCCGTTTTCGGCTGAACAGCCGCCGGAGTTTTTTCAACAGTTTCCGGCTGCGCCTGCGGTATTCGTGTTGCGTGGAGCGGAGGAATCGGCGGAGCCTTATGTCAGCAAGACGGCCAATCTCAGAAAACGCCTGCAGCGTCTGCTGGCGCCGCCGGAATCGCAATCGAAGCGATTGAATTTGCGCGAGCGTGTTGCCGGGATTGAGTACACGCCAACTGGATCAGACTTTGAGTCTGTGCTGCTGCTATACAAGACCCTGCGACAGGAGTTTCCGAGGACTTACCAGAAACGGCTGCGCCTGCGGCCTTCGCCGCTGGTGCGGATGAATCTGGACAATGAATATCCACGGGCTTATGTGACAACGAGGCTGGGCCGGTTGACGGGAAAATCCACTTACTACGGACCGTTTCGCTCCAGAGCTGCGGCGGAAAAATTCCTCAATGACTCGCTCGATCTGTTCAAAATGAGGCGCTGCACTTTTGACCTGGATCCCGACCCCAAATTTCCCGGTTGTGTCTACTCGGAGATGAAGATGTGCCTGGCGCCCTGCTTCAAAGGCTGCACCAACGAAGCGTACGCAGCCGAAGTGGGCCGAGTGCAGGCGTTTCTCGATTCCTGTGGCAAGTCGCTCATCGGAGAAATGGCGGCCGAGCGAGAAAAGCTCTCCGCAGCTTTGGATTTCGAGGCTGCTGCACAGCAACACGCCAAAGTGGAGAAAGTCAAAGGCATTGTTGCCGGCGCGGACGAGATTTACCGGCGGATTGACCAACTGGATGCAGTGATCGTTCAACCTTCGTTGCAGGAGAAATCAGTGGCGCTGTTTCGTTTCAGCAAAGGCGAATTCACAGGCCCAGAACATTTTCTTGCCGAAACAGAAGACAGTTCGGAATCGATGGAATCGCGATTGCTCGCGACGTTGGAGAAACTCGCTTCTTCGGGTACACACTCAGCGCAGCAATTCATGGAAGAGCTGGCGATCCTGAAGCGCTGGTACTACCGCAGCCATAAAGTGGGAGAGATCATCTTCGCGAAAGACGATGGGCAGTTTCCGGTGCGGAAGCTGGGCAATGCGGTTGGGAGGGTTTATCGCGGGGAAAAAGATCTTGGGACCACCAAGGACACGAAGGAAGAGCCAACCCGCTTGCCATAATCATCGTAAAAAATTTGCCAAAATTGAGAGACCGGATAACCGTTATCTAATTGCGGGAGCTGTGATGACTTCGCCCTGCTTCGCATTCAACTCGCGATAGAGAATAGAGAAGGCAATGAACAATGGTGACTCGAGGGCTGCAGCAATGCAGATATAGACCGCCCAGGTCACCCAGGAGTAAGCAGACGCGTCGATCGGCGTGCGATTCCATAGTTCGGCGAAGGCTCGCTGAGCAAGCCAGTACACTCCATACCCGAAGAGGGCGGACTTCGCCAGAAAAAAGATGAAGAACGGTTCCCAATTTTCCATTTTCCGGATGCTGCCGCGGATGGCTTTTAACGGGGACATAGTGGCGTTGTTCACAAGTACAGGAATCGCCAGGCCCGCACGAGAACACAGGCCGCCTAAGATTAGCAGCGCCGCTGAAGAGCTGATATACCAGGTAGCTGAGCCAACCCGGACGTTGAAGCCCTCAAGCAACATGGAGACCGCGGCCATAACGATGGAACGTGCGATCCAAAACACCGTCCAGGTAAGAACTCCAACAACCACAACGGCTCCCAGCCGCTGCCTTACCGGACTGTAGGAATCTGAGATTGGGGCGTCCTCTTCGCCATTCTTCAGTATTCGTGCGGCAATGGCTGTGAAGAAAACTGTGCTCATTACCCAATATCCCACTCCTTCGAGGAAGCCTAAAAGAGTTAACACAGGCCAGGACAGGTAAAGCTTCGTCATCCACCATGGGCCGAAGGACTTTTCTAAAAAGTTGAATAGGGCTTGCACAAAAAAGTGCTTACCGTACCAGAACAGATAGGCCAGCAGGGCAACAGGTAAGCCGATTTGAAAAAGCGTCCAGAAGTGCTGTACATAAAATTGATATGTCTTGGCGAGCAGAGAACTCCACGTTAACTTTGGCTCAAAACTCGGAGCGACTCCGTATGACTCATTCATGCTGATGCCGCCAGAGTTGGAGTCTTCCTGAACACGACGCGAATGCCTTCGCGCCAGCGCTCGTCCAGCCCGACCAGTGTCCAGTTAATTTCGGGAGAAAAGTAGCGCAAGAGAATTTCTACGGCAGGATGAATCCTCAGCGCCGGGGCAACCAGAAAGAGCAGCGGCGGCCCGGGCGAGAGCTGGACGCCGGTGAAGTAGCCGTATTTCTGGAACTCGCCGCGGGAATGATGCCACACGACGCGGGCCCAGTAATCCAGCCCCTGCATGGGCAGATGGATGTCTTCATCGGCTTTGAGCTCCAGCACCGCGAGGCGTCCGGCGTCGGTACAGGTGAGCACATCAATCAGCGCGCGGTCGGAAGCGGAAAAGGCCGGCACCTGGGCATAGACGTGAAACAGATCCAGATTTGAATTCACCACCGGAACATTTTTGACAATCAAGGATTCCAGCCAGCGCTCAGGATACATTCGCCAGAGTGGATTGCGCTTGTCGGCTTCTGGCAGACGAGATTCGGCAATCCTGTGGACGAATCCTCGGAACGAATCTTCATTTTCACTGCTAAGGACGGCCTCGAGGCCCGCTGCTCCGAAGACGATCTGCTGCGCAGTTTTGAATGAGCCGGGCTGAGCCGTGAGGCGGGCGCGCGCGAATTCGAGTCCATTCAGGCGGAAGGAAATTTCGGCAGGTGAACTCACCGCGACTTCGGCGTTGGGAGCAATGGCTTTGACTCTGGCGATGATATCGGCAAATTGTGAATGGGCTTTCGCCGGATCCGGGCGTCGCTGCAGGTAGCTCTCCAGATCGGAGAGCGCAGCAAGTTCTTTTTGCTCTACTGTGCCGTCTCTTTCTTCCAGCTCACACAGCTCGAAGCGGCCGATAGCGCGGTTCAGGTAGGCCATGCGCAGGCGCAGAGTGGCCGATTTTTTCGGCGGCACATATAGCCTGAGACCTTCTACGGTGGCACGACCGGCTTCGCGATGGCGGCAATCATCCAGCCAGAGCAGGCCAAAGGTGAGTGCGGCATCGACTGAGGCCTGGGTTTCCTGCGGGTTGACTCCAAGGACGGCAAGGGCGGTGCGTCCTTTGCGCAGCAGGCCACGGGCATACACCGGAGAAAAGCTGCGCTCGAGGTTCATGCTGGTGGAAAGCCGGGTCAACTTCCAGTCGGGATTCTCGCGCTGGATGATACGTTCGAGCAGCAGCGCATAATGGGTTCTTGCAGTCTTTCTGGCAGCAGGAGTGCGGCTGTCACGCTCACGGCAGATCTGCAACTGGTGCGGACGCGATTGCGCGAACTTGCGCACGGCAAGCTTCAGGGCGCCATTTTTGGATTCCGCATCGAGTACCTCGCGCACGATATTGCGTTCCACCGACCACATGTGGAGCAGGCAGCGCCCGCGCTCGGCGGAGATAGAGAAGCGCACTGAATCCAGACTGAAGATGATCTCTCCCGATTCCACAACAACGCCATTGCGCGACTCGGCGAGAAATTGTTCCAGAGTGCGGGCGAGGAGATCGGAAGTCATACGGATTGGGTAATTGGGTAATTTAGTACAACCGCGCTGGATTGCAATCTAATTCGGATTGATTTATTGCGGCAGGGTTGTAAGCAGGAGCCTGATCACGTTTTCACCCATGATCAGTTTGATGTCGTGCGGAGAAAAGCCCTGATTGAGCAGAGCTTCAGTGATTTTTACCATGCCTGTGGCATCGAATGGTTCGATGGTTGCGCCGTCGAAGTCTGAACCCAGCGCGACGTGTTCAACGCCAACTACGTCGACTGCATGACGAATGGCGCGGGCGATCGCCGCTGCGTCGTTCCCGCAAGTTGCCGTCTCCCAGAAGCCAATTCCGATCACGCCTCCCGTTTTGGCCACCAGACGCAGCTCTTCGTCGGAGAGATTGCGGTTGTTGTCGCATGTGCCTTTTACGCCGGTATGCGAGACCACGACGGGCTTCATGGCAATGGCGACCACGTCCCGCAGAGTGGCGGGCGAGCTGTGGGCCAGGTCGATCAGCATGTTTTTTAATTCCATTTTGCGCACCCAGGCTCTTCCCAGATTGGTAAGTCCGCCCTTCGTCATTCCGGCAGCGGCGCCGCCAATCGCTGTGTCAGTAAAATGCGTGGGCGCCATCATGCGAAAGCCGGCATTGTAGAGTTCGTCGAGGTTATCGAGATTACCTTCCAGAGGCTGAGCGCCTTCGCTGCCAAGAAAGCCGGCCACAGTGCCCGGCTTGCGATTGGCGAGGAAATTTTGCAGGTCGGAGCGGGACTTGAGAATGATGAGCTTCCCGTCCGATTTGTCAGCGAACTTCTGCAGGCGACCAGCCTGATACATCGCGCGCTGTTTGGGACTGTTCCAGGTGCTCGGCGGCCACATTTCAGCAATTGCGACGTAGCGCACCAGATCTGTGGAATCGGAATTTTGGTTGATGTTCAGGTTGCGTGGCCCGGTGGTCACCACGGTGAAAGCCTGAATGCCAACTCCTCCTTCTGCAAGCCGCGGGAGGTCAACGTGACCGGTGCTGCTGCGGTGAAGCAGGTTGCGCCCCCAGAACAGGCTATCCGCATGAAGGTCGGCGACGAGCAGTTGCTTGTGCAGGGCTTCGGCTTCCGGGGAAGCTTTGTAGGGTGGCTTCGTGAGAACGTGATTGAACCGGCGCTCGACAATTCCGGGCAGGAAAAACCATGCTGCAATGAGCAGCAGCAGAAGCACGAGGATGGTCCAGCGCAGGGCTCTCACGAGAGAAGATTAGCACCAAAGTTTGCCGGTCTCGCCCGGCATGCGACAATAGAGAGGTTGTGGGCCTCGAGTCGTCGCGTGGCCTGCTGCATCAAATATTCAGGTACTCATGACCCAGAACCAGCACCTTTTCTTTCAGAAATTTGGCATTACGCCCGCTGATCTTCAGCGTTATCTTGGAGAGGCACTCTCCGCCGGCGGCGATTATGCTGACCTTTATTTCGAGTATTTGACAACCACGTCGATCAGCGTGGATGAATCCATCGTGAAGTCGGCTTCGCAGGGGATTTCTGCCGGCTGCGGGGTACGCGTGCTTTCCGGCGACCGCACCGGATATGCCTATACTGACGATCTGGCGCCGGAAAAGATCCTGCGCGCTGCACGCACCGCCGCTCTGATTGCCCGCGGCCCATCACAGCAGCCGGTACAGGGATTCAAAGAGAACCGGCCCCACCAGCTTTACCAGGTTTCCTCCCCATCGGTGGACGCCGATATCGCCGCGAAGCTCGAACTCGTGATGCGCGCCGACAAAGCAGGCCGCACCTACGACTCGCGTATCGTGCAGGTGCGCGGCGGATATGCAGACGAGCTTCGGCAAATCCTGGTTGTAGGTTCCGACGGGACATTTGCCACGGACGTGCAGCCGCTGGCCCGCATCAGCATTCAGTGCATCGCGAAATCTGGAGAGAATTCTTCGCGTGGAGTTTCGGGAGGCGGCGGGCGCGTGAGCATTGATTATTTCCTGACGGAAAAAACGCCTGAGGCGTTTGCCCATGAGGCAGCCCGACAGGCGATCATTCAACTGGACGCGCGCGAGGCGCCGGCAGGCGAGATGGAAGTGGTGCTGGGCCCGGGATGGCCGGGAATCCTGCTGCATGAGGCGATTGGCCACGGACTGGAAGCTGATTTCAATCGCAAAGGCACATCGGCGTTTACCGGTTTGATCGGCAAACGCGTGGCTTCAGAGAAATGCACAGTGGTGGACAACGGCACGCTGCCTTCACGCCGGGGCTCCATCAATGTCGACGACGAAGGTTCGCCCACGCAGGAAACAGTGTTGATCGAAAAAGGAATTCTGAAGGGGTACCTCAGCGACAAGCTTTCTTCCAAGCTGATGGGCATGCCTGACACGGGCAATGGACGGCGCGAGAGTTATGAGCATATTCCCATGCCTCGCATGACCAACACTTACATGCTGGCGGGCCAGGACTCGCCGGAAGATATTCTGCGCTCCGTGAAGCGAGGAGTGTATGCCGTCAATTTTGGCGGCGGGCAGGTAGATATCACGAACGGGAAATTTGTTTTCTCCGCCTCGGAGGCTTACCTGATTGAAAATGGCCAGGTGACGGCGCCTTTAAAGAATTGCACGCTGATCGGCAACGGACCGGATGCGCTGACGAAAGTCTCCATGGTTGGCAATGATTTGCAGCTTGATGAGGGCGTTGGAACGTGCGGCAAGGACGGCCAGTCGGTCCCCGTTGGCGTTGGAATTCCCACTTTGAAACTCGACAGCATGACCGTAGGCGGCACCGCGCGATAATTTTTCCATGGCAACCCATACAGAGGTATTGAACACAGCGGAAACGGACTTGCGCGAAATCGCGGCGGACGTGGTTGCGCGCGCCATGAAGGCCGGGGCAACAGGGGCCGAAGCGGTTGTGCGCGAAGGCTCAGAGTTTTCCACGCTTGTGCGGCTGGGACAGGTTGAAACGCTCAAAGAAGCAGGATCACGGGCGCTGGGATTGCGGGCCTTTGTTGGCCAGAGGGCAGCCAGCACCTATTCGAGCGACTTCAGCGAGGAAGGAATTGAGCGGCTGGTGAAAGGCGCGCTGGAGCTGGCTAGGGTCACGTCGGAAGATCCATACGCGGGCCTGCCTGATCCTTCGCAGTTGGGATCGCTGCCGGGCGACCTGAAACTCTATTACGATGATGTTTTTTCGCTTCCGCCGGAACAGCGGATTGATTACGCGCGACGGGCGGAAGCCGCGGCGCTTCAAGTCGACCCGCGGATCAAGAATTCTGATGGCGGAGCCTTTGACGCTTCTGCCGGCCGCAAGGTCCTGGCCAATTCGCTGGGGTTTGTGGGTGAATACCGCCGGTCGTCCTGCTCGGTGGCGGCCATTCCCATTGCCACGGCAGAGAATGGGGTGATGCAGCGGGATTACTGGTATTCTTCCGCGCGCACGCTCACAAGGCTCGATTCACCGGAATCTGTAGGCAAAGAAGCAGCGCGAAGAACATTGCGCCGGCTGGGAGCGCGCAAGATCGCTTCCACGAACGTGCCCCTGGTTTTTGACGCGGAAAACGCGCGCTCACTTCTGGATAATATTTTTGAAGGCGTGAACGGCGATGCAATCTACCGGCAATCGTCGTTCCTGGAAGGCAAGCTGGGCCAGAAGATTGCCTCCGAGGACGTCACAGTCATTGACGATGGAACGATCCCCGGCGGATTTGGCACTTCGCCGTTCGATGGGGAAGGCGTTCCCAGCCGGCGCACCGTGGTGATCGAAAGAGGCGTTCTGAAGTCCTACCTGCTGAACACCTACACGGCGAAGAAGCTTGGATTACAAACCACCGGAAATGCCGCGCGCGGGTTGGCGGGTAATCCGGGAATCGGATGCGGCAATTTCTTTCTGCAAAAAGGCACACGCACGCCGGAACAGATCATTGGCGATATCAAGCAAGGGCTCTACATCATTGACCTGATCGGCTTTGGAGTAAACCTGGTGACGGGAGATTTTTCGCGTGGCGCGACCGGCATCTGGATTGAAAATGGCGAACTCACATTTCCCGTGGAAGAGGTGACGGTGGCGGGAAATCTCAAGCAGATGCTGCATAACATCTCGGAAATCGGCAATGACCTGGAATTCCGCAGTGCGCTTGCCTCTCCTACCTTGCGGATTGACGGTATGACCATTGCCGGTGAATGACAAGATAGCAGTCAGCACTCAGCAATCAGCACTCAGCCCGCGTGACAGTTTGGCACGGAGACGGTGCGTCGCGAGCAAGGTGAAATCCTGCGCTATGCGGACTTGGCCCGCTGATTCTCGCCTGCTCCGTCGCCACCAATCAGCGGTAAGATTTGTTTGTGCCTGATCTGCGTACACTGTTTGCTCACGCCAATGAAGAGAAATCCGGTGATCAGTTAGCCGGCATTGCCGCGCGCACAGAGCAGGAACGCGTCGCAGCCAAGTGCGAGCTGGCGGATTTGACGCTGGGCGAGATTGTCGCCAATCCGCTGATTGATCCTGGCCAGGACGATGTCACTCGCCTGATTCTCGAAACCCACGACCGTGAGAGCTTCGCTTCCATCAAGAGCACGACGGTGGGAGAGTTCCGCGAATTTGTTCTGCGCGAAGAAACCACTGAAGAAGAGCTGAAGCGGCTGTACTGGGCCATTACGCCGGAAATTGCTGCCGCAGTCGCGAAGATCATGAGCAACAAAGACCTGGTGCTGGCGGCGGCGAAGATTCGCGTGGTGACGCACTGCCGCAACACCATGGGCGAGCGCGGCGTGCTGGGAATCCGCCTGCAGCCCAACCATCCGGCCGACGATCTCGGCGGGATTTTGCTCTCCACGCTGGACGGGCTGCTCTACGGATGCGGAGATGCCGTAATTGGCGTGAATCCGGCAACGGATTCAGTGGAGACCGTCAGCGGCATTCTGCATGCGCTCAATCGGCTCATTACGGCGTACAACATTCCTACACAGGCCTGCTGCCTGGCACATATTTCTACTCAACTGGCGGCAATGGACCGTGGCGCGCCGGTAGATCTGCTGTTTCAGTCAATCGCAGGGACGGAAGCGGCGAATCGCAGTTTTGGTGCGACGCTCACGATGCTGAGGGAAGGACGAGAGAAGGTTCTCCAGCACCATGAAGAAAACCGTTCTAGCCGCGAATCGACGCGAATGAACGCGAATCAACCGAATGTAATGTATTTCGAAACTGGACAGGGCAGCGCGCTGTCTGCTGAGGCGCATCATGGGGTCGATCAGCTCACGCTGGAGGCGCGCGCTTATGGCGTGGCCCGCGTGTTTGAGCCGTTCCTGGTGAACAGCGTAGTGGGATTTATCGGGCCGGAGTATCTGTATGACGAGCGGCAGATCATCCGCGCTGGACTGGAAGATCATTTTATGGGCAAGTTGCTGGGCCTCCCCATGGGTTGCGACGTTTGCTATACGAATCATGCTGCCGCCGATCAGAATTCGGCCGACAATCTCCTGTTGTTGCTGGCTGCGGCGGGCTGTAATTACTTCATGGGCGTCCCATGCGCGGACGATGTGATGCTGAATTACCAGTCTACGAGCTTTCACGATGCGCTCGCAGTGCGCAAGCTTTTCAATCTGCGTCCGGCGCCGGAGTTTTTGCAGTGGCTGAACGAAATGAGAATCTATGATGGCGAGCAGCCACGAAGTCTGTCATCAGCGGCTCGAAAAAAGTTGATAGCCGGATTCGACAAAACGATGGAAGCTGCAAGCAAATGAAGGACGGTATTCAGCCCTCCTGGCCGGACCTGATTGAAAAGATTCGGGCGCGCACGCCGGCGCGTGTGCTGGTGGAGCGTGCGGGATATGCATACCGCACGCCTACGCAACTGGAGTTGCGCCAGGCGCATGCTGCGGCGCGTGATGCTGTTCGCACCGAACTCGACATAGAAAAGTGCTTTGGCCCCGAATTCATTGAACAGTGGCAATTGTTTGAGGTCTCCACGCGGGCCAGGTCCAAAGATGAATACCTGCTGCGTCCCGATCTGGGACGACGGTTGAATGAAGCCGCGAAAAGGCAGATTCTGGCCCGTTGTCCGGAGGAACCCGATCTGCAGATTGTGATTGGCGACGGGCTCTCAGTGACCGCTGTGGCCGCGCAGGTTCCGCAACTCTTGCAACTGATTTCCAAAAAAGCAAAGAAGCGCGGCTGGAAAATCGGGCAGCCATTTGTTGTGCGTTATTGCCGCGTGGGAGTAATGAATGAAATCGGCGAGCTGCTTCGTCCAAAAGTAGTGGTCTTGCTGATCGGGGAGCGCCCCGGGCTGGCGACGGCGGAAAGCCTTTCGGCCTATATGGCCTACCGCCCGAAAAACGGTGATCACGACGCGAACCGTAATTTGATTTCGAATATTCATGCTCGCGGCGTAAGCGTGGAAGCGGCAGCTGAACGGATTGTGAATCTGGCGGCAGAGATGATGCGACAGCAGCTCAGCGGAGTCAACCTCAAAGAAAAGTCTCACCACGGAGACACGGAGGCACGGAGAATTGGACAGAAAAAATTCTGATCGAAGAATATTACTGAATCTTGGGACTGGGTAATGATTCCAGTTTTGTTTTCACCATGCGATAGAAGGTCCAGACATTCTCGCCGTCACCTTCGGTCAGGCGGCGGTGGATTTTCATGGAAGGAAATAGTTTGTTGCCGTTGACCGTCAGCGTCAAGGTCGCGAAGTCTTTTCCGGGAT
>DATDNH010000255.1:0-10198 GCA_036518395.1 Candidatus Angelobacter sp. | reverse complement strand
ACGCCCTCGACTCTCTGGAGTGCGCCGCAGACCAGTAAGAAACACTCTTCTTCCCGCAAAGCCGCAAGCGCCAGCAAAGCCCGCAAGCTCCAGCATCTCCATCGCGCGTTTGTTGCCTCTGCTGACCTGAAGCCGATGGCGCAGCAGTTATTGCAATTCCGCAGCGCTCAGGCCTACGCCGGTGTGGAAGCGTATGCCAACAAGCACGCTAAGGATGCCGCCGGGCCTCTGGCGTGGCTCGTCATTGGATACGCTCACTACCTCGATAAGGAATATCCCAAAACCCTGGTTGCACTGCAAAAGACGAATGAATTGGCGCCTGTGCTGGGCGACTACCTCGATTACCTGCGTGCTGCCGCCTATCATGGTGAAGAAAACCATCCCGCAGTGATCAAAACGCTGGATGGCTTCGAGCAGAAATATCCTGATTCGCTGTTCATTCATGACTCCACCCTGCTGTACGCCGAAACCCTGATGAGCACGGGAGCGCCAGAAAAAGCGGCAGCTTATCTGGAAAAACATCGCCAGCCAGCGCATGCGGACGTCGAACTCGCACTGGCACGCGCCTACCGGACCGCTGGACAAAACGCCAAAGCAGCGGAGATTCTGCGAAACCTGTATTTCGAGGAGCCGCTTACCAGCGAAGCTGACGCAGCCGGGATTGAGTTGCGCGCCATGGGCGAGGGATCGCCTATTGGCAATTTTGAACTCCGGCATGCCCGGATCGCTAGTCTCATGAAGGCCCGCCGCTACTCCGAGGCCGCAAGTGAGCTGAGCCCACTCGTGGAGCAGGCGCCCGCGCCGGAGCTTGCTGCCGTGCAACTGGAGTTTGCGATCGCCCTGTATCGCGAGCGCAAGCGTGACGATGCTCAGCACCTTTTTGAAACCATTGCCAAGAACGGCGACCCTGAGTCCAGGGCTCATGCGCTCTACTATCTGGCTGAAATTGCCCGCGACAAAGATGATCGCGAGCGCAACGGCGACTTCATCTCGCAGTTGCGGGCCGTCGCGCCGCAGAGTTCCTGGTTGCAGCAGGCGCTGCTGTCATGCGGCAACATGTACCTGCTGAAAAAGGATTACGACAAAGCGCTTCGCGCCTACCAGGAAGTCTACGAACACGATCGCAATGGCAAGTTATCGCCTTACGCGCATTGGAAAGCTGCGTGGCTGAGCTATCGCGCCGGCAGGAAGGACGATGCCAGACGGCTGTTTGAAGAGCAGATCGCACTCTATCCGGCATCCACGGAAGCTTCAGCGGCGCTGTACTGGCGCGGACGCCTGGCTGAGTCCGACGGCGATCAGCCTCTGGCCCGCGCCTATTATCAGAAACTTTCGGACAACTATCGTTATTACTACTATGCCAACCTGGGCCGCGACCGGCTCACCAAACTTGGATTTCAAAACGTTGGCGACCCGCCGCTGCTGGACAAACTAGCTCCCGTGCCTGCGCCACCACAGAATTGGGATACCCCTGCCGACAACCTGCGCGTAAAAAAGGCGCAACTGCTGGCCAATGCTGCCCTGTACGATTTTGCCGAGCGTGAACTACAGGCTGCTGCCAGCGGCGCTCCTTCCTGGCTCCTTGGCGAGCAGGCCCGGCTCTACGTTGAAGCCGGCAACTACAGGATGGCGATTGAAACTCTCAAGCGTGCCATTCCGGGTTACTTTTCCGTTGACTTGAACCAGCTCCCGCGCCCAGTCTGGCAGAATCTTTTCCCCCGCCCATTTTGGGAAGACCTGAAAAAGCATGCGCTGTTGAACCAGCTTGATCCGTTTATGGTCGCTTCCTTGATCCGGCAGGAATCGGAATTCAATCCGGCAGCGCTCTCGCCCGCCAATGCCATGGGCCTGATGCAGCTCCTGCCGCACGTCGGCAAAGGTGTGGCCAAAGAAGAAAAGATCAAGCACTTTTCGACCAACGAGCTGTTTGTCGCTAACTTGAATCTTCAACTGGGAACGCGCTATTTCAAACACATGGTCGATCACTACCATGGACAGGTGGAATACGCGCTCGCTGCATATAACGCGGGCGCAGACCGCGTGGACGACTGGCGCAGCAGCGGCGACTTCAAGGACGTGGAAGAATTCGTCGAATCCATCCCCTTCACCGAAACCCGCGAATACGTTCAGGCCATCATGCGCAACGCCGTTTTGTACCGACTCTTGTATCCCACCAGCTAGATTCGCAACTAATGGGCTGACTGCACGATCCGATTTACCTCAGCCAAAAGCGTAGGAATACGGAAAGACCCGTGCATGCTTTCTACAAGCCTGGCAGCCAGAGCAACATCCATCATTACCGAAGTCACGTACAGCGGCCTCGTGCTGCTGCCGCGAATGACCGGAATGATCCGGCGTTCAGGATATTGGCTGCTCGTTCCTCCTCGCCAGGGGTTTTTAGCCACACCGACGATGGGCACTTTCTCTCCCAACGCCGAATGAAGATGTGCTCCAAGCCCCATCCGATCGCCATTGAGCCAAACGTATCCATCTACGATGATGGTTTCAATCTGGACCTTGACTCGTTTGAGAACAGCCAGGATTGGCGGAAGCTCCCGTAAATAGAATTCGCCTGAGCGATAGGGTGAGGCAGGCGGTTCGAATGTCACAACCTGGTCAGCTGCAAATTGATCAGACCACGCCCGAAACAACACGCACCCTGCGATTGCGGCGTGATCTCGATAGGCTACATCTACACACGCAAGCATTATGTTGATGCCGGATCCGGCTGGTACGAGCTCATTCGTCCTTGCGCGTCCTTCGCAATCCAGACTTGTAGACGCCAGCTTTCTTTGTGGTGAGGTTTTTCGTTCCGGAAAATGATCGCGTCCTGTCCGCGCCACGAGGTCACGTATTTGTCGCTTGCTTCCGGAACTATCTTGGCGCCGGACCAGCGAACGAATGCCTCAAGATTTCCCTCGACCTTGTCCCTGAGTTCGCAATCCTGCTTCCACTTGCGGCCTCCTGCAGCCGCGTCCCATCCGAGCGCACCCCTTTCGACTCTCCTGGCAAATGACTCGTGTTCTGCGCCGCCTCCGTAACTGACAAATTCCCCGACAGAATTCAGATTGTAGTCATAAGATGGATAGACGTCTGCACATGCCACAACCCAATCGTTTCTGTTCGCCTTCACCCACGCTTCATTAGGCAGCAATGCCCATCGTGGTGCCGCGTGAACAATGCCCCAGATTGCACTATCACGTCCGATGATCTCTTCATACCCCGCAAAGCGCTCATGAAACTCGAGCCAACACTCAAATGCAGGACAGTTGGCCCGCCTCAGCGCTTCAGCAACCTGCGCCACAGGAACAGCAGGATGCCTTTTGAGTGAGGCCAGATAAGCCACAGCCGTAGGAGAAAGATTCATAGAGATTCAATGAGAATTTTACAGGTCGCGGTACTTAACACGCTGGCATTTGCTTCGCGTCCATTCGCGGGCTTAAGTTTTGTGATTTGATTTTTTCGATTGCGCAAGAATTTTCGCTGTCAAAACCAGAGTACCTATCACAATGGCGCTATCGGCGATATTGAACGGATACCAGTGATGCGAGCCCAGGTAAAAGTCGAGAAAATCCGTCACCCCGCCATGGGCCAGGCGGTCCCATAGATTACCCAGAGCGCCGCCAAATATCAACGCCAGCACAACTGTCATGACGTTCGTTTGCCGGTTCCTCCATAGCAGAACAGAGATGATGACCAGAGCAGCTACCGAAAACGCAATCATTGCGGGCGCTCTCCAATTAGAAACTGATTCGGCAAAAAGGCTGAAGGCGCCGCCAGGATTTTCCAGGTGAGTCAGGCGAAAGAATCCCGGTATTACGTCAACTGTGCTATTCAGGGAAATGCGGTGTTCGACGAGGAGTTTGGTTAACCGATCGAGCCCCACTATGGCCACAATGATCACGAGATTAGTTTTGTTCATGAAGAGCTTAAAGACGTGCCTAGAAATTACGGGGATTTTTTTTCCGATGACCAGATGAACCGGCGACCGGATGACCGATTAGTTCATTGTTCCTGCTGGCTCACGACCTTCTCTTCCTGAGGCGCCAGGAAGATCTCGCTGAGGAGCAGCAGAGCGCCGGCCACGATGGCGCTATCGGCAATGTTAAAAGCGGGCCAGTGATGCGAGCCGACATAGAAGTCCAGGAAGTCCACAACGCGGCCGCTGGCTACGCGGTCCCACAAGTTGCCCAGCGCGCCTCCGAACACCAGAGAGAGTGCGACGGCTGTGGCATTCATGGCATTGCCATTCTTCCAGAGCAGGGCAGAGACCACGGCCAGAGCGGCCACGGAAAACAGGATCAGCATGGCCACTTTCCATTCTGAAGGTGAATCGGAAAACAGCCCGAATGCGGCGCCCTCATTCTGCACGTGAATCAGGCGGAAGAGCCCGGGAACCACGTCAATGCTTTCGTGCACTGAAATCTTCTGCGCTACCAGCCATTTCGTCAGGTGATCGAAAACCACCACCAGCGCTGCAATCATGATGTGATACTTACGCATAACTAATTCTGTTCGATTTCCTTCAGCGCCCCCAAACAGCGCTCACATACACTAGGATACCGCGCATCCTCACCTACGTGCACGGAGTAGTTCCAGCAGCGCTCACATTTCCTGCCCGGCGCTTTATTCACTTCTACGCGCAACGGCACATTTCCGTTCCCGCCGGCAGCTGGAACGATTTGTACCCCGGAAACGATCAGCAGGTAACGCATGTCATCGCGGTACCGCTCCAGCAGCCTATATAGACTCTCGGGAGCATGAATCGTGACGGCTGCTTCCAGGGAGCTTCCAATCAGCTTCTGCTGGCGCGCCTCCTCCAGGGGCTTCAGGGCCTCTTCCCGGACCTTCATGAGCGAATCAAAGTCGGCGCGCAATGTCTGGGCAAAAAGTTCTTGCGGCGCTGTTCCCGTTATATCTGACGCTTCCGGGAAGTAGGCCAGATGTACGCTCTCAGGACGCCCCTGCACCTTAGGCAGATAGGACCAGACCTCGTCCGCGGTAAATGTCATCATCGGAGCCAGCAGCCGCACCAGCGCCTCGGCAATGTGCCACAACGCAGTCTGGGCTGACCGCCGCCCGCGCGACCGGGGCGCCGAAGTGTACAGCCGGTCTTTGAGCACGTCGAAATACACGTTGCTCAGATCAGCGCTGCAGAAATCATGCAGGCCGTGATAGACGCGATGAAATTCAAAATTGGCATACCACTTCCGTGACTGCTCGCTGATTTCCGCCATTCGCAGCAGCATGTACTGGTCCAGGGCGAACATATCTTCAAACTTGACGGCGTCCCGTGCCGGATCAAAATCGAAGAGGTTCCCAAAGATGTTCTTGAACGTATTGCGGAACTTGCGATAGTTGTCACTGATCCGCTGCATCAGCTCCTGTGACACGGTCACATCTTCCTGAAAATCCACTGACGAAGCCCACAGCCGGATGATCTCCCCGCCCAGCCGGTTTGCGACCTCCACCGGATCAATGCCGTTGCCGAGTGACTTAGACGTGGCTCGCCCCTGCGGATCGAGCGTCCAGCCACTCGTGGCCACGGCCCGATAGGGCGCCTTCCCGCGCGTGCCCACTGCGCACAGCAGGGAAGAGTGGAACCACCCGCGATATTGGTCTCCGCCTTCCAGATAAAGGTCGGCAGGCCAGGGCAGGTCGGGCTCGTGTCCCAGGACCGCAGCGTGGCTGCACCCTGACTCAAACCACACATCGATGATGTCCGTTTCTTTGCGAAACTCGTTTCCACTGCAACCCGGACACTTTGTTCCTGCCGGCAGAATCTCATTTGCTTCGCGCCGGTACCACGAATCCGCGCCTTCGCGCGCAAACAACTCCACCACCGCCTCAAACGCTTCTTTGGATTGCAGGAGTTTTCCGCAGCCTGCGCAGAAGAACACAGCAATGGGCACTCCCCAGACGCGCTGGCGTGAGATGCACCAGTCCGGCCGCGTGGCGATCATGTTGGCAATACGCTCTTCACCCCACGCCGGTATCCATTTCACTTTCTTGATTTCATCCAGCGCTTTCTGCCGCAGCGTGCTGCTCTCCACGGGCGCTTCCATGGAGATAAACCATTGCTCGGTCGCGCGAAAAATGACAGGATTGTGGCAGCGCCAGCAGTGTGGATATGAGTGCTCAATCTTGTCCGAACCCATCAACACACTTCGCGCCTTCAACAGCTCGACGATGTCCGGGTTCGCCTGAAAGACAGTTTTGCCTTTGTATTCCGGCAAGCCCTGAATGAATCTTCCTGCTTCGTCTACATTCGTGGTCTGATCCAGTTTGTATTTTGCGCCAGTGTAGAAATCGTCTGCTCCATGCGAGGGCGCTGTGTGCACCGCGCCGGTACCTTGATCGGTCGTTACATACGTCGCCAGCACGCCCATCACCTTGCGGTCCAGAAATGGGTGCGCGAATTCGGCGTATTCCATCCGGCTTCCGGGAAAACGCGCAACTTCCGTTGCCCCCGTCAGATTGCATTTTTCAACTGTTTCTTCCGCCAGTGCGTCCGCGATTATGTACACTTCGCCATTGTGCTCCAGAGCCACGTACTCCAGCTCGGGATGGAATGCCACTGCCATGGAAGCGGGAAGCGTCCAGGGAGTAGTGGTCCAGATAATGGTAAAAACTTTTTTGCCGGCAAGCCTGGGATCAATCTTCGCCGGATCGCTGCTCAGCGCATACTTCACCCATACACTGGGGCTGGTCCGCAGCTTGTACTCGACTTCCGCTTCCGCCAGCGCGGTTTTGTCGCTGATGCACCAATAAACCGGACGCAAGCCCTTGTAGACCGCTCCCTGATCGATGAACTGAAACAGCGTCTTTACAATTACGGACTCATACTGCGGGTCCATGGTGGAGTACGGTTGCTCCCACCGCCCAAAAATTCCCAGACGCTTGAATTGCTCTCTCTGAAGATTCAGATATTTTTCCGCATACTTGCGGCACTCTTCCCGTACTCTGAGGGGTGACATCTCCAGCTTCTTACGCCCGAGCGATTCATCCACCTTGATCTCGATTGGAAGCCCGTGACAGTCCCAACCGGGTACATAAGGCGCATCGTATCCTGCCATTGTCTTCGACTTGACCACGAGATCTTTTAAAGTTTTGTTAAGCGCGTGGCCTTCGTGGATCGGACCATTGGCGTACGGTGGTCCATCGTGGAAAACGTAGGAAGGACGCCCTTTGCGCGACTCGCGAATCTTCCAGTAAATCCGCATTTCATCCCATTTCTTCAGCCACTTAGGCTCGTTCGCCGGGAGGCCGGCCTTCATGGGAAAATCGGATTTAGGCAGATTCACAGTGCTCTTAAGATCGAGCGGCGGTCGCATCATCTCTCCAGGGAAAATTCAGGACTAGCTCTCAATTATAAATAATCCCGGTTAACACCTCGTTTCTAACAGATGACGTCACATGCCTTTTCGTCTCGCATTTTTCCGCCTTTTTGCGCGCCGTTTGCAGTGTTTTGATTTCCTGTTGCCTGTTGCCTATTGCCTGTTGCCTGTTACTCTCGTCCCATCCCTTTCGATTCGGAGATCCCGCCGCCGAAGACTTACATGGCTTGTAACATTAAATTGGTGTTAAGGGGCAAGGTTTAACCTGCCATTGGACAGCAGAAACTTTGCTTACAAATGCAACTTGCACGGCGAATCACTCATCTTTTACTAAGTGACAAACAACGCCGCGAAAAACTGGCGTGGTAACAAATCGGTCGAACCATGGCGAATCAATATATCGTTCCTCGTCCCCAGGGCTTTTTCAGAGATGTTCCCGCGTTCGGTCTGCTGCCGGAGACGCAGCAGCCGCTGTGGAAGTCGCTCTTCAAGAACGTAAAGGACGCGCTCTTCCCGGAAAAACTGCCGCCCTTGCGCCTCACATCCCGGCCCGTACGCGTACAGGAAATATGGACGCGTCGCAGCACAAAGAGAGCCGCTGCCGGCTCGCTTACCCTGCATTCACTGGTGATCGCCGCGATGATTGTCCTTACCATCATGGCCGCGCGCTCGCCGGTGGTGGAGAAGCCGAAAGAGGATGTCACGATTGTTGCTCCTCCTCTCAGCGATTATCAACCGGTGATGAAGCCGCAGGTTGTGCATAAACAAGAACTCGCCGGCGGCGGCGGCGGCGGCGAACATGCGAAGATTATCGAGAGCAAAGGGCACCTCCCCAAAATAGCTCCTGAACAGTTCACGCCTCCAACCGTGGAGATCCGCAACCAGAAACCCAGATTGGCAATGGAAGCCACGATTGTTGCTCCACCCAACGTGAAGCTGCCGGACAATCCCAATCTGCCTAATCTCGGCAATCCCATGTCTTCCCGCGTGAGCGGACCCGCATCCAATGGCCCCGGCACCGGTGGTGGCATAGGCTCCGGAAACCACGGCGGACTCGGTTCGGGTACCGGTCCCGGCTACGGCCCCGGAGAGGGCGGAGGCTATGGCGGAGGCATTTACAAAGTCGGAGAGATTGGAGTTAGCGCGCCGGTTCCGAAATTTACCCCAGATCCTGATTACTCAGAAGAGGCGCGTAAAGCCAAGTATCAAGGAACAGTCACGCTGTACGCCATCATCGGCCAGGACGGCAAACCGCGCAACCTGAAAATCGTGCGCAGCCTGGGCATGGGCCTGGACGAAAAGGCGCTGGAAAAAGTTCGCACCTGGCTCTTCCTGCCGGGCAAGAAAGACGGCCAGCCAGTAGCAGTCGCGATGAGCATCGAGGTGGATTTCCACCTGTACTGATTTGTTGCTAGCATCATTCAAAAAAGGAGAGGCGAACCTGCCTCTCCTTTTTGCGTTTGAGCAAATAGCAATTGGCAGTTAGTCAGGCAGCTTCAATTGTTATTCCGACGCGCAGCGGAGGGATCTGCTTTTCGCATTGCCTGCTTCCGCTCGAGTTTTAAACCAGGTTTCCAGCAGGTTTTTGCAGATGTTGAAAGGTGTTAACTAGTCGGTTAACAGGTGAGAAAAACACCGTCTTGCCGCTCATCCGCTGAACCCATTGCATTCACAGTAGTTGAGTGGTAGCGGAAGAGGAGCGGAAGCCTTTCTATCCGCTCCCTGCCGCTCCCGAAAGAATCCCCGCTTTTAATTTTCCCGCTGAAGATAAGACCGGAAAAACCACTCTCAATCCTCCTTCCCTCCACTTTCGTTGATTCCACACAAGTTAAGCGGAGGAGGATGGTTGGAGGATGACCTTCAATCCTCCACCTTCCTCCACCGGGGTTCGGAATCCAAAAAAAGACCGACAAAAACCCCCATCGCGCCAAGAGTTCCAGCGCACGACTCTGGTTAGCGCCTGCGACGATTCGCGGTGTGAGGTGTTTGGCACATCGGGCCATTCCCGAAACAGGTAAATCCCCACCGCCGTAAGCGGCCGTGCGTCTATCTGCCACACGGACCATTCAAATTGTCAGAGAACGAACTGCTAAATCAAGCCCACTGTGGGCCAGACAATATCTAAGCACAACATATCAAATAATGTCAATAGTGATTTTATGTTTGTTCTCATGTGTTTAGCGGCGAATTAATGACGAATAAAAGCGATACACCCACCGATTTTGGGAAGTCACGATGTCAAAAGAGCGTCACGATGACAGCCATCTGCTGCCACAGTGACAGCAGTTAAGGTTATAGGGAACAGGGGACTGGGAACAGGACTGAAAACCCGCTACCGAGGATCCTAAAATAGAAGCGTACAACGTAGGGAATCCATGTGCGCAGTGTCCACAAAACCAGCGCCAAGGCGCGGAATTACTGAGCCCACCGCGTTAGCGGTGGGCTCCGAAAGAATGAAACCGAGCCCTGGAGGGGCGGCACAACGTTCGAAACAACCCTGAATTACCATGGCGGAAAATCTCACGCCCCCGCCGCAATCACCGTCTCTTTCTTCAAATCCCGCAGCAGCTTCTTAAATTCCTCTTGATATTTGTCGTGGTCCTTCCAGTTGGTGAAATCTGGAACATAGTACTCGCGAATCTCGCGGGCCGAATCCTTTCCGCGATCAGCATCGAAGCATTCCCAGTCCTGAAGCTGCTCGAACGTTATGTTCAGCCGGATAGGAAACAATACGCGTTTGCCCTCCTTGATTTCACGCATGCGCGCCTTGGCTATTTCGGTCTGCACCCACTCGCTGTTGATGCTTTGCGGCGAAAGAATCAGGAGCAGTCGCTCATGCAGTCGAAAGGCCACATCGATTT
>DATDNH010000254.1:0-31630 GCA_036518395.1 Candidatus Angelobacter sp. | reverse complement strand
GCATCCCGTTCCCGGCAATAGCGGGCCTTGCGTACGATCCTGGCTGGCGTGAGAAACCTGCGCCGCGCAGCCGCACGGTCATAGAGACGGTTCAACGCAGCAAAGATGTAGCGCCGGTAGAAATATGCTGATGGATGATCGAATGCGACAGTGGCCTGATCCAGATCGAGTGGGGAACAGATGGCGGCAACGGCTGTCAGCCGTGGGTCCACGCCGTCGAGAGCTGCTTTCAGCGCCAGGTGCCCTCCTACAGAGAAACCGAACAATTGTACGCGCCGGTATCGCGCCAGCACAGGCGCTGACAGTGCCGCCCGGATGTCCTCGGTCAGCCCGCCATGAAATATGTCCTCGCCCGAACCGTCCGCACCCCGCATGGAGAGGCACAGAGCTGAGCGGCCACTGAGGACGGCAGCGTACGCCGCCTCCTGGATGTAGGCGCTCATGGCGCTACCGCCCAGCCCATGAATCAAGACGACCAGGTCGTCAGATTGGCGGCAGTCCAGATACAACCCACTGAGCTGTACTTGGCCTGCTACAGGGTCCTCCACAGTCGTTGAAAAATTTTGTGTAACGCAGAAACAGGATTGGTGCCCTGTTCGGCGAATGCTGGCAAGAATCGTCCACAGATGACCGAACGCCGGCCCACACAGGCGCCATTTGCATCTGTGAAAATCACTAATGGCGCTTTCCTTCCTTTTCATAGAATTTGAGCCCCTTCCCCAAAATCTCCGTTTCAAATCTGTACTGGCGATTTGGGTCGAAACGTCACACAAAAAAATGGCCATTCGAAAAATGGCCGCGCCCAGCCGCAGCCCGCCAGGGAGTGGCTTTCTTTCCATGAAACTGCCACTAGGATCAAGGCCGGCCGCGGAGATTAGGAGAATGAGCTGTTGTTTCTTGAAAGCGACCTTTGAAGGGTATATATTTCTGCCGCACGTCCAATTTTGTTCAGGACTGATTGGATGTCATCATGTTTCCCCGCCATTTCATTTTTTCAACGGCTGCACGCATCTCATGCCTGGCTGCAATATTCCTTCCCGTCGCTACTGCCCAGGACAGCCCCAAAGCATCGGCGGGTCAAGACACCGTTTCGACGCCGCTACAGACACTCGAATTACAGAAGCCGATCTCACGGCAAATCCAGGGCGGTGAATCGCACGAATACCAGATTGCTCTTGAGGCTGGTCAGTATGCCCTCGTCACCATCGATCAAAAAAGTATCAATATCGCGATCGCTGCGCTCGGTCCGGATGGCAAATCACTCTATGAAGAAGACGTGACCCCTCCCGGAGAGTTGGAAAACGCTTCGCTTATTGCATCTGTTGCAGGTCTCTACCGTATTCGCGTAACCGCGCCTGACAAGGCTTCTCCCGCGGGTGAATACCAGATCAAGCTGGCCGAGATACAGACTGCAACTGACACGCAAAAGAGCCGCGTCGCTGCAGATCGAGCCATGGGAGCGGCCATGGCTCTCTATTACCAACGGACTGCCGAATCCAGACGCGGCGCTATACAAAAATGTCAGGAAGCCCTGGAAAACTGGAGGGCAGTCAAGGATGCCAAATCGGAGTCGATTGCTCTGGGTACCATTGGCTTTATCTACAAGGAACTGGGGGAAAGGCAAAAGGCGCTGGAATTCCTGAATCAGGCGCTGGCGGTTACGCGGGCCGCCAACGACCAACTTGGCGAAGCCAGGGTCCTCGATTACCTCGGCTACGCTTATGAGAATTTCGGAGATAAAAAACAGGCATTGGAGCTGTTCAAACAGGCATTGCCCTTATGGCGGACAAATCAAAACCGGAATGGTGAATTGAGATCGCTGAACGGCGTGGCAATATGCCTTGCCTGGCTGGGTGAGAAGCGTGAGGCGATCACTTATCTTGAGCAGGCGCTGGTAATCTCACGTGAGCTTCGCAATGAGGGCCTTGAAGCTACATTGCTCAGCAATATGGCAGTGACCTACGGTCAACTCGGCGACTATCAGAAAGAGCTGGAGTTGGCCAATACCGTGCTGGCCATCCAGCGACGGTTGAACATGCGTTACAACGAATCAATCACGCTGAACAATATTGGCTCGGTTTATTCCAACCTGGGTGACTACCAGAAGGCGATGGACAACTACACGGCCGCCTTGAACATTGCGCGTGAGTTGGGAGGAGCGCCCCAGGATGAAGCCATTGATCTGAACAACGTCGCCTGGATTTATTCCGCCAGCGGCGACTTTGATAATGCTCTTAAGTACTACCTCCAGAGTGTGGAGATTTTGCGCAAAGTAAAAGACACCTGGCGGCTGGCCACATCCCTCACCAACCTGGGTGCGACCTATGCAGACCTTCACCAGTACGAAAAAGCCCTGGAAATATATCAGGAATCACTTGCGCTGAATCGCACCGGAGGAAATCGCAACGGTGAAGCCAACACTCTCAATAACATGGCCTTTGCTTACGGCAAGCTGGGAGACAAGCCAAAATCGCTGGACTATTACCTTCAAGGGCTGACCATTTTTCGCTCGTTGCAGGACAAGACCTTGCTTGCCCAGGCTCTGAGGAATGTCGGCACAATCTATCGGGTTGTCGGTGAAAAAGAAAAGGCACTGGCGCACCTGAATGAGTCAATAGAGATCTGCAAGGCCCTTGGCGACCGAAGGGGCGAGGCCGAAGCTCTGGGTCAGATAGCTCACGTGGAGCTTGACCAGGGCGATCTTGCAGCGGCGCGCAAGCACAGCGATGAGGCCCTGGCCATATTCGACTCACTGCGCAGCACCATCACCAATCCCAGGCTGCGCGCGTGGTTTTCGACAGCAGGACGCAAGGTGCGGGAAACCAACCTGCAGGTTCTGGTGCAGTTGCACCGGCAGCAGCCATCGGCCGGATACGATGCTGCGGCAATGGTTGCAGCGGAAAACATGCGCGCCCGATCGTTGCTGGAGCTGCTGGGACAATCGCAGGCAAAAATCCGCGAGGGCGTGGATCAAGCCTTGCTTGAGCGTGAAACCAGCTTGCGCCAGACCATCGCCTTCAAGGCTCGTCAACAACAGCGCCTGCTGGCAGGCCGTCACACAAATGATCAGGCAGTCGCGGCAGCCGATGAACTGGACAACCTCACGCAAGAATATGATCAGTTGCAAAGCGCGATTCGGGAAAAGAGTCCGGCGTACGCCGCGCTTACAATGCCGGTTCCTCTGAACCTGAGCGAAATCCAGCAGAACGTGTTGGATCAGGAAACGCTGCTGCTGGAGTACGCTTTGGGTGAAGACAAGAGCTTTCTCTTCGCCGTAACGCCCCAGTCAATCGCCATCTTTGAGTTGCCTAAGCGTGAAACGGTGGAGACCGCGGCCAGAAATGTCTATGACCTGCTGACTGCGTTCAGCAGAACAGTGGAAGGTGAAACGCCCCAGAAAAAAATCGTGCGCGTGAAGCGGGCACAGGCTGAATATCCTGAGGCTGCCGCGAAGCTCAGCCACCTGCTGCTTGATCCAATAGCTTCCCAATTGGAGTCTAAGCGTCTCCTGATCGTCGCCGAGGGTGCGCTGCAATATATACCGTTCACCGGTTTGCCCGATCTCACAGTCAAGACTCCTGGTGAGCCCCCACCGCTGATTGCCGGGCACGATATCATAACCGCGCCTTCAGCATCTGTTTTGGCGCTTATCCGACGCGATGTATCCCACCGGCCACCGGCGGAGAAACTGGTCGCGGTCCTTGCCGACCCGGTCTTTGACAAAGACGATGCCCGGGTAGCCCAGCGTGGGAAATCTGCTTCCGCCGCCCCTTCGCCCACAGTCGCAGCAGACTTGCTGAGATCAAGCGCTGAATCCGGCCTGCAACAGTTCACCCGGCTACGGTTCAGTCGGCAGGAAGCGGACCGAATCGCTCGCTTGGCACAGAGTTCCGGGAAGCTGACTGCCCTCGACTTCGCCGCGAGCCGGACAACGGCAACGAGTCAGGAGCTCGGGCAATATCGCATCATCCATTTTGCAACTCACGGACTTATAAACAACCAGCATCCTGAACTTTCCGGACTGGTTTTGTCGCTGGTGAATGAACGCGGCGAGCCAGTGGACGGATTTTTGCGGCTTAATGACGTCTACAATTTGAAACTCCAGGCTGACTTGGTAGTCCTGAGTGCCTGCCAGACGGCGCTGGGGAAAGAGATGGCCGGTGAAGGACTCATTGGACTGACGCGCGGGTTTGTGTATGCCGGGGCTCCCCGCGTGGTCGCCAGCCTCTGGCAGGTGGATGACCGTGTGACCGCAGAATTAATGGAGCGGTTCTACCAGGCCATGCTGGTCCGCAACGAGCGGCCCGCTGCCGCACTTCGCACAGCTCAGCTCGCCATCAGCAAAATCAAAGGCTGGGAGTCGCCATTCTACTGGGCTGCATTTACACTGCAAGGTGAGTGGAAATAAACCAGATCACCTCACACGGATGGACGGCGATCTCAAGAGCGAAGAGAATTCTTTAGTGCCGGCGCAGGCACCCCGCGAAAAACGCAGGTCGGAACTGACGCAAGAGGCCTTTGATTGCTTTCTTAAAAGCCTCAATCCTGACCGCGACATAGCGGCCGCCAAGTATCTTGAGGTACATAAGAAGCTGGAGCGCTTTTTTGAATGGCGCGGCTGCCCTTTTCCCCAGGATCATGCCGATGAAGCCATCACCCGCACCGCACAACGAATTGCCGGCGGGGACACAATCACCGATCCCGCAACTTATGTGATTGGCGTGGCCCGCCTGCTCTTGCTGGAAATTCACAAAGAGACAGAAAAGCAGAAACGGATTGCCGCCGAACAGGCAGAACTCCCCCAAACCTCTGCCTCGTCCACGGACGATTCGGAGATTCGGGTTGAGTGCCTTCGCGGTTGTCTCGACCAGCTTCCCGCCGATAACCGTGAACTGATTCTCTTGTACTATGAGGGCGAAAAGAGCGTAAAAATCAATAATCGCAAGCGGTTGACGGAGCGGCTGAAAATGAACGTCAGCGCCTTGAGGATGCGAGCCTTACGGATCAGGGAAAGGCTGATGCTGTGTGTGGAGACTTGCGTCGCCAAATAAATGTGATGGAATTGGAAATTAAGCCAGTATAGGTAAAAGGAGCCACGCCGATGGAGGATGATTCTATCGAGGAGACGGTGGTCGTGCGTTACCTGCTGGGCGACCTTCCCGAGGAAGCTCAGGTCCAGGTGGAAGATCGCGCCTTTTCAGACCCTGAATATCTGCGGCTGATCGAAGCTGTTGAAGCCGATCTGATCGATTCGTATGTGCAAGGCGAGATGTCGTTGCCCGAGCGACAACAGTTTGAGAGCCGCTTTCTGGCTTCCCCCCAACGACAGAAAAAAGTGGAGTTCGCGAGGGCTCTGGCCCGGGTGGCGGGGGAATCAAAGCCAGTCCTCGCGAGTGCTCAAGCAGAGCGCGCTCCCACAGCACGATATTCCTGGCGAGAAGCACTTGCACAAATTCTGCGTGGCCGTAGTCCAGCTTTTCAGTTTGCTATGGCGGCCATAATCCTTATATTGGCCGTGGTCGCTTCGTGGGAAGTGGTTCAGACTGTCAGATTGCATGGCGACATGAACCAACTTGAAGCCGAACGACGCCTTCAACAGCAGCGGGAGCAAGTACTTCAGCAGCAGATCAATCAGGAGCATGCGCGCGCGGAAGAACTGGCCGCGCAGATGCAACAGCAGGGAGGCCATCCGGCAGTCGCCTCGTTGATGCTTCTACCGGAGATCGCGCGAACTCAGGGCTCACTTCCGGAGCTCGTAATCCCAGGTCCCGCCCAACTCGCCAGTATCCAGATCCAATTGGAGCCACGAGACGTTTATCCACGCTTTCGGGCGGAACTACGAAACCGTAGCGGAGACGAAATCCTCACCCGCGCCAATCTTCGCGCCCAACGATCAAGCACAGGCAGGGCGGTGGTGCTCGAGGTGCCAGCCAGTGCTCTCAACCCGGGAGATTATGAGTTGGCGCTGAAAGGTGTCTCCGGCGAGGAAATGACCGATATCGGCTACTACAACTTCTCTGTCAGGAAAAAATAGTTTTGTTTCCACTGTCACGCTCGTTTGGCTGGGTTCTGCTTCCGGCAATCTTCACAAATCCCGTAAATCTGGAACGTGTGTCGCGTGGCGTCAAAGTGGTAGCGCCGGCCGATGTCTTCTTCCAGTTTTCCCACTTCCGGTGAGAAGAACTCGACTGAGACACCGCAATCGGTACACACCATGTGATGGTGGCTGCGGCGGTTGAACTGGTGTTCGTAGCGGGCAACGCCATCATGAAAGGCGACTTCGCTTGCCAGTCCACATTCCGCCAGCAGCTTCAGCGTCCGATAAACCGTCGTGAATCCGATTTTGGGATCTTTTTTTCGCGTGAGCCGGAAAAGCTGATCGGTGGAAAGGTGGTCGCGCGTCTCCAGGAAGGTGCGCAGAATCGTGTCGCGCTGGTCCGTATGCTTCAAGCCCACTCGTTTCAGGTGCTTGTAGAAGATGTCCTGGGCCTCGCGCATGGCTTCACGAGTGGGCGGTGCATGATCGTCAATTCTTCTTTGCAACATGGTGAGGCAACCGGCCGGGTCCAGTTGAAAATGAATTTCATTTTCAATTAGAACCATCCTATTAGTGGCGCACTTGCCTGTCAATGGAAAGGGCCAATCCGCATCGTGGCAACACGCATTTCTGACTTCTGACTTCTGGCTCCTGACTCCGGACTTATTAACCTGCGGCGAATGCCTGATTTGTTGACGGCTCCTTCCTCCCTTACAATTCCGACAAATGGCTACTCAGACCGTTTCTGCTCCTGTGACCCGCCGTCGCGTGGGTCGTCTCATCCTTTGGCTAATTCTGGGAATTTTATTGCTTTTGGTGCTGCTTGCCGGTGGAGCTTTTATTTGGTTCTACCGGCTGGCTCACGGTTCCCTCCCCCAACTGGATGGCGCTATTGCCGTTTCAGGGCTTCAAGCCCCGGTCAACGTGGTGCGCGATGCACACGGTGTTCCTCACGTCACCGCTGCGAGCCTGGAAGACTTGTTTTTCGCCCAGGGCTACGCGACGGCACAGGACCGCCTCTGGCAGATGGACATGACGCGGCGGTTTGCAGGCGGCGAATTGTCAGAAATCCTGCCCGCTTCGAGCGGCCCGGCGCCTGCTCCGTCAAGGTTTACCGGCGTAGTGCGCCGCAGAACAACCTGGCTGGATCACGATAAGCAGCAACGAATCCTGCGTCTGCGAGCCGTGGCTGAGCGCGCCGCACAACAACTCACGCCTCGCGATCACAGATTCTTTGACGCCTACGCGCGAGGCGTGAATGCTTACATCGACCACCATCGCCAGAACCTTCCGGTCGAATTCCGTCTGCTCGGTTACAGTCCCAAACCCTGGACTGTTGCTGACTCTGTGCTGGTAGGAATCAGCATGTCCCAGCTCCTGAATCCGCAATACGACACAGAGTATTGGCGGGAGAAGATCGGGGCCAGGCTGTCGCCGGAACTTATGGCTGATCTCTACCCTGTGGTTTCCTGGCACGATAAGCCACCCGCCAGCGCAGCCGATGATGGCGCGGCGATTTTGTCAGTTCCAGAAGAACCCCAAGGAGAAGACGATGAGGAGCAGGTGCCTGCAGACAAGCAGTCGCCGGCTAAAGACTCAACCAGATTGACTGGCCCGCGGCTGGAGACTGATTGCGAATCCTGCGCCGCCGGCTCCAACAACTGGGTTGTCTCCGGAGCCCACAGCACTACGGGCAAGCCACTGCTGAGCAATGACATGCACTTGCCGCATCAGCTTCCCGGGGTGTGGTATGAGATTCAGCTCCACTCGGGTGAATTCAACGTTGTTGGTTTCAGCCTGCCGGGAGTGCCGTATGTGGTGGTGGGACACAATCAGCGTATTGCCTGGGGATTCACAAACCTCAATCCGGATGTGCAGGATTTATTCGTAGAAAACTTCAATCAAGCGGGCGAATATCAGACACCCACAGGCTGGCAGAAACCTGAAGTAGATCATGAAGTTATCCATGTAAAAGGCGGCCCTGATGTAAGTTTGAACGTCCTCGTGACGCGCCACGGTCCCATCATCTCGGATCTTTTCCCAGGTGAGTCTCGCAAGATCGCTTTGCAATGGGTCATCTATGACGCGCGCCTTCTCGGCACGCCACTGTTCGATGTCGACTCGGCCCAGAACTGGGAGCAATTTCGAAAAGCATTTTCCACCTGGGCTACTCCGTCTCAGAACGTGGTTTACGCAGATGTGGATGGCCACATCGGATACCAACCAATGGGATTCGTTCCAATGCGAGCCGCCGGGGATGGCACAGTCCCTGCTTCAGGCGCAGACGGCAAGCACGACTGGACCGGATACATTCCTTTCGACAAGTTGCCAGGCCTTTATGATCCGCCGTCAGGAATCATTGCCACTGCCAATGGCCGCATCACTCCCGACGATTATCCCTATCTCCTGGCCACGCAATGGTTCCCACCGTATCGCGCGGAGCGCATCTACCATGTTCTTGAGTCCAAGGCAAAGCTAAGTCCGGATGACATGCTCGCACTCCAGACGGATGTGCACTCCGAATACGACCATTTTTTTGCCGATCATTTCGTCTATGCGATTGACCACAACCCCAAGGCCAGCGAGCGCGCGCGGAAAGCTGCTGACGTGATGCGCGGCTTTGATGGCCGCATGGCCGCTGATTCCGCTGCTCCTACCATCGAGGTGGCCTCGCGCTTTTATTTGTGGAAGATTCTGCTGGAGTCCAGGCTCGGGAACGATTGGATCAATTATGAATGGTCAGAATCTTCCGTGGCGCTGGAGAACATTGTTCAGAACCAGCCTGAACGCTGGCTGCCTTCAGCCTATGCGAACTTCAATGAATTGCTGACAGCGGCCGTGGAAGGAGCAATCTCTTACGGCCCTTCCGACCTGTCCTCGTGGAAGTACGGAAAAGAGTTTCCCGTCGAGATCAATCATCCAGTGCTGGGCGCGCTGCCCATCATTAATCATTGGACCGGACCAGGACAACAACCTCAATCCGGCGGGACGTACACAGTCAAGCAGGTAGGCAGGCACTTTGGGCCTTCAGAGCGGATGACCGTCGACTTCTCCGCGCTCGACAATTCACATTTCAATATCGTCTTGGGTGAGTCCGGCCAATTCTTGAGTCCCTATTATATGGACCAGTGGGACGCCTGGTATAACAACAAGACTTTCACCATGCCATATTCAGAGAACGCCGTAACCAGCGCGAAGACGCATGAATTGAAGCTGGAGCCGAAATAAGTGATGTAGTTTATCCCGATCCCGCCCTTTAGAAGAGAAATGTGGCGGAGCCTTGTGAGTTTTTGTGAAAGGGCGGGAGAGGGAACTCTATGATCTCCCATGCTGTCTCGCGGTAGCCACGAGCCTTTGCTCTTCGCCCGCCGGAGAGTTACAGCCTTTTCAGTCCGACCGAGCCGGTAGCAGGGCCGACCTCTGACTCTTGACTACTTGGGATTCCTAGGTGAGTTAGCACGCCGATGTGCTGGCGGGGTTTGCTAATTACTAACTACTGGTTTTCTACGGATCTATCTGCACCACGTCGACTGCCTGGCCCACGATATCGATTTGAGTAGTGGCAAATTTGTCCGTGGTTGTGTCATAGATATCCAGCTCTCCACCTTCGCAGACGTAAACCACGTTGCGGTTGGAAATAGGCTGGATGCCGGTAACGTTAAAGCTTTGGCGTAGGCTGGTAAACTCCGGAAAGACTGCTGCACCAGAAGAGGCGGTGTTAAAGATGGTCAGACAGCCGCGCACCAGCCCGGTGGCTGCGTCGTTAACTGGCGTGCAGGCAGACGCCCCTATGTAAAGGCGATTGTTGCTTGCCAGTTGCATTTTAAGGTGCTTTCCGTCAGTGATTGCCACCGGCGCGGACGCAGTCATCGTGTTAGTGTTTATGACCTGCAAGGTTCCGGAAGCGCTGCCCGCAGGCGTTCCCGCCACAAAAAGGTTAGCGCCGTTCAACAGTCCTACAGTGGCCCCAGAGACGGGAACAGAGGTTCCGAACACAGGAGTGGTGCCGCTGAAGTCTACTGAAACCACGCTGGCTGCTGTGCCGCTGCATTCAGCGCCGCAATTCAGGACAAAGGCCTGCGTTTCGCTGCTGCCGAACACAGCAGTAAAGGGCTGGTCCAGTTGCGGCCCGGTAATGGCCGTAACTGACTTGCTCGCGGCATCAATCACAAAAAATCCGCCGGTATTGGGCGCATTCAGCGCATTTGGATCGTCAACAAAGGCCAGCAATTTGGTGCTGTTGGGGCTAAGAACCAGGCGCGTCACTGTAGGTACTGAAACGGTGGAAAGAGTTCCGTCCGCAGTGCTCATTGCATAGACCAGGCCCTGATTGCGCACCGCGCCGTAAGCAGTCTTCCCGTCCTTACTCATAGTGACGTCGACTACCCTGTCACTCGTAGGTGCCACTGCCGCACTCGCTTCTTTCGTGTTGTCGATAGCGGAATAACTATTCGCATTGGCGCTGATGACCGCAGTGAACCCGCCCGCCGTTACCATTTTCGACGGGCTGGCAATGGAGATTGTGAAGGTGGACAGCACATCTTTTTGTGCATCCATGATGTTTACCACGCCGATCTGCTCATTGGACAGCAGCACGCGTTTCTTTAAGCCCGATGTTGTGGGGGTCTGGCTGGACGACGATGACCCGCCGCAGCCTGAAAAAAATAAGGGAAGAATCAGAGCCGTGCCAATTAAGACGAATTGAAAAGGCCGCATCTTGCTCAATGTTGCGGTGGAAATCGATCTCATTGTGGTGAAAGGGTTGATTATAACAGAGCCATTTCCGGCCCCTCTGATAGCGTAGAACGTTTAAGGTGGGGTATTCTTGCAAGAGAAGTCTCGCAATCGGGTCATCGGGTCACCACCAGCCCCAATACGTGCAAAAAGAAGGAGAGAGCGCGTCGGGGCCTGGGAAGAGTCATCGGATCTTCGGAAAAACCCTTCTGACGCTCTGAATGCTGCCTCGATACCCCAAGGGAGAAATTGCGCAAAAAATGCCTGTGGACCTTCTAACACGGTTAAAGCAAGGCCCCGTTCTTTGCGACGGCGCCATGGGCAGCCTTCTTTACGGCCGCGGTGTCTTCATCAACAAGTGTTACGACGAACTCAACCTGCTCCAGCCTGACCTGATCCGCAACATCCATCAGGACTACATGAATGCCGGGGCCGAGGTGATTGAAACCAACACCTTCGGCGGGAATTCCTTCCGGCTCGGCCGCCACGGATTGCGAGAGAAACTTCATGCCATCAATCTCCAGGGTGCGCGCCTGGCGCGAGAGGCCGCCGATGCATTCAATTTAAAGAAAGCCGCCGCTGTGCTTGTGGCCGGTTCTGTCGGTCCGCTGGGCACGCGCATTGAACCGCTGGGTAAGATCTCGCGCGAGGAAGCCCGGGAAGCTTTCCGTGAACAAATTGCCGCGCTGGTTGAAGGCGGTGTTGACCTGCTGATCCTGGAGACGTTCGGTTATCTGGAAGAACTGCACCAGGCATACCTCGCGGCCCGCGAAGCCGCTCCTCGGCTACAGGTGGTAGCGCAGGCAACCATGGACGAAGAAGGCAATTGCCTGGACGGCGCCAGCGCTGAAACCTTCGCCGCCAAAGTGACGGAATGGGGCGCAGATGTTGTTGGGTGCAATTGCAGTATCGGCCCCGTAGCGATGCTTGAGGCCATCGAGCGTATTCGCAGAATTACGGACCGCCCGCTTTCGGCGCAGCCAAACGCCGGAATCCCGCGCAATATCGAAGGCCGAAACATTTACCTGTGCTCGCCGGAATACATGGCCAGCTATGCCCGCAAGTTTGTGAGTGCGGGTGCGGGTCTGGTGGGAGGCTGCTGCGGCACTACGCCCGAGCACATCAAGGCCATGAAGGCGGCATTGCGCATCAGCGAGATCAAAAAAGAGAAAGTCGGCGGCTTTTCCGTGGCTACAGAACGCCGGCGCGAAGGCAGCCTCACTGTTCCACCCCTGGCGCAGCGTTCCAAAGTAGGACGAAAACTGGCTGCCGGCGAATTTGTGAACTTTGTCGAGATCGTGCCGCCAAAGGGTGTCGACTTCAAAAAAGAAATTGAAGGTGCCCGTTATCTGTTGGCCTCCGGCATTGACGCCATCAATATTCCAGATAGCCCGCGCGCCTCAGCTCGCATGAGTAATCTGGCGCTTTGTATCTTGATCCAGCAGCAGGTAGGGATTGAAACCGTTCTCCACTTCTCCTGTCGGGACCGCAACGTGCTCAGCATGCAGTCAGACCTGCTGGGGGCGTTCAGCACCGGAATTCGAAACTTGATTTGTATCACCGGCGACCCGCCAAAAATGGGCAATTATCCCGACGCAACCGCCGTCTTTGATGTGGATGCCATCGGGCTTGTCAATATTGTTCACAATCTGAACTGCGGGCTGGATATTGGCGGCAATCCCATTGGTACCGGCACCGGCTTCGTGATCGGTGTAGGCGCAAATCCCGGCCTGGTAAACATCGATGAAGAAGTGCGCCGCTTCGAATACAAAGTTCAGGCGGGCGCTGATTACGCCGTGACCCAGCCGGTGTTTGATATTGGGCTCCTGGAAACTTTTCTGCGGCGGATTGAGCACTTTCGCATTCCCGTGCTTGCCGGAATATGGCCCCTGGTGAGCGTGCGCAACGCGGAATTCATGAAGAATGAATTGCGAGTGTCTGTCCCTGATGCGATTGTCGAGCGCATGGCTCGTGCTCCCAATGCTGAAGCCGCAAGAAACGAGGGGATCTTGATTGCCCGCGAGATGCTCAACCAGGTTCGCCCACTGGTCCAGGGAGCCCAGGTTTCCGCCCCTCTTGGTCGCTACTCGTCAGCCATCCAGGTGCTGGAGTTGGACCAGAAAGCAGTAGTCAGCACTTAGCGAAATGATCCGGCGTACTCTGCCGCTACTCCTCAGTCTTCTCATTTTGCCTCTCGGGTGAAGTTTGGTTTCGACTTTACCGCGAGCTGAGCGACAGGCCTTTCCCTCCGGCGAAGCTGCCTCGGAGCACGCCAAAAGTGGATGAGTGCGTAGAACTCCCTCGCTTGCATTTCGGAATAAACGACAAACATTCCTCTGCTCCCTCCTTTCCTCGGTGTTGAAGATCTTCGGGGCTGACAACGCGGCGAGAACTCCCTGATTCTAATGAATGTTGCTGTTTAAGGATTAGTGTCCCACTACGTCCCCCGGATTCTGGCCGAAGTCCTGGTTTCTTCGCTCTTGCCGGTGAGAAATCGAGGTCACGTTTGCAAGCCAGCACGCAGAAAAAGAGATTTCGGCCCGCTGATCTGGCGCCCATCACGGGTATTTACCTCGTCATTCACGGCCTGCGCCACAGAGAGCCGCATGAAGTTGTGGTGATTCGCGGTGAGCAATTGCCGCCCTGCCGTACCTGCAAAGCTGAAATGTGTTATGAAATTGTCCGGGCCGTAAGCCATGTGACCCACGATTGGGATTTTTCCGGCCCCAACAACCTGGTGATCCAGCCGAAGCACGAGCCATTTCACGACTTCAGGATGTTTCGCCGCATCCACCTGCAACTACCGATCACCCTCGAGTGTGCTGGCTGGCCGGTTACGATTCCTGGCCACAGCAGCGATCTGAGTGCCGGAGGCGTGGGCGCAATCATTCGAAGCAAGCTGCCATCCCGAATCAAGAGTGCCGTTGTAAGGATCAACTCGCAATCGGGCCAGAAGGAGTTATCCTTCCACGCTCAGCTGCGTTATCAAAGCGGCTTGCGCTATGGCTTTGAATTCACAAACGTCAGGGCTGCAGACCGAGAGTCCATTCGACGCCTGATCGAAAACAGAAAACGCCGGGCCGCCGACGTTGTCGGCTGAATGACCTTTTTTGAGTTTATCCCGATCCCGCCTTTTAGAAGAGAAATGCGGCGGAGCCTTGTGAATTTTTGTGAAAGGGCGGGAGAGGATCCCTATGGTCTCCCATGCTGCATCGCGGTAGCCAAAGCGCCTCTGCTCTTTGCTCGCCCGAGAGTCACAGCCTGTGCAATCCAGCAAAGCTGGTGGCGGGGTTGACTTCTGACCCCTGGCTTCTGACTCCTGGCTTCTGCCTTCCTGCCCATCTACTCACCTTTACAAAAAATATCCTGAGCTGCCTGTGCAGATAGCGGTAGAATGTGGTTCTGGAGTTTCGGCATTGGCACGATTTGAAGACTGCCTCCAACGCCTGGAACAAATCGTGGACGAACTCGAGAAAGGCAATGTGCCACTCGAGCAAGCCTTGAAACTTTTCGAAGAAGGTGTTCGGCTTTCCGGAACCTGCCGCAAGGAATTAGAAGAGGCGGAAGGCAAGGTGGAAATCCTTCTCAAACAAAACGGTAAGCTGCAGCCCGAGCCGTACGAACCTGGACAAGAAAAAGCCCAGGCTTCATTGAAAAAATAGTTTTCCACAAATACCTGCGGGGCCTCCGCAGCATCTAAACGTCGAAACTTTTTCGTAGACGTTCATCGCGGCCGTGATGAACCCTTTGTAAGGAAGTGGAGTCATCTCCACTGCCAAACCTCGAGCCAGAAGGGAAGGTTACTCCGATGAAACCGCTGAGTGTCGTTGTCGCCCAGAGGAATCCCAATACGGCTGATTTTCTGGCGAAGTCTCTCTACAACCACTTCCGTGTGGTGAACACCGTAAGAAATATTCCTGATCTGCTGCACTCGATTCCGAAGCACCGGGCCGACGTAGCTATTGTCGACCTGGAACTGGCAGACCTGGAGCAGGTGCAGCAGCTATCGCGCCAATTTTCCAGGACAACAATCGTCTGCACTCACCGGCTCGCCGACGAAAAGATGTGGGCGGAAGCCCTGGCCGTAGGCGCCGCCGATTGTTGCCATAGCTCCGATGTGCGCGGAATTGTGCTTGCCGCTACCAACGTGAAACCCATGTCACATGCCCATGCAGCGTAAGAAATCCGTCCGTTAGCTCCTCCCGTCCGACGAAAAAGGGAGCGCCCAAAAAGCGCTCCCTTTTTGCTCTGTCTGATGAATGTTCTTAGATGTCGCTCTTGCCGCATATCGGAGGGAACCCCGGTGCGGCTTGCTTTCCGATCACGCGCGATCACGGTGCGATCACGGTGCGATCACGGCGATCAATCCGGCCTGCCCGTGTCAGAGCTGTTCCCTATTCCCTGTTCCCTATCTTGCTATACTCAGTTTTCATGCTTAAGGACACGCTCGAGAAGGGCCAGCAGCTTACAGATAAGGCCCTGGAAAGACTCTTGCCTTCGCCCTCGCAGCGGCCGGAATCGATCCATCAGGCCATGCGGCACAGTGTTTTTGCGGGCGGCAAACGTCTGCGGCCCATCCTGTGCATGGAGGCGGCGCGCATGATCTCCGGCAAACTGCAGGAAGGAATTGACGAACTCGGCAGCGCGCTGGAAATGCTGCATACCTACTCGCTCATCCATGATGACCTTCCCGCGCTCGACAATGACGATCTGCGGCGGGGCAAGCCTACCTGCCACGTGGTCTTTGGCGAGGCCATCGCCATTCTTGCCGGCGACGCGCTTCAAACCCAGGCTTATGAAGTTCTGGCGCGGCTCAAGTGTCCGCCGGAAGCGCGCGTCAGGATCATTGAAGAGATTGCTCACGCCACCGGCACTGTAAATGGAATGATTGGCGGCCAGGTCAAAGATCTGGAAGCCGAGCGTCAGAAGCCCGATACGGAAACGCTGGAATACATCCATCGCTCCAAGACTGGCGCCCTGTTCACCGCAAGCCTCGTGACTGGAGGCATCTATGCCGGCGGATCTTATGCAGAAGTACAGCGACTGCGCGATTTTGGCCGCTGCATCGGCCTGGCGTTCCAGATCGTCGATGATGTGCTCGACGTTACTCAGTCTTCAGAACAGTTAGGCAAGACCGCGGGCAAGGATACAGCGTCAGAAAAAGCAACGTATCCGGCCCTGTTCGGAGTGGAAGAATCGCTGCGCAAAGCCGATGGGCTGGTCAGTTCAGGATGCAATGCCCTCGATTCATTCGGTCAACGGGCCGCCATGCTGAAAGAGCTGGCGCACTATTTGGTTCAACGTAAGAAATAAGCATCTTGTCATCCTGACCAAGCCCGCGCCCGCGTCAGCGGGTAGGGGCGCGTGGAAGGCCTGTCCTGAGCGGAGCCGAAGGGACCCCGACGATTCTCGCGTTACCATGCCGCATCAAGGCATTCTCACGAAGCATTCAGCCGAGTCGACTGGGATGCAAAACCCTCATCCGTATAAAAGGGCTTTTACGAATTCTGACTTCTGGCTCCTGACTTCTTGCGCGGCTCATTCCGCCCGCAGCGCCTGGACAGCGTCCACCCTGGCGGCACGAGCTGCGGGAATCGCCGATGCAATCACTGCCGCAGCGATAATCACTGTGGCTGAAGCCATCAGCGGTATTGCGCCGGGAAGTTGCATCTCACCAAGATACTTGCCCACAAAACGTTCGAGCGCAAATCCGGCCAGAAATCCCGCGACAACACCTATGCTGGCAATCACCACGCCTTCGAGCAGAACCTGTTTGAGAATGCTGCGCGGCTGCGCGCCGAGTGCCATGCGGATTCCAAATTCGCGTGTGCGGCCGCTTACCGTAAACGCCAGCACCCCGGACACGCCAACCACAGAAATCAGCAACGCCAGCCCCGCAAACCCGCCGAAGACAATGGCATTGAGCCGCTCCGGCGTCAGGACCTCGGCGCGAACGTCATCCAGCGTGCTGGCCCGTTCCACAGGTTGATCTGTCGCCATATCGCGGATGGTGCGGGTGATGGTGGGTACCAGCGTATAGGGATCACCTTGTGCGCGCACGAAGAGACGACCGTCGGGGAACCCTTCCTGCTCGGACGGTTGATAGATGGTCATTGCAGGAGCGGGGATTATGTTTTCATCATCTACGTCAGGTACCACGCCGACAATTCGCCGCGGAGCATAGCTGATGCCCACGAATTTCATGACACCGTCTGTCCACTGCACGTGGCGGTTCAAGGGGTCCTGTCCCGGAAAAAGCTGTTGAGCAATACTCTGGCTGATGATCACCACTCGCTCAGCGCCTTGCTTGTCTGTGTCGCGGAAATCGCGGCCTTGCAGAATGGGCACGCCCAAAGTTTCGAAATATCCGGGTGACACGCTACGGAACTTCGCTCGCGGATCATCCTGGCCGGGCTCTCGCCTCATTCCTTCCAGTGAAAAGCTAAAGCGAATACCCAGCCCACGGGTGTCGCGCCAGGGAACACTGAAACCGGAGGAGACATGCGCGACACCAGGCAAAACGCCGACCCGCTCCTTTACCAGGCGATAAAACTCACGCACCTGCTCCGGCGTTTTTCCATAGGACATGACGGGCAAATTCACTGCCAGCACATGCGCGGTCTCAAACGGAGGCTGGGTCCTTTCCAGCACCAGCACTGTTCGAATCAGGGCGCCGGCACCCGCGAGCAGCAGGAACGAAGCTGTGATCTGTGTGACGGCAAAAACGCGGAGCCGCCTGCCGCTTCCGCTGCTGACACGAACCCCGCTGCTGGCCAGGCCGAGTCCTCTTGCCACATCCGAGGAAGGAAGCCGTGGAACAAACGCCAGAAAAACGGCAGCGATCAGTGCCAGCGCCACTCCAATCCAGACCAGGCTGGGATCGAGCGTGAGATCAAGCGCGCGCACGGAGTAGCGTGCGGCGTAGCGGGCCAGGATGGAGACCATCGGGGCGGCAATGAGCACACCGAGCAAGGCGCCGCTTCCGCACAGCACAATTCCTTCCGCCAGGAGCGAACGTCGCAGCATGCCCGTGGTTGCCCCAAGAGCCGAGCGTATTGCCAGCTCGGATTCGCGCCGCACAGTTCGGGCCAGAATTAGGTTGGCCACATTGGAGCAGGCAATCACAAACAGCAGCCCGGAGGCTGCGAACAGGATCCAAAGGATGGTGTTGGCCCCCGAATTGAGCTGGTCATGCATGCGCGTGACACCGATCTGGTAGTGGTAGTCGGGTTTGTAGACGTCCGAGTGCGCGGCGAGCATTCCCGCATACACGGTACTGAGCTCGGCTCGGGCGGCGTCCAGCCTTGCTCCGGGAGCGAGGCGGGCGAATACCTCAGTCATGCGATGCTCGCGGCCAGTCACCATGGTGGCCGAGAGATGATGCGGGCTCGTCACGATGTTTGCGATGATTTCCGTTTCCATGGGATACGGCACTGATGGTTCCACAACCCCGACAATGGTTGCAGGACGCGAGCTGCCAAAGCCCTCGAGTCGGACGGTTTTCCCAATCACGTTGGGATCAGAGTGCAAGCCCGTGCTCCAGAAACGATAGGTCAGCACTGCCGCGCCGGCAGCGCTGGGACCATCGTCCTTCGAGTTGAGCAGACGGCCCAGAACCGGCTTCAGACCCATGACATCAAAATAGCTGCCATCCACAACGCCGGAGCGAATCTCGCGCGGCTCGCCAAGACCGACGATGGTGAAGTCCATCTCGGAAAATGTGCCGATTTCCGTGATGGTCTTCAGGCCCGTACTGATGTCCTTGATTTCGGGAACGGAGAAGGTAGTGTTCTCGGCGTGCAGGCCGGGAGCGCTCTGTCGGATGTAGAGCAGGTGATCTTCATCACGATTTGCCAGCGGCCGCAGCAGCACTCCGCGAACCACGCTGAAAATTGCCGCGTTGGCGCCAATACCCAGTGCCAGCGTGATAGCCACAGTAATCCACAGGGCGTGAACTCGCGCCAAAGAACGTACCGCCAGCTTCAAATCGCGAAAGAATGACATGTCCAGGCCTCTCCAATGAAATATATTACCCGCTACTCAGATAGTCGAACGGAAAATGCTTGAATCGACATCAACGTGCTCTGGTTTTGGATTTTTCTAGAGCAGTTCCACAGTTGCGTGGCCCAACAGATGATCCGGGACGGCCAAGAATCCAAACGTAGAGACGTCGCACTGCAACGTCTCTCGCGCGAAGCGCGAAGGAGGTTTGTCGTTCTGAGTCGTGGTTGCTGACCAGCAACAGTCAATCACTGAAAATCAGTCTTCATCTGTGTCATCAGTGGTAAGGTTTGCATCTCGTCGGGCACGCCACTCACGAATGCGGTCCAGCTTTCGCTGGCGAATCACCGGCTCCAGAAACAGCTTATAAGCGAACCACAGAAGAACGGCGCCACCCGCCACAGGAATGGCGACAACCCCAACGAATTCCAGCACCCGCACTAGAGTCAGTGTGACTGTCGCAGTGGCCCCAAGCAGAAACCCGCCAGCGTAAATGAGAACCACACAAAGCAGTACCCCGCTGGTGATCTTAACCGCAGTGTTTTTCCTGGTAGTCGCTTTCGCTCTCCATGGATGAAGGATTTGTTCTTGCTAAGTACTAACGACCACTACTTAGCAAAGGCAAATCAATTGACCCCTTGTCATTCTGAGGGGCCGCTCTTGCCTTTTGGCCCGAAGAATCCCCAAGGTCTTCGCCCGTGACAGGATCTCTGACTTGCCACGGCAGCTTCGGTAGCGGTTTGCCCCATTCACTTGCCAGGTCTTCCCATTAGTACTGCTCTTCAGTAATGAAACCTGTACCTCACCTGAACTGACACCATCCTCGGATCGCCCACGTGCGATCCGCCAAAAGTGTTGCTGAGGTCAACGAAATAGTGTTTGTTCGTGATATTGGTAGCCGTAAACTTCCCCGACCAGTTCTCGCCAAAGGATTTGCCGATCGCGAAGTCCACCGTGGCATAGGCGGGCAGGTGATCGGGGCCGTCGCCGTTCAGGAAGCCCGAACCAAAGTTGAGATTTCCGGAAATCCAGGTCTTCCAGGGCAGCAATTCCGTAAAGCCGCTGCTGAGCGTGTGGCGCTGGTCGTGATCGAGAAAGAAAAAGCCCTCCGACGGCGGGCTGAAGTCTGTAAGCCCGCCAGTCACTCCTCCTGATCCTTCGGCTGACTGTCGCGAGTAAGCAAGATGCAGGTCGAACTGCTTGGCGATCTTAGGCGAGCGCAGGCTCACCTCATAGCCCACGATGCGCGCTGCCTGAATCGTGATCGGAAAAAAGATGTTGGAGTTTCCGAGAACATCGTGGTCGAAGTAATTGTGCGCTCCGGTGCGGAAATAGGAGAGATCAGCAGTCCATCCACGAAACGGTATGGCCAATCCAACTTCGTGCTGCTCGTCGCGTTCGCCTCTGAGGGCCAGGAACCCGAATCCCTGGCTTGCCGCCAGATCAAGCAGCGGCCCGGAAAGCGTACTCAGTGGCGGCGGTTGATAGTAACGGCTGTAAGCGCCGCGCAGGACCCATTTCAATTTGGGAATCTGAATGGCCGCACCCAGACGCGGGCTGGCCGCAGTTTCGGTGATGGCGCCGGAAAACCGGGTGAAACGCACCCCGGCATTCAAGGTGAGCCAGTTCGTGGCTTTGAACTGGTCCTCAATGAAAGCCGCTTCCAGATCACCTCGCGCAATGTCACGCTGGCTCAGAGCATCGCCGCTGCCGTCGTTGGCGATCAGGCTGAAGAACGTGTTATCACGTTGCGTGAATCCATAGAATCCGATTTTCGCATTGTGGCGTCCTTTGATTACCGCCACGCTGGCTTGTCCTCCCGTATAAGACGACGAGCGATTGTCTGTGGCAATCGGCACATCCTCCGGCCCGCCTTCAAAGGCAGCGCGATTGAAGTGATACGAGGGAGTTACCGTCAGCACAATGCCGGTGCCAATGGTGTGAATCCAGGAAAGGTTCCCGAAAATGTCCTGCTCACGCTCGCGGTCTCTAACGCCGGCAGTCTGAGCCTCAGGATCGTTGGGCACCTGGAAATAGTCCGCCCGCGAAGAAGCTACAAAGCGCACCTGATCGTTCGGTGTCACATTTGAGATCAGCGAGGTAAACAGACCGCCACCAGCGGCCTGATCATGAAGAACATCGAATGTCGGCGTAGCCAGCCCATGGTCGGTACGATTGCCAGTCACGCTGACGTAATAGGCGGAATGATCGTTGTGGTCGCCGAAACTGAGCTGATTGTCAGTCGAATTGTAATTTCCATAGCTCGCCACCAGCTCTCCCTGGTGGTTGCGCTCAAATCCCGAACGCGTCACCACATTGAATACGCCATAAGTTCTGTCTCCGCTCTCCGCGGAATAGCTGCCGCGCTGGACCTCTACATAATCAATGTCCTTGGGATCGAATTGCGGGCCAACGTTGCTCGCGATATTGGTATTCGGAACCGGAACGCCATCAATCGCCCACGTCACCTGGTGCCCGCCGCGCACGTGGAGCTGATCATGCACCATCACGGCGCTGGGGACGAAATCGGTAATCATAGAGAGCGAGTTCGCCCGGTCGCTCCCCGGCGTCTGCGTAATTGCTGTGCGGTTGACCAGGCTTTCCGTGGACGACGAAGATGGATTGATCGTTTCCCGCTCCGCGCTGACCTCCACCGTCTGCTGCACTGAAGCTAAGTTCAGCGCGAGATGCAGTTCCTGGATACTTCCTGAAGTGACTACGACTGCCTGGTGCTCGGTGGAAAAGCCTTTGGCCGCCACGCTCACGTCATATTCACCTACCGGGACATTCAGGATGGTGGCTATTCCCTCTTCGTTGGTGGTGGCCGTAAGTTTGAGCGATGAGCTGCGGCTCTGGACCACAACCTGCGCATCCTTCACCGGGCGGTGTTGCGGATCGTGGACGATGGCTTTCACCGTCCCAAAAACAGACGCATAAAGCGGCGCGCAAGCAAGTGCCGAGACGGCAATCGCGATGCGAATCATTCGTCGTAACATCTGGGGTCCTCCTGGCTATCTCGCTGCGCTGGAAAACGCAAGCGCCGATTCTTATGCGCAAGAGTGCACGAGAATCGAGAACTGATGGTTGGCTATGCGTGCAAAGAAATCAGGCGGCAGGAGGACCGCGATCAGTATGCGACGAGAAACCGTTACTGGTGAAGAGAATGCCCGGGCGTTCAACGCGCTCGTGCGACGTAATGGGATGGAAAACTATTGCGTTCTTTACAGCTACCGCCACTTTGCTGACGGTCGCCTGCATGCAGCACTGCATGGGGCATTTTGCCGGCAGATCGCTTACTCTGCGATCGGAATTCGGGACAGCCATTTCATTTTCATCGCCCATTCCATCGCAGTGATGGGGTCCCCAACGTGCGCCGTCTTTGCGCGCGGTGGGGTGGGAGTGATGCTGAGCGGGTGCTCTGTGGCACATAGGCGTCTTTGCCATGTGCGCACACGCGGTGGCCCACACTGGCAGCGATAACGACGCAACCAGAACAACGATCAACGCACTGGCAAATACCCGCCTCATGTAGACGTATTTTCTACTCTGGGAAAGCCCGAAAATCAACCACAGATAACCAAAATATCACATTAGGCTAAGCCATTTTGCGAATACAGCCACCACCACTACGATTCGTCATCTCGAGGGGTGTACGCGAAGCGCAGACCCGGAGAGACCTTGCGGTTCCCCAGATCACGGTATTAGCAAAAAAGGACATAAGCCGTTCCTGCAACATTAGAGACTCGGTTTGCGACGGAAGGTTACACTTAACTTTCAGATGGACAACGAATTTAAACCGAAGAGTCGACTCATGGCGGTTGATCCTGGAGCTGAAAGCGCCGAACCGGGTCTTCCGGCATTTATTGCAAAGCCCGCGGGTGCACCTGTTTACCACGGATTTGTGGTACTCGACGATGTCGTTGTGGAGGGATTCACTCTCGGTAAGATCTCAGATTTTGAAGCTGAGCCTATGGATTACGGCGACGGGTTCGTCATCGCGCCCGACGGCGGCCGATGCGGGCTGGTGTGGGAAGTAAATCAGGAACCCTATTTTCAGGAGGTGTGTCCGCATGAGCCGGATCGCTGGGGAGTTTGGGGAGTCTCCTTCCCTTATACGATGAACAGCCGCGAAAACGCGCGGCGAAATCTCGAATTCATACTGCCCAAACTGAAACAGGAATGGCTGCGTTGGCGGGAACGATATCAAAAGGGTGAATGATTGAACCGAATTCCTCTCTCGTCTCTCTTGAATCTGCGGGCATCTGCGAAATCTGCGGCTAAATTGCGGCTGTGGCTTCTGTTCCCTATTCCCTAGTCCCTATTCCCTAATTCCCTGTTTTTCCTATTGCCTGCCTTTCACGGGTGCCACAAATAACTCACCTTGATGAATATCTGGCGGCCGTCGTTCAGCAGGCGATTCGTGCCGTGCAGCAAGCCGATTCCATTCGGGTCACATTGCCCTGCTATCTTCACGCAGAGTCCGGGATCGATGTTCTCCAGGTTGCTGTTGTACCCGGCATAAATGGCTGTCCCCGGATGCACCAGGTAAGTAAAGAGGAAATCGAAGTTCATGTTCTTGGTGGTCTGCAGGCTGGAAAACTGCTGGTTTGCCAGCAGCCCGTTGTATTGCGCGATGAAGCGCACGGAGAGCGCAGGCGTGAACTGATAGTTCCACTTTGACCGGATGATGTGATTGTTGAACACCGCATGATCCAGCGGATTGTGTCGAACGCGATCCAGGATGTAGGTGTTGTCAATCTGAAGGCCGTTGAACGGCCTATAGGTCAACCCGGAATTGACGGTGGTTTCATCCCCTTCATTAGGAAGCTGTCCTGCCGGAACTACGATGTTCACGGCTCCCTGACGAAAGATGTTGATGTTGAACAGGAGCTGACCCAATGGGCTGCTGCGGAAGACAAGTCCGGCGAAGTCCTGGGTGAATTTCCTATTGAAGGTGAGTCCGGAAAAGTCCTGCGGTCGCAAGGTATCGCTCTCAATACCCACCACCGGAGCAATGACTGTGCTGCGAGGGAACTGAACGGCCCAGTCGCCATTCACGTTATATTCCACTCCCAGGCCGGTGTGGTCCCAGGTGCGGTCAACGCTCAGCTCAGGCCCGTACAGCTCCATTTTGAGTTTGCTCTTCTTCGGCTTCCAGTAAAAGTGATAGTAGCCGTTCAAGCGGCGTATATCGGTGCGGCGGATAAACCCCAGGAATTCGCGAAAGCCTCCGGTGATGTCCTGATACTGGGCCACGAGCGTGAAGCGCTCGCCGCTGCCAAAAACGGATCCATCATGATTGGCCCCAGACAAGTAGCCGTTGCCATTGGCGTTGTCCAAAGTGCTGCTGACTACGCCGCGATATGCCAGGTTCCAGTTCTTGTTGAGTTTGAAGTTGAAGTCGAAGCCGCCCACGCGATTGAAATCGCCAGCAAATTCGCGGTCCGTGTAGATCACCCCGATATTGGAATTCTTGCCAACGTCATAGGCAACGCGGCCGACGGCAAAGTATGCCCGCTTACCGGCCAGGGGATCGCCAGGCAACACCTGCTCGCCGGGCGAGCGGTCGTCTGCAACCAGAAATCCGATTGCCCACGGCCCGTCCTTTCCGGTCAGCCGCGCGCCGAATTGCGGGTCGGCAATCCGGCGTGTGAAGAGCAAACGGTTTTGCTGGTAGAAGTTCAGCGTCTCAAAAAAATTGGAGTTTTCCAGAAAAAATGGCCGCTTTTCCGGGAAGAATACTTCGAAGCGCTGATTCACCGTATTTTGCGGCTGGTCAGACTCAATCTGGCTGAAATCCGGCTCGATGGTTGTGTCCAGAACGAACTTATCCTTGAAGATAAATTTGGAATCCAACCCGGCTTTGCTTTCAAAATCCCCGGCCTGAAATACAGGAGTGGTCGGCACGTCCTGGTTGATCGTTTTGAAACTGCGGCCAAAAGTATAAGGAATGAACTGCATGTTCTTTCCTGGCGAAATGCCTTCCAATCCGCTCAGTGTCCCTTCCTGATTCAGGATCCCCGAGACTTTGGCGGAAACGCGAGGCCACCAGTCTCCTTCATCCGAGTGGGGAATCCAGCGATTCAGCGTGAAACCCCAGATCGCATTTGCCTGACCGGTAGGAAAACGCAGGTTGTGAAAGGGAATGGACTGAATCACAACATAGCCGCGGGGGGTCACCTTTCCCGAGGTGTTCCAAACCGTGTCCCAGGAGGTATCGTTGCCGCTGTTTTCAGACCAGATTCCATCCGCCTGGATTCCAACCGGGTTCGTGCTGAAGACCAGTCCTCTGCGCTGGTCATGAAAAGTGTCCAGAATGATCTCCACGTAGTCATCGTTAAAAATGTCTTCGCGGCGACTCCGGTGGGCTCGAATCTTGTTCGCTTGCTTGTCGAAACACAACCACACGACATAAAGGTTCTGGTGGTCGTACCCCATGTAGACAACGGTCTGCTGCGTTGCCGGCTCCCCATCTTTTGGAAACTGCTGGATGAATGACGAAAGCCTTACAAAGTCACTGCGCGATGGCTCCATCGATTCGAACTCTTCCATTCTTGGCGGTTTTGTGACGAAAGGAATGGTGATGGCTTTTTGTACCGTTATGATTGGCGGAGGGTCTTTCGGCGGCGAGTTTTTTGCCGCCTTGGCCTGATCATTGGTTTGGACAGAAGGCGCATCTTGCGAGGAAGCACTCTGAGTTAGAGTGCTTGCAGACTCTGGCCATTCGGGTCTAACGGGGGCGGCAAGCGAAGTCTGGCAGGACAACGCCGTGAACAAAATGACAACTAGCAAAACAGCCATTCAGCCCCAAATGGCAGCGACTCTGCCCTAACGTTTCAGATACTTACAATTGGACGTCTGGTTCGAGGAAAGGTCAGCTTAGGCAGTTATGCCTTAGTTATGCCTATATGTGAATTTTGTTCTCGGAACCAAAGGATGTTGACTTGACTTCTGGCTTCTGACTCCTGACTTCTGATTTTCGGCTCTATTCCCATTCAATCGTCCCCGGCGGCTTTGAAGTTATGTCGTATACCACGCGGTTAATTCCCCGAACTTCATTCACAATGCGATTTGAGATTTTCTTCAGAACATCGTGCGGCAGCGGCGCCCAGTCGGCCGTCATTCCGTCCTCTGAGTGAACGGCGCGGATCGCGCACGTGTACGCGTACGTTCGCTGGTCGCCCATCACGCCCACAGACATCACGGGCAGCAGCACCGCAAACGATTGCCAGATTTTTGTGTACAGACCTGCCGCCTTAATCTCGGTGACCACAATGTCGTCGGCTTCCTGGAGCAGTGCGATACGCTCCGGCGTGACCTCGCCAAGAATACGCACCGCGAGGCCCGGCCCAGGGAATGGCTGGCGCTGAAGAATTTCTTCCGGCATGCCGAGTTCGCGCCCGATGCGCCGCACCTCATCTTTGAACAAATCCTTGAGCGGCTCGATGAGTTTAAGCTTCATTGTTTCCGGCAGTCCGCCGACGTTGTGGTGCGTCTTGATGGTCTGCGAGGGCCCGCGCACGCTGCGCGATTCGATCACGTCAGGATAGAGCGTCCCCTGCACCAGCCATTCAACCTTGCCCATGGCCTGCTCGATGCGATGCGCCTCCTGATCAAAGACGGCGATGAATTCGTTGCCGATGATCTTGCGCTTTTTCTCCGGCTCAGTCACGCCCGCAAGTTTTTCCAAAAAGCTGGCCCCTGCATCCACGGCGTCCAGGTTCAGGCCCAGCTTGTCGCGCAGGTTCTGTTGAACTTTTTGAAATTCGTTCTTGCGCAGCACGCCGTTGTTCACAAACACGCACGCCAGACGGTCGCCAATCGCTGTGTTGACCAGCGTGGCGGCCACTGCCGAATCCACCCCGCCAGAAAGCGCGCAGATGGCTCTTCCCTTCTCGCCTACGGTCTCGCGCACCTGGCGAATGGTTTCATCGATGAAGTGCTGAGGAGTCCAGTCAGGACGGGCGCCGCAAATCTCATAAACAAAATTGCGCAGTAGATCGATGCCCAGCTTTGTGTGGTGCACCTCGGGATGAAACTGTACCGCCCAGATTCGCTGCGCCTCGTTCTGCATTGCCGCCAATGCGTTGCTGCTTTTCGCCACCGGCGAAAATCCCGGAGGAAGTTGCTCGGCCTCGTCACCGTGCGACATCCAGACATTCAGACTCTTCGGCAGTCCCTTAAAAAGTTTCGATTCACCGTACACATTGACTTCCGCATGGCCATATTCTCGCCGAGGCCCGGGAACCACTTTGCCCCCCAGCTTGTGGGTGATGAAGTGCAGCCCATAACAGACGCCCAGCACAGGCATGCCCAGGGAGAGCACGCGGTCATCGGCAGGCGGAGCATCGTCGTCGTAAACCGAGCACGGGCCTCCGCTAAGAATGATGCCCAGCGGGTGATAGCTTCTGATCTCGTCCAGAGAAGCCGTGCAAGGCAGAACGGCAGAAAAGACTTTCAATTCACGGATGCGGCGCGCAATCAACTGCGTATACTGCGAGCCGAAGTCAAGGATGACAATGGAGTGGTCTTCCACGAACAATTGTGCTTTATTCGCTGGCCGCTGTAAAGAGGAATCGAGGAATTTGGTAATTGGGCGGGTTGGTAAGTGGGTAATTGGAATGCTGTAGCGATCACGGTGATTTCATTTCCGAGGCTTATAATTTGCTTCATGTTCGTCCCTATGAAGAGCTGGCGGCTATTGGCCTTTGGCACAGTTGCGCTGCTGCTCCTCTCCGTGCTCGTGTGGCGCCTGATCGTACACCGGCAGGAAGGGAAAAAATCAACCCAGGCAACAACTAGTACTGATACGGAAGGCATGGCGCAAGCGCACTACACGCGCGGCCAGCGATATTTCGAAAAGAAACAATACAAGGAGGCCATTGACGCCTTCACCCAGGCCATCGGACTGAAATCGAATTATGCGCTGGCGTACACGGATCGGGGAAGAGCCTACATCCGCCTGGGCCAGAATGATCGCAAGATGGAAGATTATGAACATGCCGAGGAGAATTACTGGCGCGCCATGGGCGACTGGGACCATGCCATCGAAGATTTTAACCACGTTTTGCAGCTCGACCCGAATTCGGATTATGCCTACGCTTGCCGCGGGGATGCTTACTTCTACAAAGGTGAACATGACCGGGCCGTTGAAAGCTACGATCAGGCGCTGAAGATCAATCCCAACGATGCAACTGTCTACGTCAGCCGGGGAGTGGCTTATGATTACCTGGTTCAACATGACCGGGCCATTCAAGACTTTAACCAGGCTTTGAAAATCGACCCGAATTATAGGGACGCCTACCTCGAACGGGGAGTAACCTATGCCCACAAAGGTCAATATGACCGGGCCATTCAGGACTACAACCACGTTTTGAAGATCAATCCGAATGATGCGAATGCCTACAGCGACCGAGCAGGGGCCTATGAAGCCAAGGGGGAGGACAGCCCCTCCCCAGAACAAGCGAAGTTATTCTATAGACGGGCCATTCAGGATTATGACCGTGCTCTTAAGATCGACCCTCACTTGATCAATACTCCAGACCTTCGCGCCGTTACTTTAGCCAGGTTAAAGATGTTGATGCTGAACTGATCTTTCGCCGCAGATTACGCAACAAAACCAGCTTCTAGCTCAATAAGCCCTTGGCCTTTAGCCCTTGGCCCTTGGGTAAGATCAACCCCAAGCAACAGCAACATCGGAATTCTTCGCCGCAAATTACGCAGATATACGCTGATCAACGCCACCTGCAACAAGCAACAACGGTCCGCCGCAGATCACGCAATAAAGGCAGCTTTTAGCTCTACTCCCTGGTTCTGGTCCATTTCGTCCAGATCGTCCACTCCGTCCATTGTCTTGGTTAGTCCGTCAAATGCGTCTTGTTAATAAGCTGTCTTTATGACAGCAAGTGGCTGTCAAACCGGCGTCACTTTGACCCACAATTGCCTCTTTAGAACTTTATTTGCTTTCCTTTCAACAACATACAGCAAATCCAAAAATAATTCTTGACAACATTCTATTATCTATTGCATGTTGTTTAACGAATGAGAAACAAACATCAATGTTGTTAAGCCTTTAATCCGGTTGGAAAGCTCTTGGATGAAGAGGTTTTTGCCAAGGGCCAACGGCTAAGCGCTAAAGGCAGAAAGGTTACATTTATGCCCGTTGAAACTCTAAACACCACCACTCCTGACAACACCGAAGTCGCTTCCGACCATGAACTCGAGATGCCGATTACCGGGGCCGGTCTGCTCGACGATATCGACCGCTTCATTGGCCGCTACTTGGAATGCTCTGACCACCAGCGCATCGTAATGGCCTTCTGGGTGCTCCACACCTACTGCCTTTCCGTCGCACAGGTCACACCCTACTTGGCCATTCAGTCGGCCGAGCATCAGTCCGGCAAGAGCCTTTGCCTGCAACTGCTGAGCATGATCTCCCCCGATTCGGCCCTGACCACGGCCTACACCGCCGCCAGCCTCGCCCGACGCACCGACGATCCCATCCCTACCGTCCTGCTGGACGAATTTCAGGCCACCATCGGCACCCGCACCCGCAGCAAAAGTCCCGTCCTGCGCGCCGTTCTCGCCAGTGGCTTCCAGCCTGGTGTCGGCTACACCACCGCCACCCGCGAACTCAACCTCTTTGCCCCCAAAGCCTTTGCCGGCATGGGCCAGCTCCCCGACGACATCGCCGACCGCTCCATTTCCATTGTCCTCGAACCCTTCACCGCTAAATCCAAAGTTAGGCGTTTTGATCTCCTCCGCGCTACCGAGGAAGCCGACGACCTTCGCGCACGGCTCCATTCCTGGTCACAAGGCGCTCTTGCTTCTCTTAAGAAAAAACCGCCTTATACTTACGACAAGTTTCCGCCCGGCCTCGACCCGCGTCAGCAGGACATGGTTGAGCCTCTTCTCCAGATTGCCGACTTCCTCGGTGAAGGATGGCCTGAAATCATCCGCGAAGCCTTGGCCGCCATTTTTCAGGACGCGGTAGACTTCGACCTGAAAGAAAGCCTGCAACTGCTCGCCGATGTCCGCGACTGCTTTGCCCATCATGGCTGGGTCGAACGCCTTTCGACTTCCGACCTGCTCACCTGGCTGCACACGCGCGACACTCGCCCGTGGGACGTCGATGGCCGAATCACCGCCCGGCGCCTTGCCCGTCTGCTCCATCCCTTCGAAATCCTGCCTCGCGTCCAGCGCACCGACAAAAAGAAATTGGCTCGCGGCTACCAACTCCAAGACTTCATCGAGCATTGGCAGGAGCATTTGAATTTCGAAGTTCCCGCCACAGTTACGCATGCGGCTCAATCGGAAATCGTCAATAAAGACGCGCATTGTTACGCTGTTACGGATTCTCGCGCAGATTCACAAATCAGCGCCGATCAGCGTGAATCTGTCCCGGCTAGACGTGGATCAGCGGTAAAAAATTCCGGTGTTGGTGTTGGGGTCGATTCTTCTGTGATCTCTGGCCTGTTGCCTGTGGCCTCTCAAGTGGTTACGCATTCGAGTGGTTCAGAAATCGCCAATAAAGACGTGGATTGTTACGCTGTTACGGATTCTCGCGCACATTTCCAAATCAGCCCTGATCAGCGTATATCTGCGTAATCTGCGGCAAACGATTTCGCTGTTGCCGTTGGTCGATCCTTCTATAACCTGTGGCCTCTGGCCTATTGCCTGTTGCCTGTGGTTTGCTGCTAGCGGATCACTACATTAACCAGCCTGCCCGGAATCACAATTACCTTGGCTGGTTCGCGACCGTCAAGCGCTGCGCGGACTTTTTCATCGGCGAGTGCACGCTCGCGCACGAATTCTTCCGTGCTTCCGGCCGGAACGGTGATCTTGCTGCGGAGCTTTCCGTTGATCTGGATTGGGTATTCGATTTCCTCTTCTTTGGCCAAAGCTGGATCGTACTCCGGCCAGGGATGGCGCAAGAGATTGTCTTTTTCTCCCAAAGCTTCCCAGAGCTCGGCGGACAAATAGGGCGCGAAGGGCGCCAGCAACAACACAACGCTCCTCTGCGCGTCAGACAGAATCTGTGGCGGGAAACTTCCTTTCGAGATCTCTTCCTCTGCCCCGTAGAGTTCATTCACAAACTCCATGATGGCGGCTACGCAGGTATTGAAATGCCAGCGGCCCTGAAAATCATCGGTCACGCGCTTGATGGTCTGGTGAAGCTTGCGCTGGATGGCGCGGGCTTTCGGGCTGAGCTGTCCCACATCATTTTTGCTTCCTGCCGCTTTTGCCTTCTCAGCGTGCCGCAACACAAAGCGATACACCCGAGCCAGGAAGCGGTGAACTCCCTCAATGCCGGTGTCCTGCCAGTCGAGATCGCGGTCCGGAGGCGCAGCGAAAAGCGAATAGGTCCGCGCGGAGTCAGCGCCGAATTGGGCTACCATGTCGTCGGGCGAAACCACGTTGCCTTTGTTCTTGGACATCTTGGCCCCGCCCTTGATGACCATGCCCTGGGTGAAAAGGCGCTGGATAGGCTCATCGTGGCGCACCAGTCCGATATCGCGCATGAACTTGGTCCAGAAGCGCGAATAAATCAAATGCAGAATGGCATGCTCCACGCCGCCAATGTACTGGTCGATGGGAAACCAATACTCAACCGTGTCGGTATCGAGCGCGCGATCCTGAAGATGCGCACAGGTGTAGCGGTAGAAATACCAGGATGAATCGACGAAGGTATCCATGGTATCGGTCTCGCGTCGCGCTGGCCCGCCGCACTTGGGACACCTGGCATTCACGAACTCCGGCACGCGCGCGAGGGGGGAGCTGCCCTGCAATGTGATCTCGACATTTTCCGGCAACAATACGGGAAGCTGGTGTTCCGGCACCGGAACCACGCCGCATTTC
>DATDNH010000253.1:0-7915 GCA_036518395.1 Candidatus Angelobacter sp. | reverse complement strand
TGAGATGCCTGAAAGAGAGCACTCACTTGCGATCGGCACTCAGCCAATGAGAAGACCCCGCAAGACTCAGAACGGGTGGTGGCGCCGTACAGAAAACAGGCAACCGGCATAGACTTATTCAGGGCGGAATGATGAAACTGAGTGCTCGGTTAGCACTGGGTGGATTGGGCGGGCTCCTGCTTTTCTATTCATTGGGTACGCTGCGCCGCGGCCACGTTGTTTATCGCAACAGCTATGGACAAGATGTTTTCCCTTCCGGCGTAATTGCTATCGGTTGCGTGCTCATCGTACTGGCTCTTTTGCCTCTGAAACGATCGAAGCGTTCCTCAGGACGGCAAAAATAATCGGATGCTTCCATTGCCATTTCCCGGTCTTTGCATCATAATAAGTACACCGAACGAACGTTCGGTCTGTCACTTGCAATGTCTCTCGCCGCCATTCCATCCCGGGTCCCCGGCCTCACTGTGCGCACTCGCAGGAGCAAAGAGGCAGTGAACGGGCACAAAGATGCGCAGCCGGCCAGCGATAGCCGATTTGACCGGCGTCTGGCCGACGTGCTGGCCCATGCCAGCCGCATTTTCTGTGAAAAAGGCTACGAAGGCGCATCAATGCGCGATCTTTCCCGCGCGACAGGCATGTCTTTGGCCGGGCTTTACCACTACTTTGAATCGAAAGAAGAGCTTCTGTACCTGATCCAGAAGCATACCTTCAGCACAATCATCGAAAGCCTCCGACAGAAACTTGAGACCGCCACTGATCCGGAAGCGCGCATCCGAATTTTTATTGAGAACCATCTGGAATACTTCCTCGCCAACAAAGAAGCCATGAAGGTGCTCACGCACGAGGACGATACCTTGAAAAATGACCTGGGCGCTGAGATTGCCGCCATCAAGCGGCAGTATTACCACGTCTGCCTCGACCTGCTGGAGGATTTGCGACGCGCCAAAGGACTAGAATTCTCCGGAAGGCTGGCGGTGCTCAGCCTGTTCGGCATGATCAACTGGATTTACACCTGGCACAACCCGCGCGTAGACGCAGACGCGAGCGCACTGGCCCGGCAGATGGGCGACATTTTCCTGCGCGGCGTGACTCACGCCGGCAAATCCAAATCAAGAAACTTCAGGAAGAAATCCTGACCGATTCCCCGCAAAGGAGCTTGGACCATGGCCACAACCACAGCAACTGAAACTCCGACCCTGGTGAATTACCAGGTGGAAGACGGCATTGCGCTGATCGAACTCAACGATCCGCCTGCCAATACTTACACCTACGAGATGAATCGCCAACTCGACGACGCCATCCTCAAAGCGCGGATGGACAACGACGTGTATGTCATTGTGCTGACCGGCGCAGGCGACAAATTTTTCTCGGCTGGAGCCAACATCAAGATGCTGGCCTCCGTCGATCCCACGTTCAAATACTTCTTCTGCCTGCATGCCAACGAGACGCTGCTCCGGCTGGAACACACTCCCAAGCTGGTGATAGCCGCTATCAACGGACACTGCGTTGGTGGAGGCCTGGAAATTGCCATGGCTTGTGACCTGCGCATCGCGCGGCGCGACGCGGGAAAAATCGGCCTGCCGGAAATCAATCTGGGCGTGCTTCCCGGAACCGGCGGCACGCAGAGGCTGAGCCGCCTGGTGGGCAAGAGCAAGGCAATCGAATTGATGGTGACCGGCAACACGTTTACGTTTGAAGAGGCCAAAGAGATGGGCATCATCAACGACATTTATGAGCGCGAGAATTTCAAGGAGAACGTGCTCGAGTACGCGCGGCAATTCACGCCGCCGAACAAAGCCGCGAAAGCGGTAGGCAACATCAAGCGCTCGGTGCAGACCGGCTGGGAGATCCCGCTGGAATCAGCACTGGCCGTGGAGCGCGAACTGCAACAACGGCTCTTCGCTAGTGAGGATGCCAAAGAGGGTCTGAGTGCGTATGTAGAGAAACGGCCAGCGACGTTTAAAGCGAAGTGAAAACCAGTAGTTAGTACTTAGTATTTAGTACCTGGCAAAAACCAAAACCTCACCACTGATGATACTGATGCAACTGATCTTCAGTGATGGAAAAACCAGTTTCTAGCCGCTACAAGCAGGAGTTTGTCCCATGATTACGGCAACTAAAGCAAAAGTCTCGTCCGGCAAACTGCTCATCAACGGGCAGTGGGTAGAAGGCTCAGGCAAACCGTTTGACACTGTGAATCCGGCGACTGGCGAGGTGCTGACCCAGGTATCTGAGGCCACGGAAAAAGATGTGGACCAGGCCGTCACCGCGGCGCGCCAGCCTTTTGAGAACACGGCCGGGCCGTGGCGCAAGATGTCTGCCAGCGAACGCGGCAAGATTTTGTGGCGCATTGCCGACGCTATCGAAAAGAACATTGAAGAGCTGGCCGAACTGGAAACGCTCGACAATGGGAAGCCGATCTTCGAGTCCCGCTATGTGGATATGCCCATGGTTGCGGACGTTTTTCGCTACTACGCTGGATGGGCCACCAAAATTCATGGCGAGACCGTCAACACCTTCAACAATGCTTTTACATACACGTTGCGCGAGCCGGTCGGAGTGGTGGGAGCAATTGTTGCCTGGAACTTTCCCTTGTTATTGGCAAGCTGGAAGCTGGGCCCGGCGCTGGCGTGCGGAAACACAGTAGTGCTGAAGCCCGCAGAGCAAACGCCGCTTACAGCATTGCGTTTTGGCGAGCTTGCGCTGGAAGCGGGATTACCGGCCGGTGTGCTGAACATTGTGACCGGCGGCCCGGAAACCGGCGCGGCTTTGGTCAAGCATCCGGGTGTGGACAAAGTTGCTTTTACCGGCTCGACCTCCGTGGGCAAGGAAATCATGCGCAACGCTGCCGACTCGCTCAAGCGCGTTACGCTGGAGTTGGGCGGGAAGTCTCCTAACATCGTTTTTGCCGACTCGGCCATGGATGCCGCAGTCAAAGGCGCGATCAATGGCATCTTTTACGGCAAAGGCGAGGTATGCTGCGCCGGGTCACGCCTCTTCGTCGAGAAGAAAGTCGAAGACGAGTTTCTTGGCAAGCTGGTGGAATACAGCAAGAAACTGAAGCTCGGTGATCCGCTCGATCCCAAGACGCGCCTGGGAGCGATCGTCAGCGAGAAGCAGATGAATGCTGTGCTGGGCTACATCGATGCGGGAAAGACAGAAGGTGCCAAACTGCTGGCCGGCGGCAAGCGGGCGTCGGTCAATGGCGATCACGGCTATTTCATCGAACCGACCATCTTTGGCGGCGTGAACAACGACATGAAGATTGCCCAGGAGGAAATCTTTGGGCCTGTCCTGGCGACATTGAGCTTTGAGGACATTGACCAGGTTGCTGAACTGGCCAACAAAAACGTCTACGGTCTGGCTGCGGCGATCTGGACCAACGACATCAAGAAGGCGCATCAACTCTCGCGGCGCTTGAAAGCCGGCACCGTGTGGATCAATACCTACGGAGTCATGGACGCAGCGCTGCCGTTTGGCGGCTACAAGCAGAGTGGCTTCGGCCGCGAACTGGGGATGCACGCCATCGAGCATTACACTGAATTGAAGACGGTGTGGATGAGTTTGTGAAAAGCAGCCATTGGCCTTTGGCCCTTAGCCTTTGGCTTGTGCGTAGTGATGGCATGCAGCATCGAGGTGCTCGTGAAGGCGCCGTCTTTGCTAGCTACTAAATACTAAGTACTAATTACTGGAGTTTGTAATGCCTGGAAAAGTGATGAAGATCGGAACTTTCAGTGACTGGGTGGGCCTGTTCAAGGCCTGGCGCGAAGAGATCGGCGTGAACAGCCAGGACATCCAGAACTTCAAGTTTGACACTCTGTTCGGCGCCATCGAGACCGAAGAAATCTCCTTCGGCTACTACAAAGGACGCCCCAAGTGGGAGAACCTGCGCCAGATGCCCACGCAGAACATGCGCGACGCGCTCATGAATCTGATTGTCTATCAAGGCGACACCGAATTTGCCAGCGTCGAGCAACAGCGCTACCTGTTTGAAACCGCTCCCACAGATTGGGACCGCTCCGCCCTGACCCGGGTGATGATCGAGGAGATGCGCCACGGCTGGCAAATGTGCGCGTTGCTGATTGAGCATTTTGGCGCTACCGGCAAAGTGGAGGCCCAGAAGATGCTGGAGCGCAAAGCCTATGAAAACAAGCGGCTGTTGGGATCGTTCAACGAGAAGATAGACAACTGGCTGGACTTTTTTGCCTACACGGATTTTGTTGATCGCGACGGCAAGTTCCAGCTTCAGATGCTCAAGTATTCTGCGTTCGCTCCGCTTGGCCGCTCCATGAGCTACATGCTGCGGGAAGAGGCATTCCACATGGGCACGGGCAACACGGGGCTTGCGCGCATTGCTGAAGCGGGCATCGTTCCAGGATGGCTGCTGCAGAAGTATCTCAACAAATGGATTTCCAGTGCCTATGACCTGTTTGGCACAGATCATTCATCATCGGCCCACTGGGCCTACGTCTGGGGGATCAAAGGACGATATGACGAGCTCAAGAACCAGACTCCGGCTGACCTGGACAATCTCAACGATTACAACCGCCACCTGTATCGCGATGAATGCGCTGATCTGGTAAAGAAGATCAGCAATAGCCAGAAAACCGGTGCAGACGCCCTGTATTGTCCCAACATCAAGTTTAATCGCAACATTGGGCAATGGAAGGCCCAGCTCTTTCATCCGCGCACGGGTGAGCCGGTGGAGGAGAAGGAATACAAACAGCAGCTTGATAGCTGGCTGCCCACTGCGGAAGACAAAAAGCTGCTGCTGGACATCATCGGCAGCGAAAAGAAGTGGATCGCCCCGCGGGCGGGCGCCAAAGATCCGCTATTGACGATCGGTGAAGTTCGAAAGAACGCGATCAATGCCACAGTACAGTAAGAGCTAATCGGGGCCTGCAGGGGATCAGGTCTGGTAGACTCGTTCATCCAAGCGGCTGCGAAACCACTGGATGCAGGGCACACCTATACTTGACTCAGGCAAAACAAAAGAAAATCCGATTGAGTCCGCCTCAGGCCGATGTTACCCGCCATTGGACAGCCGCATTCAAGAGCCCCTGTGCCCAGCCCGAGCAAAAACTTTTATGGCTTAAAGTCACTCTCTCCGTAGCCCTTATTGGCGCCTTTGGGCTTACATGGAGGTTATGGGTTTCATCTCGACTCTTCCCGCTGTCTCCGGTTACCGGCTTCTTACCGGTTATTCCTTTCCCGCTTGATGTGATCTGGCTGGGCCTGATATTCGTCTTGCTGTTGGCAATCGTCATCGTTAAGCAGCCGCGAAAATTAATCTTCAGTTTCCTTGTTTTTGCGGGCCTGCTTAGTTTGTGGGACCAGATGCGCTGGCAGCCCTGGTTCTATCAATGCTTCTTGATGCTGGCGGCGATGGGTCTTTATGCATGGAAGAAGCCCGATCTTCAAAATCAACACGTGGCACTGAATGCTTGCCGGGTAATTGTGGCCTTCACATATTTCTGGAGCGGAGTGCAAAAACTCAATGTCACCTTCGTCAAAGAAACCTGGCCTGATATTTCCGGCCCTTTCCTTCGTTTGTTGCCCCAGTTTGCGAGAAATGTTCCGCCCTTCCTGCTGCTGGCGATTCCCCTTTTTGAAATCCTTACCGGACTGGGCCTGATCACCCGCAGGTACAGAAATGCAGCGGCTGTCCTGGCCATTGGGACCCACATCTTTGTCCTGATGGTGCTGATTTCCAGCGGAGAAAATACGGTGGTATGGCCATGGAACATCACCATGGTGTTTTTCGTCCTGATTCTCTTCTGGCAAGACAAGGAAACTTCCGCGCGGAGCATTCTCTTGCCGAAGAACGCGTTCCATGCAGTGGTTTTGTTGCTCTTTGGAGTCTTGCCGGCGTTCAGCCTGATCGGTCTCTGGGATTCTTTCCTCTCTTCAGCGCTCTACTCAGGCAATACCGACGAGGCGATTATTCTTGTTAGTCACGGCGAAATAGACCATCTTCCTGAATCTCTACACACCTACGCCCGGGAGGGAAGCTACTGGTTCTTTCTGGATGTCAACCGGTGGGCCTATGGAGAACTCAATGTGCCGGTCTATCCCGAGCCTCGGATTTATCGAAGCGCGGCACGGCAAATCTGCAGGTATGGGAAAAATCCGTCTGAGATTAAGCTGATGATTAGAAAGAGGCCCGGTCCCACCACCGGACACCGGGAAGATGAATTCTATGATTGCGACCATCTGTTTTAATTCAGAAGCATGGAGAGCGCCACGACATTGGAATACACATTAAACGAACTCATGGTCGTTGCCGCGGCGCGTGAGATTAAGGACGGTGAAATTGTCTTTGTCGGCATGCGCCTGCCGCTGATCGCCTTTGTGGTGGCAAAAAACACGCACGCCCCCGGCGCGATCGGGTTGTTTGAAAATGGCGTAGTACGCTCGACTCCTTCGCCGGAACTGATCTATACCATGGCCGACCCACCCAACATTCTCGGGGCAACCCAATGCCTGGACATGGGAAGCGTGATGGCATTGCTGCAATCCGGACGAGTGAACCTGGGTTTCCTGGGCGCTGCAGAGGCGGACCGCTACGGTAACCTGAATTCGACGCAGGTGAAGGGCAAAGATGGCATTGTGCGCCTGCCCGGCTCGGGTGGCGCCTGCGATATAGCATCACTCGCGCAGCGCTATGTGGCGCTGCTGGAGCACAGCCGGCATCGCCTGCCTGAACGCGTAAGCTATATCACCAGCCCCGGAAACGGGGAGGGCGCCGGATGGCGCAAGCGTGTCGGGCTGCCTCGGGGCGGGCCGGCAGCCGTGATTACTACGAAGTGCGTGTTCCGCTTTGGCGACGATGGCGAAGCGTATCTCTCGACCGTGCATCCGGGCGTGAGCGTTGAGGAGGTGCTTGCGAATACCGGATGGAAGCTGAAGGTCGCGGAAAATTTGGAGATCACCCTCGGACCCAATGCTTCCGAATTGAAAGCAATCCGCGAGTACGATAAAAAGGGTTTTTGGACCTCGTAGGAAAGACAAAAGAACACCACGGAGGACTGAGTCACGAAGAACGGCTATTATGACTATGGCCGTTTTGCCTGGATCATGAACCCGGAGCGGAACCGAATTGAGTTTTGAGAACAAATAAGACATGGGCACGAAGATAAAATTGACTGCCGCTGACGGGCATCAGCTCGGTGCATATCACGCGGCACCCGGCAACAGCGTCCAGCCGGCCGTGGTGGTGATTCAGGAGATCTTCGGCGTGAACAGCCATATCCGCGCGGTCGCCGACGATTTTGCCGCTCAGGGATATCACGCCATCGCTCCGCAATTATTTGATCGCGCGGAACCCGGCGTGGAGCTTGGCTATAACCCTGCCGATATGCAACGCGGCATTGGCGTGGCAACAAAGATCGGCATGGAGAACGCGCTGAAGGACGTTGCTGCCGCAATCGATTATGCCCATCAGAAGCTTGGCTGCCCCAAGGTTGGCGTGGTCGGCTATTGCTTCGGCGGATCGCTGGCATGGCTCGCCGCCACGCGGCTTCAACCCGCTGCCGCCGTCGGTTATTACGGCGGACGCATTGCGCAGTACGCTGCGGAGAAACCTGGCTGCCCCGTGCTGCTGCACTTCGGCGCCCTCGATCCGCACATTCCGGTCTCAGAGATCGACAAGATCCGCGGGCATCATCCGGAACTGCCGGTTTACGTGTATCGGGCGGGGCACGGCTTCAATTGCGACCAGCGCAAGGACTATGAGCCGCAATCGGCGCTGCTGGCGCGCCAGCGCACACTCGAGTTCCTGCGTAAATATTTGTCGAAGGAATAGGTCCGCAGCCAAGGACGGCTGCGGTCCTAAGTAATAACAGATGAATTCTCTATCCACTCTGCAAATGAAGCGCGCGGCGCTGAGCCTTGACGGGGCAGTTGCCCGCATCAG
>DATDNH010000252.1:0-3812 GCA_036518395.1 Candidatus Angelobacter sp. | reverse complement strand
GCATGACCAGCATCTGTCCAAACATCGCCGGATGGACGATGTGGAAGGCCTCAAACGGCACCTTGAGTTTCAGGCTTCCGGGACTGTGGAACTCAATGCCGTTCAGCATGCCCGCGCCGCGCACTTCGCGCACCATTTCGTAGCCGGCCAGAACCTGAGAGAGTTTTTCGCGCAGGCGGACGCCCATGGTTTGAGCGCGCCAGGCGACGTTTTCTTCATCGCAGGTCTGCAAGGTGGCAAGCCCGGCGCGCATGGCCAGCCCGTTCTCGCTATACGTGGAGGTATGAATAATGGCGCGGCTCAGCGAGTTGTAGACCGAGCGGTAGATTGCATTGGACATGAGCACAGCGCCGATGGGGACGAGGCCTCCGCTCAGGGCTTTGGCCAGCACCACCATATCGGGCTCGAGATCGTAGTGGTGAGCGGCGAGAAACGGCCCGGTGCGATACATGCCGGTTTGAACCTCGTCCAGGACAAACAATGTGCCGTAACGGCGGCAGAGTGATTGCGCGCGGTGTAAGTAACCCGCGTCGTGAATGCGAATGCCGGCTTCGGACTGGACCGGCTCGAGAATGAAGGCGGCAAATTTTCGTGTGGCCAGTTTCCTTTCCAGTTCATTCAGGTCGTTGAATGCGACATCAACGGTATCCGGCAAGAGTGGGCCGAAATCCTGGGCCCAGGAAGATCCGTTCATCAGCGAGAGCGCACCGCAGGTGAGGCCATGAAATGCTCCTTTCGAATACAGCAGCCCTGATCTGCCGGTGTGGGCGCGGGCAAACTTAATGACTGCTTCCACGCCTTCGCTGCCTGAGCTGCAGAAATAAGCCTTTTTCAGGCGTCCGCCGGCCAGAGTGCAGAGTTTTTCCGCCAGCTCGCCTGCGAGTTCCGGCACGTGGCTCTGGAGCATAGCGGGGCCACGGCGATCTAATTCCGCATGCAGTGCGGCAATCACTTTGGGATGGTTATGGCCCAGGTTATGAACGCAGTAGCCGGAGAGAAAGTCGAGAAGGCAGTCGCCGTTTTCCGTGTGAAGTTCCGCGCCTTCACAACGGGTATAGCGCAAGTTCATCTGCAGCAGGTCGAGCAGACGCACCCACTGCGGATTCACATATTCGGAATAGAACGCAGTTTTCGCATTCTTCGTTTCTACACAAGTGGGAGTGCTCTTGTGGCCGTTTTCCAGAACATTCAAATGTCACCGCCGTTTTGCCAGGGTTGGGAAGCGTGCCTGTTTTCTTAGTCTTAATATTTTAAGACTCGGTGTCAAGGGCGGGAGCGAGAGCTTTACAAAACGAAATAATTGGACAAAAGGAATTAGGTAAGTGGGTAATTAGACGGTTTTCGGTTTTGCTGTATCCGGGAAAGCCATGGCACCTGAGTGGTTTCCTCGCAGATGTAGCAGGCCTTTTCGTGAACTTTGCGAGCAGCGGAGCAGATTCCTCCGTCCTACGAGCGCGCTCCCACCCCATCACGCGAAAAAACCACGCGTGCTGGGGGCCCCGGCGCTGAAGAAAACGCGCGCTCGCTTAACGGACGTTCGGAAAGACCCGTGTTAGGAGTGCTTCAGAATGTACCTTATTTGCGCCTGGTGGTGTGGTCGTCTTTGTCGCCGGCGATGACTGTTCCTACGGTGGAGACAATTACAGACTCCAGCGAAGTACCCGTGGGCCGGGGGGCCTGTGCGGGATTGCGCGGAGTGGAGTTCGGGCCGCTGAAAACGGCGGTTTCAGTTGAAGCGCGTTCGTAGGGCGCGCCGGCAATTTCCGGCGCACGCTCGCTTGTGTATGGAACGGACTGCATGCGGTAAGCAGGCGACTCGGTGATCAGAGGTGAGCTTTCAGGGGGTTGCGTGTGCGCGCGCCTTGCGCTGCGCGTCGGCCGCGAATTTGAGTCTGGTTTCTGCGCTGCCTGGGCCGGGGCAGCTACCGGCTGCACGGAAGGCGCAAAGGCTATGGCGATGGCGATGGTCGAGCAGAGAAACCCGCAGGCACACACCAGAGCGGCGCTGGCAAGCACTCGCGAAAAACGCGCTGGGAGCGAAGCGGTTTGCGGGTCCATCAGGATCGCCTGGATACGGCGCCGGAGAACCGATGTCGGGACTACGCGTCCTGCGGGGACTGCGCGTCCAGCGGGCGTGAAATCAATTCCCGGCATGGCATGTTTGCGCGGCAGGCAGAGGCGGGCGACACGCGTCAAGGTCTCTGCGTAGGTGTCGCGGTGTTCCGGACGCGCCGCGACCACGGCCAGATCACAGGCCATCTCGCGATGGATGCGCATCTGCTTTCTCGCCTGCCATACTGCCGGATGGAAGAACAGGAGCCAGCAGGTCGCGTCGCTGAGGCTGGACCACAGATAATCGCGCCGGGCAACATGGGTAAGCTCGTGGTGCAGGACGTCTGTCACGCCATTGTCCCCGAGTTGCTCGCAAATCTGAGGCAGCACGATGCGCGGATGCCACCAGTGAACAGTCGCCGGCGAATTCAAATTCGGAAGCACCAGAAGCCGGCAATTACGGAGGCCGAACTGGCGGCACATTTCCGAAAAAAGCTGCTGCATCTGATCGGATGGCGCGACGCCTTGCCGCAATATGAAGCGGAGGCTGATTCGTTTCCAGATTCCCCGCGCAGCCAGAAAAATTACAGTCAAAATGTAGGCACTGAAGAGGGTCTCTCCCAGAAACGGTACCGCGCGTTCAAATTTTGCCGGCAGCAGGAACTGATGGGCCATGCGGGGAAGTGCGCGCGTCGCCGGAAGACGATCGGTGATGGAAACAACAGAAGCCGAGAAAGTGAGAACGATGTAGCCCCAGTAAAGCACTGCCCCGAGCAGAAAGCTCAGCCACACCGTGAACCGCTTGCGCGGACTCTTGAGCAGTGCTGTCAAGAACCAGCACAGAAGACATGCAACGGCAACCTGCAAGAAATACGTAATGAACAACCCGGCAAAGCCGAGATAGTCCAAGGGAGCCATATAACTATTTTACGATCCTTTCCCACTGCTGTGGGCTGCGTGTACGCCGAAGTTGTGTTTCTGCGAACGATATTTCCTGATGAGGGCCTCGAGTTCGTCCAATTCCCTTTCCGCTACGTGCGCAGATTCCAGCAGATTCACCAGCAACTCTGCCGGTGACCCGCCAAAATTCTGCTCCAGCAGTTGCCGCACTGTACCCTGGCCAACTTCCTCACGGGTCACACGAGGAGCAAAGAGAAAGACGCGGCCGCGAATGAAATGCTGCACCAGTCCTTTTTGTTCCATGATGCGCAGCAGGGTCTGCGTGGTCTTGTAGTTGGGCCGGCGGGGAAAAGTGCGGTGGCGGGTCACGTCTTCGACCGTCGCCTGCCCCAGGTCCCAGAGCGCATGCAGGATGCGCAATTCTGATCGGGTGGGCAGCACTTTGGAGCGGCGGACAGTCATTGGTGAATCAGTCTTAAAGACTTAAGCCAAAGTACTGCTTTGGGGATGGAAAGTCAACAGCAAGACCTTCAACGCAGAGTATTGGAGGAAGCAGAGGATTGGAGAAATTGCTAATCCGGTAATCGGGTAATTTCGCAATTGAAAATCAAAAGCAAAAGCAAAATCTCACCATCCTTCGGCTGCGGTCGCTTATAGCGACCTCACCTCGAGGACAGGCTACACGAACGGAGGAAAATCGAGGACACAAAGCGATTTCTTTTTCCTATTCCCTTTCCCCCGACTTTTGTAACTACTGTTGTTTGACAAAATCGATGTAGCCGCGATGCACGTCTGTGCTGACTAACCTTGCGCGAATCTTATCGCCTACATCGAGGCCTTGCTGGCCGTGGACCAGCATT
>DATDNH010000251.1:0-2631 GCA_036518395.1 Candidatus Angelobacter sp. | reverse complement strand
TCTTCCGCAGCGCGCTTCGCGCCACCTCCTCATCGAACGTCATACCCTGGTCTTGATAGAACTCGCGCATGAGCTCCAGTAACTGGGTCAGGTCTTTCTCTGTCGCTAGCCGGAAATCTGGGCGGAGTTCTGATTGCTGATGCATAAAAATTGTTGATTTCAGATTTTTGATTGTTGATTGACCCCAAAACTTCTGTCACGCTGCGAAATAGCATCAATGAATAGCTCTCGAATGCAATCATAAATCTCAAATCAAAAATCAAAAATCGTATAATGTTCGTCCGCAAAAAAGGAGCCAACTCATGATGGATCGCAGGGCATTTCTCGCCGTTTGCTCGCAGCTCGGACTCACTTCCACGTTGTTTCCCGGAGTCCTCTGGGCCATGGCCGACCCAAAAAGCAAGATCACACGTGAAATGATCGATAACGCTTCCATTATCGCTGACGTACCCATCGCCGATGAATACAAAGAGATGATGCTCGAGTCTTTGAACGATTTTGCCAAGGACTACGATCTGATTTACGAACTGAAGATCGGCAATCAGGTCGCCCCAGCCATCGTTTTTGATCCAGTCCCTGCGGGCATGAAGCTGCAGAGCGAGCGCCATCGATCCAAGCTTCCACCAGCGCCCAATGTGAATGCCAGCGGCGCTCCCAAAAATCTGGAAGATGTGGCTTTCTACACCGTACGGCAGCTGGCCGAGTTGGTGCGCACCAAAAAAGTTTCATCTGTCGCGCTCACGGAGATGTATCTGGCACGGCTCAAGCGTTATGATCCCACGCTCAAGTTCGTTATCACCTTCACCCAGGATCGCGCTGAAGCGAAAGCCAAAGAGGCTGACCGCGATATCGCTGCGGGAAAATATCGCGGCCCGCTGCACGGAATTCCCTGGGGAGCAAAGGACCTGCTCGCGGTCAAGGGATACCGCACCACCTGGGGCGCAGGTGGTTTTGAAAATCAAGTCATCGACGAAGACGCCACCGTGGTGCAGCGCCTGGATGCCGCCGGAGCAGTGCTGGTCGCTAAACTTACCTTAGGCGCTCTTGCCCAGGGTGACAAATGGTTTGGCGGTATGACTCGCAACCCGTGGAACACGCAGCAGGGCTCGAGCGGATCCTCTGCCGGTTCAGCTTCCGCAACCGCCGCCGGCTGTGTTGGTTTTGCCATTGGTTCAGAGACACTGGGCTCCATTGCTTCGCCCTCCACTCGGTGCGGCGCAAGCGGCCTGCGTCGACGTTTGGACTGGTGCCCCGCACGGGCGCTATGGCCCTTTCCTGGAGCATGGATAAGCTTGGGCCACTCTGCCGGAGCGTTGAAGATTGCGCCCTGGTTCTGAGCGCAATCTATGGCCCTGATGGACAGGATCGCTCCGTCCAAAACGTGGCCTTCAACTGGGACCCCAACCTGGATTGGCGAAAGCTGCGCATTGGTTATCTCAAGAATGATTTTGAGTTGCAGCCGCCACAACAACCCGAGCCTCCCAAAGAAGAAAAGAACCTCACAGAAGATGAAAAGAAAAAGCGCGACGAGGACAATGCCAATCGCGAAAGGGCGCGCGCACAACAAGTCTACGATAAACAATTCAGCGATGCGGCACTGGCCAAACTCCGCAGCATGGGCATCAATTTGATTCCGGTTGAAATACCCAAGTATCCCTACCAGGCCATGCGAACCATTTTACTCGCCGAAGCGGCGGCGGCCTTCGACGACCTGACGCGCAGCGGTCGTGACAAGCTGCTCACGCAGCAGAGCAGAAATGACTGGCCCAACACCTTTCGCAGCGCGCGTTTTATTCCTGCGGTTGAATATATTCAGGCCAATCGTGCGCGCATGATGGCCATGGATGCCATGGCAAAATTGTTTGATCAGGTAGACGTGATCGTGGCGCCGACATTCGGTGGCAGCCAACTGGTGACTACTAACTTGACCGGCCATCCGGCGGTGATTCTGCCCAACGGTGTTCGCGGAGATGATGCTCCAAAACCGCAGCTCAGAGCCGGCGAGCTTCAACCCGGCGGGCCGGGAACAACCGTAAGCCTGACCTTCTTAGGGCAACTCTACGGTGAAGCCAGGCTGCTGGCCGTTGCCAAGGCCTACCAGGAGGCGACAGGATTCCATCTGAAGCATCCGAATTTGGCAATTGGCAACTAGCTCTTGGCCTTTGGCTTTTGTCTACTTAGAATCGGGATTCTCGTCCACACTTGCATTGCCATGCAATTAACAATCAATAGCGAACCCCGCGATTTTGCCGATGGCCTGACGCTGGCTGCGCTGATTCAGCAACTCGGCATGAAGGCCGACCGTGTTGCTGTCGAACTGAACCTGGAAATCGTCCCGCGAGCAACGTGGGCCGACACTCACCTCAAAGATGGGGACAAGCTGGAAATCGTACACTTCGTGGGGGGCGGGACTGGCTAAGCCAGGGGCTATTATAAAGGCTAATGGCTAAAAGCTTGTTTACCATCTCTCCACTTTCCCATTGACATTGCTGTCCATCGTCCTAAAATATTGCAAACATTTTCTATTGGAAATGTTTTAAACATTTCCAGCGGCTTATGGAGCAACGGTTTACATCATCGCAGGTAGTTGGGCTCACGGGGATTACGCCGCGCCAGCTTCAGTGGTGGGAC
>DATDNH010000250.1:0-96531 GCA_036518395.1 Candidatus Angelobacter sp. | reverse complement strand
AAAATCACAACCAATGACCAATTTCACGTCGTTCGTGATAAGTTTCATACGGCGGCTCCTTTCGGCCCGAGTCTTGGTTGTTTCAGCACTTCCAAGAATACTCGACGGCCAGGGAGCCGTTGTTGTTATGACAATCAAGCGTAGCGAGGAATCTGCTTTTCGTCTTTCATCCTGGAGTTTTGTGCATGTCATCGTTTCTGAGCGATAATTCTGCGGGCTGGAATTGTCTTTTGATTTTGTCATTCTGAGAGTAGCAAAGAATCTGCTTTTGGCTTTCAGCCGTCAATTCTACGTGTACATCCTGGCCAGCAAATCACGCCGAATATATGTCGGCATGACCAACTCTCTTTTCGCGCGGGTGTCTCAACACAGGAGGGGCGAAGTTGAGTATACAAGCCGTTACCGCATCAATCGGCTGGTCTACTACGAGGTATTCAAATATGTAAACAACTGCATTGCCCGAGAAACGCAGTTGAAAGCATGGTCTCGTGCCAAAAAAGTTGCGTTGATTCAACGCATGAATCCGACATGGGAAGACTTGGCAGAGAACTGGGGCAAACCCGTAAAGCAACTCACACCGAAGACAGGGTCCACTCCTCCCGAAGAGCGCGGATGAGGACATTGGAAAGCAGATTCCTCGGCTACACCTCGGAATGACAAATCCTTTACTGCTTTCCTCACAACCAGGAACCAACTGGCTTAAAACCAACTGCCAATCTTGATTCGCGTTAATTCGTAGGTTTTGCAGTTGGGTTTCGTAACCAGGAAGCAAACTGTCTTTTGGGTTTTCAATTACAAAATTACCAACTTACCCAATTACCAATTCTTTCTAATTCGCGTTAATTCGCGTGAATTCGCGGCCAGAAAGGTTTTGCTTTTTCCCAAGAGCCCCAAGAGCCAATAGCTAAGAGCCAAAAGCCATGTACTATATCTCCCTATGAAATTCCTGGTCCCCGTCCTCTTACTGCTCTCCACCGCCTTCCCCCAAACCCAGCCCGCTGATCTCGTCCTGAAAAACGCCAACATCTACACCGTGGACGACCACACTCCGCACGCGCAGGCTGTCGCCGTCAAAGGCGACAAGATCGTCCTCGTCGGCTCAGACTCCGACGCGCAGCGCTACGTTGGCCCCAACACGCGCGTCCTCGACTTGAAAGGCGCAACCGTCGTCCCTGGTCTAACCGACTCGCACTATCACTTCCTCGGCGTGGGCGCGCGCGAGCTGACGTTCAATCTTGAAGGCACAAAGAGCCTCGACGATCTGCTGGCGCGGGTGAAAGAGCGCGTTGCGGCGGCCAAACCGGGCGAGTGGATCAGCGGACGCGGCTGGATTGAAACTTTCTGGAAGCCGCCGGTATTTCCCACGCGCTGGGAACTCGACAAAGTTTCACCCAACAATCCCGTGATTCTCGGCCGCTCCGACGGTCACGGCACTGTCGTCAACTCGGCCGCACTCAAGCTTGCCGGCATTGACCGCAACACGCCCAATCCCTTTGGCGGCGAAATTTCCAAAGACAAAAATGGCGAGCCCAACGGCATGCTGCTCGACCACGCTCAGGCCCTCGTGCGCGATAAAGTTCCGCCTGAAGCCGCTGCCGATCCGGAAAAAGCCGCCATCGCCGCCGACCAGCGCAGCATCATGCTTGGCTGGTGCGAAGTGCAGGACCCCGGCGGGATGTGGGAAGACGTGGACGTCTACCGCAAGCTTTACCAGCAGGGCCAACTGAAAATCCGCATGTACAAGGCCGTCTGGGGGCCGGGTCCGGCGGCCGACCGCCTGCTGCGCGAAGGCGCGCAGGTTGGGCTCTTCGATCATCACTTCACCCTGCGCACGATCAAAGTCGTCTCCGACGGCGCGCTGGGATCGCGCGGAGCGGCGCTGCTGGCGCCCTATTCCGACAAGCCCGACACGTCAGGGTTTCTCACCGTGGAAGCCGACAAGCTGCGCCCTATGCTGGTTGCGGCGCTCAAGCAGGGCATTCAGGTAGAGACGCACGCCATCGGCGACCGCGCCAACCGTTTCATCCTGGATGAATATCAGCAAGCATTCAATGCCGTGCCTGCCGCGGAGCGCAAAGTCGCCGAGCCACGCTGGCGCGATGAGCACACCCAGATCGTGAATCCCCTCGACCTGCCTCGTTTTGCCCAACTGCACATCATTCCTTCCATGCAGCCTTCGCATGCCATTGGCGACCTGTTCTTTGCTCCCAGAAGGCTGGGCACAGAGCGCCTCCACGGCGCCTATGCCTGGCAAACGCTGATCAAAATGGGAAACATCATCGCCGGCGGCTCAGACGCGCCAGTCGAGCGCGGCGAGCCCATGATCGAGTTCTACGCCGCAGTAGCTCGCAAGCCCCTGCCCGAGCGGATGCAGGGCGCAACGCTGGATAAAGCCGTCTGGCATCCCGAAGAAGCCATGACCCGCGAGCAAGCCCTGAAGGCCTTCACCCTCTGGCCGGCCAACGCCGCGTTTGAAGAAGACCTGAAAGGCTCAATCACCCCAGGCAAGCTAGCAGACTTTACCGTGCTGTCAGGGGACATAATGAAAATCCCCGAAGCAGAAATCCTGAAAACTACAAACGTAATGACCATCATCGGCGGACAGATCGTTTACGAGAACAACAGCCATTAGAACGTAGAGACGGTGCTCAGAACGGGGATCCCCGACGGTCCGGTTTTGGCGTGGCGGGGTGGAGCACCGTTTACCGCGCGAAGCGCGGTTCATGTATTTTACGGCTTCAGCGATGCAGGAACCGCTTTAGCTCGTGTGGCACAGCCGCCGAGATCCCGACACGCGCTTTGCTTTTGCGCGTGGTGAGGTAAGAGTCGCCTCGGCTGTCGAGAGCGCCAGAGGCGCGGAATTACTGAGCCCACTGCGTCAGCGGTGGGTACGCTTACGAATCAACACGAGCCCCAGCGGGGCGACACATTTTTCAACCGAAACCTGCGAGACCTGCGCCACGCGCACCCGGGGAGCAGAAAATGTCCGCCTGATCCGCGAACTGGTTGACAATGTCGCTCTGGTCACGCTTAACCTCAACTGCTGTCACGATGACAGCCACTGGCTGTCATCGTGGTAGCCTTTTGACGCTACCCTCTTCCTAGACATTCCCAGTCATGTAATTCTGGCTGTGGCTCACGGTTTTTAACCGTAGGCCAGTCGCCCCAGGGTGACCGGGATCAATTGGTCCCGTAGAGTTCTTTGAAAACTGAATAAATTGATGGAGTCTTCCGGACTCGTGTGGACCGCCGCCTCGGCCGTGAACCCTGTTCCCTGTCTCAAACGAGGCCGTGCGGACACAACGACAGTAGTGTCATTGCAGTTGGCTCCAACCACTGCAATGACACAGCAGGAGACGTGTGCCTGATCAAGCGTGAAGCAGTGAGATGGCAGTTCCTAGCGCTAGGAAATCGCTTCCGCGAGGCGTTCCGCGAGGAACTTTCTTCAATAAACACGCGGGGTCTAGCGCTTGAGCGGAATCCGGCCCCATTTTTGGTTTTGCAGGTTTTGCTGGTTGCCTATTGCCTCTTGCCTGCTTTTCTGACGTCAGGAATTCGGTGCCGTCAGCCACTTCGTCAGGTACTTCGCCCAATTGAATCAACAGCTTTGACGGCCTGACGGCGTTTGCCACTGTTTTGCACTCAGCAAAACTGAATTCCTGTCTCCTGGACTCTACCGCATCTTTGTGTTCGTAGCTTTACAATTCGGAGACATCGACAAAAAATGTCTCCAAAAACCTGCCAAAAACCTGCTTTTTGAGGCATCTAGAAGGCGTGAACGGCGCGCAGCTGAGAGGGAGTCCGCAGAGCCTGCGCTGAGCGTAGCCGAACGGGCGAAATCCCGGCTGGCCGTGGATTGGACCGATCTAACCAACAAGAGAACGGATGCTTTCATTCTGTGGTTGGTTTTTCGGTTTTTGTTTTTCAGGGTTCCCAGGTTCAAAAAGCAGGTTTTTAGTAGGTTTTTCGTCACAAAAAGAGCAGGTGTGACTTTCGGAAGCTTTAGCCTGTCTTTTCCTCGGTGTCCTCTGTGGTAAAAGCCGTTGCTTTTGCAGTTGGTCTTGACTTGCCTGGAAGGCTAGCAGCTAGAAGCCAGAAGCTGCTTTTGATCAGTATTTACGCGGGTGGTATCAACGTATCAACCGCTCGCACAGTTCCTGAATTGACACTTTTAGTCTCCGTTTTCCTCGGTGTCCTCTGTGGTAAAGCCGTTGCTTTTGCAGTTGGTCTTGACTTGCCTGGAAGCTAGCAGCTAGAAGCCAGAAGCCGCTTTTGGTCAGCATTTATGCGGGTGGTATCAACGTATCAACCGCTCGCACAGTTCCTGAATTGACACTTTTGGCCTCCGTTTTCCTCGTTGTCCTCTGTGGTAAAGCCGTTGCTTTTGCAGTTGGTCTTGACTTGCCTGGAAGCTAGCAGCTAGAAGCCAGAAGCTGCTTTTGATCAGTATTTACGCGGGTGGTATCAACGTATCAACCGCTCGCACAGTTCCTGAATTGACACTTTTGGCCTCCGTTTTCCTCGGTGTCCTCTGTGGTAAAAGCCGTTGCTTTTGCAGTTCGTCTTGACTTCTAGCAGCTAGGAGCCAGAAAGCTGTTTTTCCCCAGTATTTATGCGGCTTGTGACGCTGTTACGCTTGCCCGCACAGTTCCTGGAGTGCCGCTTTTAACCGTCGTTTTTCTTCTTCGTGTCCTTCGTGGTTAATAAATTTTGGCTTTGGGTTTTGCTTTTGCTGGGGCCCGTTGCCTATTGCCTGTTGCCTGGCTTCCCTCCGGAGTAGGCTACAAAGTACGCTGCCGCGATTTCTTCCTCGCTGAAGTATGGATAGGCCGGCATTACCTCTCCGCCGGTCAATTTCATCGTGGTGCAGGAACCATATTGCACCTGGTGCACCATGCCGCTGAGAGAGTGGTCTCTTGGAATGCTCGCCAGCGACGGAATTGTTCCCTGCCCCATTCCCGCGCCCGGCCCTGTGGCATCGTGACAAATGTGGCAGGTGCCCCGGACCATATGCTCGCCGATCCGGGCAGCCGACTCCTGCACGATCAGGCCATCGCGTTTTGTCGCCGGCACTCCCGCGAGTTTCTCCAGATAGCCGATCAGGGCGTCCACTTCATCGCTGCGCAGGTAGTCGAAGGCGGGCATTTTCTTCCCGCCATGCTGCAGCCGGTCGCGTAACGATGCTGCCGCCAGTTCACTCATCTGCGTCACCATCTCGTCATCGGCTTCGATTCCCCGCGCCTCCATGCGGTCACGCGTCAGCTTGGCTGACGTTCCCTGTACCGGGCCAAGGATCGAGTTGATTTCCGGCTCCGCGCCTTTGCCTTCCGGTCCATGGCAGCTCTGGCAATTCCAGCGATAAAGATCAGCGCCTGAAGCCGCAAATTTTTCACTCAGAATGCCCTCCGACTCTCCAGGCCTGGAACGAAACGCCGGCAGGAACCGCTGCATTACGGATTTCAAACTAACCGTCGCGGGATCGCCACTCGCCGGTGCAACCGGCAGCGATCCTCCCATTTGTCCCATACGGGTTTGCAGGACCGTGACTCCCAGGTGTTTGATCCAGCTTGGCCCCACGATGGACGCAACAGGAGATTCGCCCACTTTCGTGTCCGAGACCAACAGAATGGCAGGATGCGCGGCGCCCTGATCGGAAAAATTCTGACCTGCTGCAGAAAACAGCAATCCCGCTGATATCAAGATGGCAACAAAAATTAAAACCGCATAAATCCGCTTCATGACATTTCTCCGTTTGTTGGTTTCAAGGTGGGTCGTGCGATCTGGTGCGCGTCAAAGGGCGTTGCCACAGGCAAGGGCGGTGCAGTCTGCGCTATGGCGGCTGCCTCTGCGGGCCTGCGCATCTTCCACAGGATCAGATAGCCGAAGGTATAAACGAATGCCACCCACATGGTCCCGTAAAACACCAGAAAAGGAACAGCGATATGCGGGGTAGCGTAAGGAGCGATGAGCATTCCGGCTTCAGGCAGAGCAGGCGACGGTCTGGCCCCAAAATCGACTTTGATGTTGAAGTTTGCGGCCGCATACTCGTCATCGCCGTGAAAGGCCACCTGGACGGGATAAGATCCGTAGCGATGGTCTTTGATCACGAGTTGCGCCCTTCCATCCGCCATTGTGGGACGACTGCCAAAATCCACAACGCCAAATGCAGTCTGCAATGAAAATTCCACCGGTTTGAAGGTGATGGGCGCTCCGCTTGCATCGCGCAATGTGGCAGTCACAGCGATCGGCGGCGCCGGATTCTGCTCGTTTTGCGCCGAGCTGCCGAACAATCGGCGCAGGCTCAAAAACGGCGCCGTGTACAGCGCAACGCGTTCGTCAGAAGGCGAGGCGTTGTTTTCCGCGGCAGCAGGTTCGCGATTTGCTTCCACGGGAAGCGCTTTCCATTCAGCCGTAATGGCCGCGGTCTTGATTTCCTTGGGCTTCGCCGGCGCAGCCGCATGAGCAGAGACGCTCCAGATCAAGAGCGCGCCCAGCACCAGGACTGGAAAAACGATTCCCGGTTTCCACCACCGTAAAGGTTTAGCTGGAGCTGCTTCGGGCACTTCGACTTCTGCCTCGTGCTCACGCGTTTCCCAGATGGAGACAATCGGGAACAGCTTGGCCATTAAGGTATAGATCAGGGCAAAACCGGCGACGGCAGCCGCAGTGATCGACCACTCCACCCACGTGGGATGGTAGTGAGTCCATTGCCAGGGCAGCCGCTGTCCGGACGGCAAGAATGGCGTGCGGAGCGTGGGCACAACGATGATGTACCGTTTTGCCCACGCGCCGACGATCACCATCACCGAAGACAGGACTACGGCAGGAATCGTGAAACGGTGATAGCGCTTGAAGCCAAGGACTACGATCATAAGGGCTGCGGGAAGGAAGACGCACAGACCCTGGGCAATCCAGAACAATCCTGCATAGTCGCCGCCGAAAAGCCGGTCCATCAGAAGACGCTCTGTTCCTTCCAGCTTGTAGCCGACGGTGAGATATTCATTGACATTGAAGTAGAGATAGATCAACGAAAAAGCGAGCAGGAGCAGGCCCAGTTTGCGGAAGTGCAACTGCTGAACATATTCCTGCAGACGGAAAACGCGCCGCAGGACGTACATGGAAAAAATCACCGCCGCGGTTCCCGAGTAGATTGCGCCGACAACGAAATACGGTCCGAAGATGCTGCTGTTCCATCCCGGACGCAGGGTCATGGCAAAAATCCAGGAGACTACGGTGTGCACTGAAACTGCCAGCGGGATGATGAAGATGGCCATGGCAGAGATGGCGCGTTCCAGCAATGCCTTCTGATGCTCCGTTCCGGTCCAGCCCAGCGAAAGCCTGCGATACAAGCGGCGACGCCAGGAAGACAGCTTCGGCACATTGGCCAGCAGTGCCAAATCGGGAATCATCGGGATGTAGAAATAAAGGATGCAGCCGGTCAGGTATGTGCTCACGCCCAGGACGTCCCAGATAATGGGTGACTGGATGCGGCCGTAGCGGAACACGTTGAGCAGCCGGTCAGGCCGTCCCATATCAATCATCACCATGGGAGCGCCAATGCACAGGGCAAAGACGGTGATGCCCTCCGCCATGCGCGTAATTGGCATGCGCCACCTGGTATCTGTCACGCGCAAAATCGCGGAAATGAGTGTGCCCGCGTGGCTGATGCCGATGAAGAAGACAAAGTTCGTTATGTACAGCCCCCAGGAAATCTGGTCGCGCATGCCGGTAACAATCAGCCCATTCCGCAGTTGCTGAAGATAGGCATACAGCCCCCAGAGCAGGACGGCGCCCAGAAAACCCACCCAGGCATAGAACCGCCATGTGTTTTCCTGCAAAGTACGCAACAAGTTTTGTTCGCGAGCTTCCATGATGGTTTCTCAGTGCTCCATTCCGGCCATTTCGGTGTGGTGTTTCTCGTCGGGTGATGGATACTTGCGGGTGGATGGGGGCAGGTAGTAGACACGCGGCTCCGTCCCCAGCTCTTCCAGCAATCGGAACGCGGCCCCGCGCCTGGCAATCTTGCTGAACTGGATGGTCTCGCCTTTACCGTTGGTAACGGCATCGTCGAGCTGGTCGCCAAAATAAATGGCGCCCATCTTGCAGGTTGCGGCGCAGGCCGGGAGTTTTCCCATGCGCAGGTGTTCAGGGCAGAAGATGCACTTCTCGACCGTGCCTTTGCGATGCGGATAGTTGTATTCCACATCGTAGGGCCGGGCCTTTTCTTCAGGCGTATGCGGCGGCTCTCCCCAGTTGAAAGAGCGCGCGGAATATGGACACTGGGCAATGCAGTTGCGGCAGCCAATGCAGCGATCATCGTCCTGGATCACGATGCCGTCCGTGCGCTTGTAGGTGGCGCCAACGGGGCAGCCGCGCACGCAGGGCGGGTTATCGCATTGCATGCAGGGACGAGGCAGAAAGTACGGTCCGGCAGCCTCGTTGTCCGTTACTTCGAAAATTTTGATCCACTCCTGCATGGGAGGGACAAAATGCATGGCAGTGCAGGCGCGTGTGCAATCGCGACATCCATCGCACTTGGCCAGATCAATCACCATGACCCATTTGTGATTGCCGGGAGCAATTGAGCGGGAAGGCAGCACTTCACGAAATACTTTGGAAGCGTTGGCCTTCCATGCGGCTCCCACGGCAACCACAAGCCCGGTTCCTCGCGCGAGGAACTGCACGAACCCGCGCCGCGTGACTGGAGTATTGCCGGGTTTGTTCACGGCGTCACCACGAGCCTCATCTTCATGTCATCGTGCCCGGCGCCGCATTTGACCGTGCACTCCACCACGTAGGTGCCCGGCTGAGCCGGCGCCACCAGCGTGAAGTCCTGCGTGCCTTCCTTGAGACGCAGGTCCCAGCCCTGGTCTTTCAGCGCATTGATGGTGAACGTGTGGATGGTGTTATCGCTCTTGTCCCACTCCGTGCTCTTGTTGGCGATGATCCGCAGGTGGATCACTTCGTTGGCTTTCAAGGTGATGACGGGAAACTTCATTCCCGGGATCTTGAAGAGGTTGTCTTTATCGGCGGTGATGGTGATCAGTCGTGGCGGCCCACCGGCCAGGGCCAGTGGCGCGGACAGCATCGAGGCAATCAGGATGAAGAGAAGAATTCGGTATGGTTTGAACAAGTTGCCACTCCTTTCGTTGTAACTCCGATCCGGTTAGTGCAATTTGGAATCCATTGAGGAAAAATTTGGCGGATTTTTTGGGAAATGCGGTAATTGCTTGCAGGAGCGCAGTCAATGAAAGCTGAAATGACAAAAAGTGAGATCACACGCGCGTGTGATGGTCCCATGCGCTCGGACACTTTCTGTCCGATTGTCGGACACTCACTCATGCTGTCCAGAGGGTTGATTGAGGAAGGCAAGCAGGTCGCCGACGTCGTCTTCCGTGAGAGTCGGCCATCCAATTCCCAGATCACGCGTTTCCAGTTGCATGCGCTGGCCGTGACGCCACAATGCAACTGCGAGGTTGATCGAATTGTAAGTTCGTCCGTGGAGCGCCGGAGCTCGCCTGGTTCCCTCGGCATTTTGGCCATGACAGCGGCTGCAACCACGCCACTGGAACACACTTGCTCCAACATGAGGCGAGCCGCTGGGCTCGGAATAGCGGAGGCTGTAGAGAAAAGCAAAAACGTCAGTCATTTCCTGCGCTGAAAGCGTGGGGCGTGGAATCCCGTGTTGCGCCATTGCCTTCTCCATTTGCGGAGCATGGCTGACCATGGCGCCACCAAGTTCTGTGAACGTCTGCGGTAACGGCCGCTCTGGCCCCAGGCTGGGTCCTTCCAACTGGTAGGCAGCGCGAAGGGAGTGACATCCGGTGCAGGATTTCTCCTGGAACACCTGCCATCCTCGTGCCGGATCACCAGTGATCATCGAACTGTTCGGGCGAGTTTGCCGGGCGAACGCGTACAGGTCCAGCAATTCATGTCCATCAAATTGAGGCCATACAACGCCAGCTTGTTCGGTGGCCTGTCGCATCGCGGATGAGTGATTCCAGAGCGCCTTGCTCCAGTCCATTGGCCCGGTGAGATCTTTGGCTTCGGCCAGGTCAGGTCCTTTTCGGCCGCCTTCGCCGTGAACAGCATGGCAACGCGCGCATCCTTTGCTTTGAAACAGCTCGCGCCCGTTCGCCGGATCACCAGGATCATCTACGTGACGGGCCATGGAAAGATAGGCCAGGACGTGCACAAGATCGTCGTAGCTGAGCGTAGGTGTGGGGACGCCGTCAGCGCGCATGCGTTCCCACATTTTCGGCGCATGGTTCCACATGGCGGTGACCAACTGTGGAAGACCTGACTGGTCATGTTTTCTGCGCCCCAGATCAGGGCCTACGCTGCCACCTTCGCCGTTGACGGAGTGGCAGCGTATGCAGCCTTTATCGCGAAAGATCCTGCTGCCATCCTGAGGGCTGCCCAGCAGGAAAAATGAGGAACGTTCCTGCGCCCGCCGCCCTTGTGTAACCACAGCCACGGCGAACGCAAACATAGCCGCAGCCGCCAGCAATCCCCAGATAATGAAGCGGAGCGGCAAGCGTGGATTGAAATTCCCGTTGTTCGCCACGATGGTTTCTCCGGCCAGAACTATCGCAATTGCCGGGCCATTGCAGAAATGAGAGGTGACTGCAAACTGCTGTCAGGAAAGGATTAGCTGTGATGCAGGAATGCAGGCGGTCTGCGGTTTGATTACGGATGTCAGAAACTCGGACACATTAGAACGTTATAGCTTCTGTATCCTCTAAACTTCCGTCCGGTATTCCCGCAGCTTGCGATAGAGAGTGTCGCGGGAAATTCCCAGCAGCGAAGCGGCTTTGCTGCGATTGCCTTCGGCCAGTCGCAATGCCCGTTCAATTGCCATCTTTTCCAGGGGCTCGATGGCAAGCGTCTGCTCCACGCCTTTGGCGATTGGCATGTCCGCGAGCCCTGCGGGATCGAGCAGCGGCCGTAAATCCTTTTCCGTAATGACCTGTGGATTGTCGCGCGAGAGCGCCGCAAGATTCTCCAGCATGTTTTCCAGTTCGCGGACGTTTCCCGGGAATGAGTATTGCAACAACAGCTCTATAGCGCCGCGATGCAGGCTGATCTCACGCTCGTAGCGATCTTCCAGCCGCTGTAACGCGTGCTGCGACAGCACGAGAATGTCCTCCGGCCGGGCGCGCAGCGGAGGAATCTCAATCACCACCGTCGCGATGCGGAAGTAAAAATCCTGGCGCAGCTGCTCGTGGCGCAGATCCGCAATCGTGCGATTAGTCGCCGCAATGATGCGCACGTCCACGGAGAAAGCTTTGGTGCTTCCCACCGGGCGCACCTCTTTGTCCTGCAACACGCGCAGCAGCTTGACCTGGATTTCTTTCGGCATTTCGCCGACTTCGTCGAGAAATACGGTGCCGCGCGCCGCAGAAGCAAAGATGCCAACCCCATCAGACAACGCGCCGGTGAAAGCGCCGCGGCGGTATCCAAACAGCTCGCTCTCCACCAGGTCTTTCGGCAGCCCGGCGCAATTCACCGGAATAAACTGGTTTGCGGCCCGTCCGCTCGCCGCATGAATGGCGCGCGCCAGCAGTTCCTTCCCGGTGCCCGTCTCGCCCAGCACCAGTACCGGCGAGTCTGACTCGGCCGCGGTTCGCGCTTTTTCCACCACGCGCTGCATCAGAGGCGAAACGTAGACCAGCGACTCGAACGATGGGCGATAACGATGCAGATGGCTCTCCAGTTGAGAGACGCGGCTTCGCAGGCGATACACCTCCGCAATCCGCCCGACTTTCTTCTTCACAGCATCCGGCTCCAGCGGCTTGGTCAGGTAGTCCTCAGCGCCGCGCTTCATCGCTTCCACAGCGGTTTCGATGGTTCCAAAGCCGGTCATGATCATGACCGCCAGCTCAGGATTGCGACGCCGCAACTGTTCCATCAGGGTAATGCCGTCTGTCAACGGCATCATCAGGTCGAGCAGAGCCAGTGAAATACCGGGATTGCGTTCCTGGATGGCAAGCGCTTCTTCGGCATCGTGCGCGGTCTCTACGGCATAGCCTTCTTCTACGAGGAAATCTTTGAGATTGTTGGCCAGGCTGGCATCGTCGTCCACTACCAGCACCGTGCAGCGATTGATCAGTTCACCCATGCCGGAACCTCCTCCCGAGCCGGCGCGGCAGCGCGTTCTGAGAGTGGCAATTCGATGTGCACGACGGTTCCCTTATTGGGAACGCTGTCAATGCGAATCGTGCCGTCATGGTCTTGCAGGATGGTCGCCGCGAGCGACAGTCCCAGCCCCGTGCCTTTGCCTACGGGCTTCGTTGTGAAGAAAGGCTCAAAGATGTGCGGCAGGTTGCCGGGTTCAATGCCGCAGCCATCATCTTCAATGGAAATGTGGACGCGGTTGTCTATTCTGCGGCAGCGAATTTTAATATGTCCCTTTGGCTGGATCGCATCCAGAGCGTTGGTAATCAGGATCAGAAAAAGGGCCTCAATCTGGTTGCGTTCGGCCATCACGTTCGAATGATTGACCTTGTCGGCGTCCACGCTCAGTTGCACCTGTTTATCAAGAATTTGCGGACCCAGGAAACTCAGGACTGAGTGAATGGTGTCTTCGATTGCTTCGGGACGCCGCGCAAGCTGCGGCCGCCGGCTGAAGTCCAGCAGCCGGCGGACAAACTGCTGGCAATAACGAATGTTGGTTTCCAGATCGCTCAGGTCCGTATTAACGGTCGCATTCTGCGAGTGCTTCCGCGCAAGCTGGACGCGGAGCAGCATGGAGGCCAGAGGAGTATTCAGGTGGTGCGCCGTTCCCGCCGCCATCTGGCCCATGGTGGTGAGTTTTTCAATCTGCAGCAGCGTTTGCCGCAGGCGGATGCGCTCGCGAATGTCAGTGCTTACTTCCAGAAAGTAGCGCCCTGGCTCCTCTTCATAATAAGGAAGCACGCTGGTCTGGACGTCGATGATGGCGCCGGATCGCGACCAGCGGCGCGTTTCCACATCCAGGACGGTTTTTCCCCGGGAAGCCTGCTCCAGAAACGTTCGCATTTCCGGCAGCTTTTCCGGAGGAATGGTCGGAAGCTTTTGTCCAACCACCTCATCCCGCTTGTAGCCGTAGAGCACTTCTGCGGACGCATTCCACTCCACCACCCTCAGGCCTGAGTCGAACAGCGCGATAGCTGCCGGAGAACAGTTCAGAATTCCCAGATACCGTGCTCGCGAGCGCCGCAGTTCTTCCTCGCTCTTGCGCCGCCCGCGCAAAACGAACCACGCTGCCCAGCCGGCCAGCAGAAAGGAAGAAACGACACCGCGGCTGATGTAGAGGTAATGAAGAGTGAGATAGTCAGCGTCACGAAAGAAGTGGGATTCCAGCAATTCCCACATGGCGAATACAAAGCCGACAATGCTGACGCTGGAAAGCGCGAGTGTGGCCCAAAACCACCGCCGCTCAGGAAAATGGTCCTTGCTCATGAGTCCGCGCAGGCTGAAACTGGACTTAACCTCGGCTGTGCAACCTGATCCGCGATAATTTACTCCTGCTCCAAACCATTGCGCTGTGACGGCGGTCACACCTCACTACAGGCAATAGCTCTGCCATGGGACGACCGGACTGAACGGCCATGAGTCCGCGATTCCCAGCCCTTTTTCACCTCACAAAAGGAATGTGATTTACGTCACAGTCTGAGCGTGATCTCCATTGTTAACATCGCCTCGCAGTTGCCGATAACCACATCGGCCGGTGATGTGAACTGTAGCCAGGTTCCTTTCCCTGGAAAGGCCCTGCTCAGTTAATTCAAGAAGGAGCTGCTCATGATCGCAATTTCGACAAGAGGGAAGATAGCTCTCTTTTCCGCATTATTTCTTGTACTGTTGCTGACTCCTGCCGTGAGCCATGCAATTCCCGCGTTTTCGCGGCAATACCAAACTTCGTGCGCAACCTGCCACCTTGACTTTCCCAAGCTCAACGATTTTGGAAAAGCCTTCAAGGATGCCGGTTTCAAATTTCCTACAGACAATGAAACCTTTCTGAAGATCCCGCCCGTTTTGCTGGGCGCTCCGGCCCAGAAAGAGCTGTGGCCGCATTCGATCTGGCCGGGAACCATTCCGGGCATCACGCCGATTGGCATCCGGATGAACACCTTCTTCCAGGCAACCGGCGGCAATCGCGGCAACTTTGATGCGCTTACCCCTGCCGGCAGCGTGCCGCCTTTCATCCCCAAAACCGATTTCAGCACCGGACTCTTCAGCATTTTTATGGCTGGAAACTTCGGCAGCGACATCGCCTTCTGGGTGGACGAGGACATCAGCATTGCCGGTGACAACACTGCCGGTGGGCTGGGCGACGGCTACCTGCGATTCGTCAATTTCGGGCGCTTCTTTAAATTACCCAAAGACGCCCTGCATCTGCGCGTAGGCCGCTTTGAACTTGATTTACCGTTTACCCAGGCGCGCAGCATCAACATCAGCCCTTATGACATCTACGCCCAGGCCAACATCGGGATCACGAGTCCCGGCTTTGGGCAACATTTTGTCAACAACGGGTTCACCATTGCCGATGGGGCCAACGGCGTGGAGTTCAGCGGCGGCCATCTATACGGTGGCTATCACTACTCGATTGCCATCGTTGATCAAAACACCAGCGGCGTTACCCAGTCGGCAAATAACAGCTCATTTGTTCCATCTCCGACTGGAGGCGCAAACGGTGGTGTTGGCTTTGCTTCCGATTCAAACTTTAAGGACCTGTATGGACGGTTCTCGTACCGCTTCAACCTGGAGCGGGACAAGGCCAGCCGCACTGCTGTCCAGGCCGCCGGGCCATCTGGTCCGCGCGATCACACCTATCTGAATCTCGGCACGTACTACTTCTATGGCCGTTCCGTGCAGCGCATCAGCGGCCAGGATCTGGTCGGTGCGCCGGTCGTGCTGGTCACCCGCGAGCCTTTCTATCGCGCGGGCGGCGACTTCAGCTTCAACTATCGTTCCTTCAACCTTTTTGGCCTGTACATGTATGGCCACGACACCAACCAATTGCCGATCGACATCACAGGGACGCTCGTACCTCTGCCGGTGGATCCCGCTGGCCCTGCGCCGGTTGGTTTTGTTCATGGCGTTCCAGCAACCTTTAGTGGCGGATTTGTGCAGGCAGACCTGCTGGCGCTGCCCTGGGTGATGGTGATTGGACGCTGGGACGCAGTTAACTCCAGTGCAGACCGCATCAACGGCTTGTCCCTCAACACGTCAACGCCGTTTGTGCTGCCTGCGAAATCCACACGCAACCGGGCGACTGCGGGCGTGCAATTCCTGATTCACGCCAACATCAAGGCATCGTTCGAATACCAGTTCCGTCCGAAACAGTTTGTAACCGTAGTAACCAATCCCATTACGGGATTGCCAGAAGCCATTGAGCCGTTCCGCACCAACACCGCAGTGGCTGCCTTGGAATGGGTCTTTTAAAAATTTAGAAGAGAGGAAATCATGAAATTCAAGAATCTACTCATCCTGTTCGCTACTGTCGCGCTGGCAGCGCAAATCTGCATGGCCGGCTCAGTCAAGGGCAAAGTAACCCCCGGAAAGTCTGTGGTTTATCTGGAGGCCGCGAATGGCGCCGTAACTCCGGTAACCGGCAAGAAAGTCACCATGGACCAGAAAGGCCTGTTGTTCCAGCCGCACGTAATGGTGGTACAGGCAGGCACCACGGTGGAGTTCCTGAACAGCGATAACGTGCAGCACAACGTGTTCTGGCCATCCATTTCCGGAGACAAGAAGAAGAGCCACAACCTTGGCACCTGGCCGCAGGGTCAGTCCAAGCCGTTCCAGTTCAACGACCCCGGTGTAGTCACGCTGCTGTGCAACGTGCATCCGGAGATGTCCGGCTTTATCGTCGTGTCGCCGACTCCGTATTTCGCGGAGACCGGCGCCGACGGATCATTCAATCTCGCCAATGTGCCCGACGGGGACTACACCGTCACCGCGTGGCATGAAGGCAAGAAGACGCAATCGAAAAAGATCAGCGTCAAGGGTGACACCACTGCCGACCTCACTCTGCAGTAACTCATGTGAGCAGGACGGCAACGCCCGTCCTGCTCTCTACATTGTGATCGTAACTTTGTGATCGAAGCCAGAGATCATGCAAAAGCGATTCCTCCACAAAACGATTGATCGGGATTGGCTCAACACCAACTTCCCCTGCATGATGGCGTGCCCGGCCCACACCAACGCCGGCCGCTATGTTTCTCTGATCGGCCAGGGCCGTTTTGAAGAAGCCTACCGTTTTGCCCGCGATCCCAATCCCCTGGCCAGCATCTGCGGACGCGTGTGCGCGCATCCCTGCGAGACCGCCTGCCGCCGGGGAGCAATCGATAAGCCGATCCAGATTCGCGCGCTCAAACGTTTTCTCACCGAGCGATACGGTCCCGAATCAAAGAATTTCAAACCTTATCCCATTCAGCCACAGATTGGACTCAAGCGCAAAGTGGCAGTAGTCGGCGCAGGCCCGGTTGGGCTTTCAGCCGCGCACGATCTTGCGCTGATGGGCTATTCCGTCACGATCTTCGAGGCTGCTGCAGTTCCAGGCGGCATGCTCTACCTGGGCATTCCGGAGTACCGGCTGCCGCGCGACGTAGTTGAGGCCCAGGTTCGGGAGATCCTGGCTACTGGCGATGTCACGCTCAAGCTGAACCAGCGCGCGGGAAAAGATTTTTCCATTGAGGATCTTCGCCATCAGGGTTTCGAGGCCGTGCTGATCGCCGTGGGCGCGCACCGCAGCCGCGACCTGACTATTCCCGGAGTTGATCTGGACGGAGTCCACAAAGGAATTGATTTTCTGCTGAACGTGAATCTTGGTTACAAGTTCACCATCGGCAAGAAAGTTGTTGTGATTGGCGGCGGCAATGTGGCGATGGACGTGGCCCGTTCGGCTGCGCGCGAGGTCGTCCGCCAGCACGAAATGCAGACGGAAGACTGGGCCAAAAATTTGACCGCCGTGGCTGCCCACGAGATGGTGGACATCTCGCTTTCTGCGTTGCGCATGGGCGCGAGCGAAGTCCACATTGTCTGCATCGAGCGCCGCGATGAGATGCCCGCAGCCATGGAAGAGATTGAAGAAGCTGAAACTGAAGGCATCATTATTCACGCCGGATTCGGGCCCAAGCGGATGCTGGGCGAAAACGGCCGCGTGGTCGGACTGGAAAGTCTGCGCACTGAGCGGGTATTCGATGAAAACGGAAGATTCAATCCACAATTCGCCCCCGGCAGCGAATCCGTTGTTGGCTGCGACACAGTCATTCTCGCCATTGGGCAAGCGCCCAACCTGGACTTTCTCGGCGGTTCCACCAACGTAAAAATTACGCCGCGCGGGTTAATCGATGCTGATCGCCGCACCCTGATGACCTCCGTTCCGGGAATCTTTGCCGGCGGCGACTGCGTCTTTGGCCCGCGCCTGATCATTGACAGCGTGGCCGACGGAAAACGCGCCGCTGTCGGCATCGACGAATTCCTGCGCGGCGAAAAACATCCTGACCCCATCATCGAGGTCGAGGTGCTCGACCAGCACCAGATGATCACCAACTACATGGAGATCGCGCGCCAGCTTGTTCCCATGCTGCCCCTGGAGCGCCGCACCGGCGTGACCGAAGTTGAGATCGGCTTCGATGAGGAAACCGCCATGCGCGAAGCCCAGCGCTGCCTGCGCTGCTGGATCAACACTGTTTTTGAGGGCACGCAGGTGGATGGCACGGAATGCATCCTCTGCGGCGGCTGTGTGGATGTTTGTCCGGAGCAGTGTCTGGAACTTGTTCCGCTGCGCGACTTTGAATTTCCTGAGCCGGTACTGGCCCACATCACAGCGAACGAGCCGCAATACGAAGTTGAGCTGCGCGGCTTCAGCGCGGAAGAACTTTCTGCGGACCGGGTCACCGGTTCAGTGATGGTGAAGGACGAGACGCGCTGCATTCGCTGCGGACTATGCGCGCTGCGCTGTCCGGTGAAGGAAATCACCATGGAAGCATTTCATTTCCGGTCGGCCGAACCTACCGGGTTAATTCCAATTCAGTCATTCGACTTAAGGAGCACGGATGAGCAACACAAAACCAGAAGCGCAGGATAGCCCCGGCGCAGACCGTCTCAAGGGCGCAATTCCCGACGATGACTGTAAGGATTGCAGTCGCCGGCAGTTCTTTACCAAATTGGGGCTGGGCTCACTTATTGTCGCCAGCGCGGGCGCGGGGCTCTTTACCTACGAATATTTCTCGCCCAATGTGCTCTTTGAAGCTTCTCCCATCGTAAAGGCGGGCAAGCCGGACCAGTTTCCGCCCAATTCGGTGACGCTGGATCCGCAAAGCGGAATTTATCTGGTGAACGGCCCGAAGGGGTTCTATGCGCTGCAGGCCATCTGCACCCACCTTGGCTGTCTCACCGCGTGGAAACCCGAACTGAATCTGATTGCCTGTCCCTGCCACGGAAGCCGCTTCAACACCGACGGAATCAAGGTTGCCGGCCCGGCGCCGCAGCCGCTTCCCTGGTTCAAAGTATGGCTGGCCGATGATGGCTACCTGATGGTGGACCGCTCCATTACTTTGAAAGCGCCTGAGTGGGTGAGGGCATAAATCATGGCGACAACGATCAAAACGGAATGGGAACGAATCAAGGGCACTGACGTCTGGCGATCGATTTTTCGCAGCGGCAGCGGCAGCAGCAATCTGCATCGCTCACAGGCTGTGCAGCAGAACCTACTGCTCCATCTGTTCTCGGTCAAGATCCGCTCCCGCGCGCTGGAATTCAAGCCAACGTGGTTTCTGGGCGCGTTGACGCTCAGCACTTTCATCATCCTGGTGGCCACAGGAATCCTGCTGATGTTTTATTACCACCCGTCAGTGCCGCAGGCCTATGCGGACATGAAAGATCTGCAATTTGCTGTGGCGTCGGGTGTCTTTTTGCGCAACCTGCACCGCTGGTCGGCTCACGCCATGGTTTTTCTGGTGTTCGCGCACATGTTCAAAGTGTTTTATCGCGGCGCATATCGTCCGCCCCGGCAATTCAACTGGGTCATTGGGGTCTTCCTGCTGCTGGTCACGCTGCTTCTCAGCTATACCGGATACCTGCTGCCGTGGGACCAACTGGCGTTCTGGGCGGTCACCGTGGGCTCGAACATCGCCAAGGCTGTTCCCATTATGGGACAGAAGATGCGCTTCTTGCTGCTGGGCGGCAATGAGGTCAACGCCAACGCGCTGCTCCGCTTCTACGTGCTCCATTGCGTCATTCTTCCGCTGGCGGCAGTGGCGCTGATAGGAATCCATTTCTGGCGCATCCGCAAAGATGGCGGCCTGTACGTTCCGGAGAAAAAACAACCGTGAGTGACACCACAAAACTCGAAGCTGAAGTGCAGTCGGACGTGCGCAAGAATCCGCGCCGCATTGCCTTCATTAGCCGCCGCAGCTCTCCTCACGTTCGCGCCCAGGATGAGCTGCGCGTGATGACCTATCCCACTGCATTGGCAAAGTTCGTCATTGCCCTGGAAGTGGCGTTTTTGCTCCTGGTCTGGTGGTCGTTGGTGGCCAATGCCCCCCTGGAAGGCATTGCTGATCCCATGCACACACCCAACCCGGCCAAAGCTCCATGGTATTTCCTGGGTCTGCAGGAACTGCTGCACTATTTTCCGCCGGTTGTGGCCGGGGTGTTGATTCCTGGCCTGGTGGTTGCTGCCCTGATTGTGATTCCGTACTTCAACATAAATATTGAAGGGCGCAGCATCTGGGCCAAGGCGAGCCATCGCCCATGGGTGATTGCAGCAGTTCCGGTGTTTACGGTTTTGATCTTCCTGCTGTTCGCCGTGCCGCAACTCAGCCACGGCGCAGTGCCGCCGGTGGATCGCGCGCTCGACTTGATCATGCCGGTAGTGCCTACGCTGCTGGTTGGTGGCGCGCTATTGTGGTCGTCGCGTTTCTCGCCGCAATCTGCTAAACCCTTTCAACGCTGGCTGGTGGACCGGCCGCTTTCGTTCTGGATCATGACCTGGTTCCTGGTGGAACTGGTCATGCTTACCGCAATCGGCACGTTTTTCCGGGGCGCAGGCTGGACCTGGGTATTGCCATGGAGAGCTCAATGAGCGACGAAAAGAACTCACCTCCGCCGCTGCGCACCGGACCCACGCTCCGTGAACTGGCTCTATTCGGCTTCGTGAGCCTGGCTTTGCTGGTATCGCTGGCAATTGCTCCGGCAAAAAATTATTTCAGTGACTGGCGTCATTATCAGAACTCCTACCTCAAGCTGGCCGCCGACCGCCAGCCCGGCACTCTGGCGCGCAATTTTCATGTGGGCCTTCGCCAGACATGGATTCCCAAATTGGGAGTGGTGGACCGTTGTGAGAGCTGCCACGTAAATCAGAATGGCGCCCTGGTGGGAGCTTCAGGCCAGCCGTTCAGGAAACATCCGGTCATACCGCACGAACTCGACCAGTTTGGATGCGTCTTGTGCCACCGCGGCCAGGGCGCAGCCACCAGCGTGGAGGAAGCGCACTACACTACTGAGGCGTGGGAGCAGCCGCTACTACCGGCGCGTTATCTGGATTCCTCCTGCGGCCAGTGCCACCTGGGCACGCTCACGGGCACGCCTCGCCTGAATGAAGGACGCCGCCTGCTCTCCGCCATGGGGTGCGTTCACTGTCACGTCGTCAACCAGCCGGACGGCAATGTTCTCAAGCCGGATGACGATCCGCCACCGCTCATCCACATTGCGGAGAAGACCAGCCGGGAGTGGGTTTACGCCTGGATCAAGAACCCGCAGGCATATGCGGGATCGGCCACCATGCCCAACTTCCAGCTCAGCGATCAGGATGCGGCCGACATTTCGGCTTTCCTGATCGCGCAAAGCACGCCTTCTCCGGCAGTGAAGAATGTGGCGTTGAACAACGCGCCGACGCAGGGTGCGCCCGCCGATGCCACCGCAGCCGCCACGCTCTATGGAAGCTCATTTTGCGCCTCATGCCACGCCGTGCAAAATGCCGCCGGGAATCTGGTTGGAGGAGACTTTGGGCCGGAGCTGACCAGGATCGGAAGCAAAGTGAATGCAGACTGGCTGCGCCGCTGGATCAAAGATCCCGCGCAATACGAAGCCAGCACGCGCATGCCGCACTATCGCTTTGACGATAAGCAGGTCGCCATGCTCACCGGCTTCCTGCTGGCAAAAAAAGATGATGACCTTCTCGCCAATGTTCATCTCACGCCGGCAGATGCAGAGAGCATCGCCAGGGGAAAGAAACTCGTCACGGAAGACGGATGTGCTGCGTGCCATCAGATCAATGGCGTGACGCCGCCGCAGAATTTTGCTCCAGACCTCTCCAAGGTGGGCAGCCGGGCGTTGTCGCAGATTGTGTTTCTTCCCGGAATGAAACACAATCTGCCCGACTACATCACCGCCAAAGTCCACGACCCACGCTCCTTCGGCCCCGGACTCAAGATGCCAAAATTCAATCTGACCGACGAGCAGGTTGTGGCGCTCACGACGGCGCTACTGGCACAAACCGATCGCAGCAGCGGCCTGCCCCACGAGTTGGTTCTGGCGGCGGAACGCAAGTCTGATTATCAGCCGGGCGGTGATGCCGGAAAGCTCATGCAGGACCTGCGCTGTCTGAGCTGCCACTCAATCAATGGCAATGGTGGCAGTATGGCGCCCGACCTCACGCGCGAGGGCAGCTCCGTGCAGCGCCCCTGGCTGGAAAGCTTTATGGCGAACCCCAATACGCTGCGCCCGGCGCTGATCCGGCGCATGCCCAAATTCAATTTGACTCCTGCGGAGATCAAGACGCTCTCGGATTACATCCTGAACGCCTACCAGGCGCCCGGATTTGATTCCGATACGCTCGATCCACATGCACTCAATGTGGACGCGGCCGCCCGCGGCAAACAGCTCTTCTATTCCAAGTATGGCTGCCAGTCGTGCCATATCGCCGATTACAAGACGGATAAAGGCTACGTTGGTCCGGCGCTGGCCAGTGTGGGCAACCGGCTCACGCCCGTGTGGATGTACAAGTGGCTGAAGGACCCGAACGCGCTTCGTCCCGGCACGCTCATGCCCAATCTGAGTTTGAAAGATGACGAAGCCCGCGACTTGACGGCATTTCTCGTCACGCTGAAGGCAAAACAGACCGGAGGCGCAAAATGAATATCCGGATCGCGCTGGTCGCATTCGCCCTGTTACTGACTGGTTGTGCACACCGCACCACAAGCACGCAACTCACTCCCAAGGCCTACGGCGCCGAAATCAAAGAGGTAAGCGGCGGCAAACAGGCGGCGCAAGTTGGTTCTGCGTTGCCGCAGCCGGTCATCGTGCAGGTAAATGGCGCGGACGGCAATGGCCTGGCTGGCGCTCTGGTTCGCTTCAAAGGGGAAGGAGTCAACTTCGATCCGGCAGAAGCGCTCACCGATTCCAGCGGCCAGGTCACAACCACTGTCCAGGTCGGCTTCGCCGCCGGAGATTATCAGGTGATCGCCGAAACACCCAAACAGGACGGAGGAATGATAACAATCGCACCTGCATTGCGCGAGATCGCGCTCGGCTATGAGTCCACATTGGGAAAGGCGGTGAATGATACCTATTGCATTCGCTGCCACGACAATGAATCCACGCCCGAACGGGTCTCCAACTTTGACAATCTCTCACCGGCGCCGCACCAGTTTGCCGAAGGCGCAACGTATAACACTTTTAAAGATTCTGATTTGATCAACATCACCAGCCACGGCGGGCTGGCGGTAGGCAAATCACCGCAGATGCCCGCCTTCGGCGGCACGCTGAAACCGGCGGAAATTAAGGCCGTGGTGGCTTACATTCGCGCCATTTCTGATCCGCCTTATCCAACTCCAGGAGTGAAATATGGGAAATAAAATCTACGCTCGTCTAATTGCTGTTGTGCTTGGCCTGGGACTCACCTCGAGTGCTCAGGTGCTCGCCGTTTCCAGCATCAAGGACCCGCAGCTCCGGCAGCTTCAGCGGCAATATAGTTCGCAATTACAGCAGCTTGGGGCCGCTGCGGCAGGAGTACATTTCCCATATCCCTTTTATTTCAGTGAGAAGCTGGACATCGATGAAGCGCAGCAGAAGCAGTGGCCGCAGGGCTCCATCCGCTTTGAGAACTATCACGGTCAGATCGTTCTGGCCATCAGCGGAAATTATTACGTCTCGTATTCCGCCAAAATGCTCACCGCGAACGTCCGGGCGCGCAAGACCTTTCAGGATGTAATTCTGCCGTTGCTGAAAATCGCCGTGGCCAACGTGGACCGCACCTCGCCGATCGACTCCTATGCGTTCGAAATTGCTCATCATGTCCGCAGCAAGGTACTGAACGTGAATACTGAAGGCCCGGAGAACGTGATGCTGCTGGTGCCGCGCGGAGTCGCGGAACTTCTGGTTGAGGCCAAGAACGTAGATGCGCAGCAGAGCGCGCTGCTGGAAAGCGAGATCTTTCTCAATGGCGAGCCGTTTACGCTGTGGCTGACGGACGACGAAGCGCCCACCGACGTAAATGATAATTATCTTGCGCGTCATAAGCCTGGGCCCGCTCCGGCCACTTTGTCCTCAGCCGAACCGGGGACACTGGTCAGCTCCAAGTTGATTCCTGAATCCGAGCTGGCCAACCAGATCAAGGAACGCGCTAAAATCCCGCCCGACCTTTCACCGGCCCGTATGGAAAAATTGCAAACCAGTTATGAAGACGTGGTCCATCGGTTGGCTGCTGATCTCAGCGAGCAGGCACACTTTGTGCCCTATGCGCCGCCGGCATTCATCGGGTTCCGCGATGGCGCGTACCTCCAGCTCAACATGAATACCGAGCTGGAAAAGGCGGCAGGGTCGTCACAGTACCAGATGGCCGCGCTGGCCTTTGATTCGCATATTTCTCATGTGGTGCGCCCGGTGTCGAAATACTTCCATGACCATCCGAAGTTTGAAGGCGTGGACTTCAGTACCACGGTCCATCAGGGACAGTCAGCATTGTCAGTAGAGTTTGTTGTGCCATTTCTGGCGCTCGCCTGTTATGAGAAATACGACTGTACCGGCCAGGAGCTGATCAACCGCAGCGTGGTGCTGATCAACGGGGAGCGCGTCACCCTGGACCTGCAACGTGCCGAGTCGGAGGCGAGGGCGGGCCGGTAAAAACAAAACCTTCGGAATGACCGTTCTTGTGGGCGCAAAGAACCACCAACTCTCTCCACTGACTCACTGCCGCGTCCTTCAGATACAATCATTTGTTTTCTGCCATCAGCCCTATGCTGCGCTACTTTACTGCCGGTGAGTCACATGGAGAGTCTCTCGTAGCCTTTCTTTCCGGATTGCCTGCTGGGCTCAGAGTCAACCAGCAATTTATCGACCGTGAATTGTGGCGAAGGCAGCAGGGGTTCGGGCGCGGCGGGCGGATGAAAATTGAAAAGGACTCGGCACACATTCTCTGCGGCGTGCGTCATGGAAAAACCATTGGGTCGCCCATCGCCATTCTCCTGGAAAACAAAGACTGGAAGAACTGGCAGGAGTCATTGCCGGTGGACCAAGGCGATCCCGCGAAGCACAAAAGTGTTGCCTCGCCTCGGCCCGGGCACGCTGATTTGCCCGGAGCGTTGAAATACAACTTTTCTGAGGCGCGATACGTGCTCGAGCGGGCCTCAGCCAGAGAATCGGCTGCCCGGGTGGCGATTGGTGCTCTGGCAAAATTATTTCTGCGCGAGTTCGGCATCGAAGTCCTGAGCCATGTGATTGGCGTGGGCCACGCCGCAGTGCAGGATGCCGAGATGACGTGGGAAAAACTTGAGCAGCTTCATGCGAAGGATGAAGTCGTGTTGAACTGCGCCGATCCTGAAGCGGAAGCGCGGATGAAGGCTGAAGTGGACCAGGCATTACGGACCGGAGATTCAGTGGGCGGCGTGTTCGAGGTCGTGGCGCACAACGTTCCTCCGGGCCTGGGAACTTATGCGCAATGGGACGAACGGCTGGATGGCATGCTGGCCCAGGCGGTGATGTCGCTGCAGGCAGTCAAAGCCGTGGAGATCGGCACCGGTGTGGGCTCCGCTGTGTCATTCGGCTCGACGGTGCATGATGAGATTGGATACTCGAAGGAACATGGCCGCAGCGCGTTCACCGGATTCACGCGCAAATCGAATCATGCTGGAGGAATTGAGGGCGGAATCTCGAACGGCCAGGACATCCTGGTCAGAGGCTATTTGAAGCCGATCTCAACTTTGCGGCGTCCTCTGGCCTCTGTGAATTTTGAGACCAGAGCGCCGGTCAAGGCGGCTTATGAGCGCTCGGATGTGTGCGTAGTTCCCGCGGCCGGAGTCGCGGCGGAAGCGATGGTCGCGCTCACTCTGGCAAAATGTCTCTTGGAGAAGTTTGGCGGCGACTCGATGACGGAATCGCTGCGGAATTTTGAAGGATACAAGCAGCAACTCAGGGATTTTTGAAAATTATCATTCAGCACTCAGCATTCAGCCCGCAACCATTGTGGGGTAAACGCTAAGAGCAACGTTGGCATGGCGGCTGAAAACCGTGAGCGGAAGAAATGCAAGCTTTTGCTAGTTGAAAAGGCTACATACAGGAATGATTTATCCAATCGTAAAGTACGGCGACCCGGTGCTGGAGCAACCGGCAGAGACGATTCTTGATTTCAATGGTGACCTGCGCAAGCTGGCCGATGACATGTTCGAATCCATGTACGCCGCGCATGGCGTCGGGCTGGCTGCCCCACAGATCGGGATCAGCAAGCGCGTCGTGGTAATTGACGTGACGTTCAAGGAAGATCCTAATGCCAAGCTGGTGCTGATCAATCCTCAGATCATAAAAACCGAGGGCCGCCAGAGAGGTAGCGAAGGCTGCCTGAGCCTGCCGGACTTCCGCGAGCAGGTCACGCGGGCCAACGTGGTCACCGTGCGTGCCCAGGACCTGGAAGGCAAGTGGTTTGAGAAAACCGGACAGGAGATGCTGGCCCGCGCTTTCCTGCACGAAACCGATCACCTGAACGGCAAGCTGTACATCAGCCACATCAGTGCCCTGAAACGTGACCTCATCAGGCGCAAGGTAAGAAAGCTGATGCGGGCCGGCGAGTGGAAATGAAGCTGGTTTTTTGCGGTACTCCGCAATTTGCGGTGCCATCGCTGGAGAGACTGGCCGCTGCAGGTTTTGATCTGCGCCTGGTTGTGACGCAGCCGGACCGTCCCCAGGGCCGCCGCATGGAACTGACAGGCCCTCCTGTCAAACAGACAGCACTCCGGCTCGGCCTGCCGGTCATTCAGCCCGACAAAATCAAGAAGAATGAGGGATTTCAGAACCAACTCAGAGAAATCAGTCCTGACGCAATCATCGTCGTGGGATACGGGCGGATCATTCCGCCGTGGATGCTTGAGCTGCCGAGATTTGGCAATATCAACGTCCATGGCTCGCTCTTGCCTAAGTATCGCGGAGCAGCACCGATTCAATGGGCTGTCGCCAGCGGCGAGACTGTGACCGGAATCACGACCATGCGGCTGGATGAAGGGCTGGATACTGGCGATATCATCCTGCAACGCGAAATGCCGATTCTGCCGGAAGATACTGCGGTCACTCTCGCGCCAAAACTGGCCTCGCTTGGCGCAGATCTGCTGCTCGAAACTCTTCATGGAATCGAACAGGGCAAAGTTGTTCCGGTTCCGCAGGACCACTCGCGCGCCACGCTTGCGCCGATTTTGGATAGGGAAGATGGCTTGATTGATTTCAACCGCGCTGCGGCTGAAATTCATAATCGATTGCGCGGCTTTCAACCGTGGCCCGGGGCTTATACGTCGTTTAGAGGAAAGAACCTGAAGATCGTTGCAGCGCGTCCAGCGCAACTCACAGCTTCTCTATCCCCGGGTGAACTCGAAGTCACTGGCGACCGGTTGCTGGTGGGCTGCGGTTCAGGAACGGCTTTGGAATTGATTCAGGTGCAGCCCGAAGGCAAGAGAGTGATCACTGCGCGAGAGTTCATCAGCGGGTATCGGCCACATCCTGGAGAGAAATTGGGTCAGAACCTACCACGGAAGCACGGAGACACGGAGAAAACTTAGAAAGTTGCAATTTCAGATTTTTCATTTTTGATCGGCACTTCGTGTGGAGCAAGCTGCCATAGAGAACTTGTATTCGGGCGTCGCCCTGACGCTGCATGGATGCCTGTAGCGATCCCTCCCTTCGCTCGCGATAAACTACAAAACAAGAATCCATGACCCCAGCGCGCAAAGCCGCGTTTCTTGTACTTTTGCGGGTGAAACGCGAATCATCCTTTGCGGTTGAGCTGCTGCATTCTCCGCTGCTCGAAGGCCTTTCACCCGTTGATCGCAACCTCGCCCAGGAGATTGTTTTGGGCGTTCTGCGCTGGCAATCATTGCTGGATGAAAGTTTCGCAGCCCTGCTACAAAAGCCTCTAAGCAGACTTGATCCGGAAGTGGTGATCGCGTTGCGTATGGCGAGTTATCAGCTTGCATTTCTGGACCGCATTCCCGCTCACGCCATCGTGAATGAGACGGTCGAGTTGATCAAAAAAAGCGGGAAGAGATCCGCCTCAGGCCTGGTGAATGCTGTAACGCGAAAACTCGCAGCCCTGCGCAATACCTTGCCAATGAAAGAAAGAGGGCTTGCCCATGATTTCGCCCATCCGCAGTGGCTGGTCGAAAGATGGGTTGCCCAGTTCGGCCACGACAAAACTCACGCCATCTGCGCTTACGACCAGCAAGTCCCCGCGACAGCACTGAGAATCACTGCTCCCGAGCAGGAGGACGAACTTCGCTCCGCGGGAGTTCACCTCGCGCCCGGTACATTGATGAAAAACGCCCGCATCGTCACCTCCGGAGATGTAACGCGCACAAGACTGTTCTCCAGCGGGCAAATCGCTATTCAGGATGAGGGTTCGCAACTGGTCGCTGCGCTCGTGGGAGCAGGTCAGCGTATTCTGGATTGCTGTGCCGCTCCCGGAGGCAAAACCGCGGCCATCGCAATGGCACAGCCCCATTCCAGAATTTTTGCGACGGACATTCATGCGCATCGGGCCAGGGTGTTGCGCAAGATCGCTTCGCAACCCAATGTTCATGTGTTCGCCGCTGACGCCAGGCAGCTTCCATTCGTCGCAGACTTTGATCGCATTCTGGCGGACGTGCCATGCTCCGGCACGGGCACGCTGGCGCGCAATCCGGAAATCAAGTGGCGTCTCAAACCAGAAGATCTCGCGGATTTGCAGGCGCGACAAATTGCCATTCTGACTTCAGCTCTGCAACACGTTGCGCCCGGAGGCAGGATCGTTTATTCGAGTTGTTCACTCGAGGCAGAAGAAAATAAAGATGTGATCGAGAAAGCACTCAAGAACTGCAGCGAGTTTCAGATCGTCCCGATGCGCGAGGAGTTAGCGAAGCTAAAAAACTCAGGAGCGCTCGTCTGGCCGGACGTTGAAACCCTGTTGAGCGGCAACTTCCTGAGAACGCTTCCGGGCGTGCATCCGTGTGATGGATTCTTTGCTGCTGTCATAGAGCGAACCACGAAGGACACGAAGGGATACTACGAATCAACGTCTGGATAGGTGAGATTATCTTGTTACTTCGAAGCTGATGGTCGCCCCCGCGGGAATCTTCTGTCCTGCGGCCGGGACTTGCTTCACGACCACGTCGCTCGCGCCTTCTGCATCCTGCGCGTAACTGACCTTGCCCAAAGCAAATCCGCTCTGGCGAACGGCGGCGGACGCCTCGCTGAATGGCTGGCCAACAAAATTGGGCATGACATAGGATTGCATATTATCGCTGGCCGAAAGCACCAGCGCGATTTTCGGCGAGACTGCATTCTTCACGTTTGCAGCCGGGCTCTGTGCAATGATTGTTGACGATGCCGCTCCGGGAAAATGGATGGTTGCTACTGAGCCAATCTCCAGCCCGCGGCGGCTGATGTTGAGCTCTGCGACCCGTTCGGTCTGGCCCAGGACATCGGGAATCGCCGCACTCTGCGGTCCCAGGCTCTGGGCCACACGCACCTTCCATCCACGCCGGACTTTAGTGTTGGGCGCCGGCGCCTGTGATACCACATAACCTTCCGGGACGTCGGCGCTGTAAAACCGATTCTCGATGGAAAGCACCAGGCCATCAGAGTTCGCCAGGTGTTCCGCTTCCAGCGGCGACAACCCCACGAACTTCGGGACACGCACCTCGCGCCCATGAATGGCAAAGCGCATGGCCAGCAGCGCTGAAGCGAAACAGACCAGCAACAGCACCAGGGAGAGCAGGAAATATTTGATCAGCCTGCGCACGTCAATGCGCCTCCGCCGCGCCAGGATGTGCGGGCAAAGTCAGGCTGGCTTTCTTCAGCGCACTTTTTCCCTCGTCGAGCGGCGGAAGGAAAGATTCGTTCCTGCGCGCGGGATCAGAAATGGCCGCGCGCATGAAATCAATCCAGATCGGCAGCGCGGCCTCGCCACCCGTTTCCCGTGGTCCGAGGCTTTTCTTTTCATCGAAGCCGATCCACACACCGCAGGTGATGCTGGGCGAAAAACCAATGAACCAGGCATCGGTGAAATCATTGGTCGTGCCGGTTTTTCCCGCCAGCGGATGATTCAGCTTTGAAGCGGCCACTCCAGTTCCGCGCAACACCACACCCTGAAGCAATGACACCATGATGCGGGCGGTGCGCGCGCCGGTTACATCTTTCGCTTCAGGGAAATTTTCTTCCAGAACGTGGCCTTCGTAGTCAGTGACTCTGCGGATGTAGCGCGGCTCGAGCCGAAGTCCGTCATTGGGAAAAACTGCATACGCTGCCGTCTGCTCATACAGCGTAAGATCGGCTGCGCCGAGCGCGACCGGAAGATAAGCCGGTATTGACGAAGTAATGCCAAAGCGCCGGGTGTAATCGATCACCGCCGGCATCCCGATTCTCTCCGCCAGCTTTACAGCGGGAATGTTGCGCGAGTCAGCGAGCGCGCGCCGCAGCGTGATGTTGCCCTCAAAGCGATGATCATAGTTGTGCGGAGTATAAGGCACGCCGCCGCTCAAGAATGTGGCAGGCGCATCCAGGATCATGTCATCGGGATCGGCACCGCGGTCCACCGCAGCGCTATAGATGAACGGCTTGAACGAGGATCCAACCTGGCGCTGCGCCTGGGTGGCGCGATTGAACTTGGATTGCTGAAAGTCGCGGCCACCGACCATGGCTTTGATGTCGCCGGTAGAATTTTCAATCGCCAGCAACGCGCCTTGCGCGCCGGTATTCTGTTCCAGCAGCGCTTTGGCCGAGCGCCCCGGCCCAAGCTCCATCACTTTGACATAGACAATGTCTCCGGCGTGCAGAATGTCCTGCGCCAGCTTGTGCCCGGTCCACGCGATTTCAGGCGACGACAGAAGAGCCGTGTAACCCGCAAATTTTACGGTTGCGGTTCGGTAGCTTACGTCCGTGACGACGGCATGGACATAGCCGCCGGCGGTGATCGGCATGTCCCAGTCAGGATCGCGGTAATCTTCCGCCGAGCCGCCAGATTCCAGCGTATTGCGCAAATGTCCCTGCCAGCCCTGTCGGCGCTCATAAGCAGCCACACCGTCGAGCACAGCCTGATTTGCCGCCTTCTGCAAATCCAGATTCAACGAGGTATACACGCGCATGCCGGATTCGTGCACCTCGTCCGCGCCATACTTCTTCTCCAGATACTGGCGCACCTCTTCCACAAAATATGGCGCCAGGGAATTTTCCGAAGGCTGAAGGTTCAGACCCAGCGGAGCGGCCTTGGCCCGGTTCGCCTGCTCGGCGGTGATCTTGCCGTCTTCCAGCATGTTGTTGATCACCAGGTTCCGTCGCCTCAGTGCACGGTCCGGGCTGGTAATGGGCGAATAAGAGCTCGGCGCCTTGGGCAATCCAGCCAGCAACGCCGCCTCCTCCAGCTTCAGATCTTTCGCATGCTTGTTGAAATAGAACTGTGCGCCGGCCTCAAATCCATAAACGCTGTGCCCAAGAAAAATCTGGTTGCAATACAAAGTAAAAATCTGCTGCTTAGTAAAGTGGCGCTCAATCTGGATTGCAAGCATTGCCTCCTGGACCTTCCGGCTGAAGTGCCGCTCGGAGGAAAGAAAGAGGTTGCGCGAGAGTTGCATGGTCAGCGTGGATGCTCCCTGCGCGCGCGATCCGGAAGTTACATCGCGCCACGTTGCGCCCAAAACGCGCCAGAAATTGATGCCCCAATGTTGCTCAAAACTCTTGTCCTCCGTGGAGATGATGGCATCACGCAGGAATTTGGGGAAATCGTCATACGACGCCAGCACGCGCCGCTGCAGCGCGAACGAGCCAATTACCTGCCCGTGATCGTCGTAGATTTCCGTGATTGTACTTGGACGGTAGCGTTCCAGCTCACTGATCTGCGGCAAATCTGTGGAATAGACGATCAGTAGCCCGCCCAGCGTCCCGATGAGCGCAGACGTGACCAGCAACAGCGCGAAGACCACCCGGCGGACCAGTTTCTTCCCACCAACGTGCACTTCGGGAAGATCTGAATACAAAAACTTCATTCAAAGGCAGAGAAATCATGGCCAGAATAGCACAATCATCGAGGCATCGGGTCGGCGAGTCATCAGATCATCAAAAACCGAAGTCTTTGGCCTCCCAAGTTGATTGGATAGTAAGAAAGCGCCGTCTGAACACTCAAAACAAAAGCGCACCTGAACTTCGGGTGCGCTTTGTACGGGCTGGCTAATACTGATTACTGGGTCTTTTTGCTCTTCAGCACTTCCAGAGCGCGATGGAGTTGCTCATCTTCTTTGGGAGCGGTCTTCTGCGGCTCTTCTGTATTGTTGCCGCCGTCTTCATCGTCCGGCAGCACGGCCAGATCGTCTGCTGAAGCAACTTCCACGTTCGGAGTAACTCCGTTTTCCTGAATGGCTTTGCCTTTTGGTGTGTAGTATTTGGCAACGGAAAGGATCAACGCCGAGCCGTCCGGCACTTCAATCAGCTTTTGCACCGAACCATCACCAAACGTCTTATCGCCAAGCACATCACCACGCGCATTCTCCAGGATCGCAGCGGCTACTATCTCAGCAGCTCCCGCTGTCCCACGATTCACCATCACCACTAACGGCAGGTCTGTAATCTTCTTTTGTGCTTCAGCGTCGTAGGTTACGCGATTGTACTTCTGGCCTTCCAGATAGGAAATCATTCCATGGTTGAGAAATAGATTTGCTACCGCCACGCCTTCTTCTTCGTCGCCCGTGGAATTGTCGCGCAGGTCGAGAATCAGCTTCTTTGCTCCCTGTTTTTGCAGGGATTTGATCTTCTCGGCAATCTCCTGCGCTCTGCCTTTGTCCAGAGCCACGCTCTTGATGTAGCCGGTGTTGTCCGCCATCATTTGCTCGGTCGGCGCGGGAACGTTCACCACGTCGCGAGTGATTGAAACCTTCTGCGGCTCGATCTTGCGCGTCCGGATAATTGAGCACTCCAGCACAGAGCCTTTTTCTCCCGCCATGGCGCTCTTGATCTCCGCCAGCGACATGTCATGACTGCTCTTGCCGTCAATGGTTTCGATAATGTCGCCGCTGCTGATGCCTGCCTTGTCAGCCGGGCCCCCAGGAATCACAGAAACAATGGCCGCATATCCAAAGCGCTTGGAAATTGTTGCTCCGATGTTGGCCTTGCCGTCAGTCTTTTTCTGCTTGAAGACCTTATATTCTGGAGGCGCCAGGTAGCTGGAGTTGGCGTCCAGAGATTCCAGCAACCCGTGCAGCGCGCCGCTGGTAACCATTGGCATGTTTGGCTCCTCTACATATTCAGCTCGAATGTGGTAGAGGACCTCGCTATAAACCTGGATGTGGCTGTAAGCGCCGTCATTATGATTGGAACTGGAGGCGGCATGCACTCCCAACCCGCCAATCACTGAAAACGCGAGGATGAGTACGGAAACTGTGAGGATGGAAAACTGCAGTTTTTTCGACATTGATGACCTTTATCTACTGACGAATCCAACACCTAAAGGTGAGCTAACGTAATTATATAGCCACTCTCTTGGATGCGTTCTGCTATCCCCAGGAAACATTTTTCCCCATAATGCCGGTCAGGGAAAGCCTTCTGCACATTGGGAAAGTTATTTCCTGCCGGACAGCATTCCCAGGATCTCTTTCAATCCCTGGCGCACCTGTTTGATCTCGCTCAGATTGGCTGCCGGGGCGGAAAAGGGCAGCGCGGATTGCTTCTTCCGGCCTTCCGACCGCAGGTATTGCCGCGCCCCCGCTATGGTGAACCCCTCTTCATACAAAAGTTTCTTGATGCGGAGAACGCTCTCTACGTCCGGTTTGCGGTACATACGCTGCCCGGTGTTGCTTTTGGAGGGCTTCAACTGCGGAAACTCGGTTTCCCAGAAGCGCAGCACGTAGCTGGGCAGGCGGCACAGGCGGCTGACTTCGCCAATGCGAAAGTAAAGCTTGTCCGGAATCACCACGTCGCCTGCGGACGGCTTGCGGGAGTTGCTCTTGGAGTTTTTCGGCATAAATTACCGGACGAAGCGCTTGAGCGGATATTATGTCGCGATTGCCGAAGGCGTCAACTGTTAATCGCAGCTTATTTTGCACAAAAAAATGGGTGTTCGAAAGGTGAACACCCGTCACAACTATTTCCCTTGATTTACGGAGACTTGGCTCCGCACCATCTTAGTGCTTCTTCTTTTTCTTTGCGGCTTTCTTTTTCGCTGCCATCGTTGAATTCCCTCCTTTATCAGGATTTAATTCCGTCTGGGCCGAGAAACCAAAGCAGCTCAGAATCAGAGCCACTTCCTTACACAATCAAGAGTTTGCGGGAGTGCATCTGCATTGTCAACAAAAATTTTTGATGAGAATACGAATCGCAACACGCTGACATTAGTCTCTTTGTCTCTGGTATTCGTCGAAATTCTTTCCAGAAGACGCCGCAACCAGGTCCAGCGACTGGTCGTGTACCCGCGCATCATCGCCAAAGGCATGAAACCAATGCACGCCGGGCTCACGCCGGAACCACGTCATCTGCCGCTTGGCATAGTTGCGATGGCCTTGCTGGGCCAGCGCAATGGCCTGTTCCAGGCTGAGTTCGCCGCGCAGATGCTGCGCCGCCTGTTTGTATCCCAATGATTGCAGCGGGCGCGCAGTTTCGCCATAACGTTTCATCAGCCCCGCCGTCTCCTGCAACAGTCCGCGCTGGAACATTTCTTTGGCGCGCAGATTGATTCGCTCATAAAGTCTTTCGCGTTGGGGATTCAGGCCGATGCGCAAAACGCGAAAGCCGCGCAGCGCATCGCGTCCCCGCTGCCAAAGCTCCGTCATGCGCGCGCGTGAGGCCAGGCACACTTCGATGGCCCGCACAGTTTTCGATCCATCGTTGGGATGAATGGCTTTTGACGCCGAAGGATCAAGGCGGGCCAGAATTCTGTGCAGGTATGGCGCGCCGCGTTCGCTTGCGCGCTCGCGCAGCCGCTCGCGCAACTCTTCCGAGCGCACGGGCCCGGAAAATAACCCTTCCACCAGCGCCCGCAGGTAGAGGCCGGTTCCTCCCACGACGATGGGAAGATGTTGCCGCGACTGGATCTCCTCCAATGCCTGGCGCGCCAGCCGCGAATAATCGCCAGCCGTGAAAAATTCTGTCGGGGAAACGACATCGATCAGGTGATGTGGAACTCGTTCGCGCTCCTGAATGGAAGGTTTCGCCGTGCCAATCTCAAACTCGCGGTAAACCGCTACGGAGTCACAACTGACGATCTCTCCTTTTCCCGATTCCGCCAGCTTGAGCGAAAGTGTGGTCTTCCCGCTGGCGGTTGGGCCAAGTATTACAACCAGCAATGGCAGGTTCACGCCTTGCTCCAAAGGTGTCGCAACACAATGAACAGCAGGATCAGTAAAGTGACGAGGGCAAGACCAAGCACCTGCTGGCGGCGTCCTTCCATAAAGCCTAGGTTACAGGTTAGAGGTGACAGGGTACAGCGATGAATGCTCTAAAAGCTCCTCTATAAGATTTAAAATGCTCCTTCTACAGCAATGGAAGGTATTCAGAAATACAAATTCGACGAATTTGAGGCCGACCTGAAGGCGGCGGAGTTACGCAGGAATGGCACGCGGCTGAAGTTGCAGCTTCAGCCTTTCCAGGTGCTGGTCGCGCTGCTCGAGCGGCCCGGCGACGTTGTGACTCGGGAAGAGTTGCGCCTGCGCCTCTGGCCACAGGATACGTTCGTAGATTTTGATCACAGTTTGAACACGGCCATTGCCAAGCTGCGCGACGTGCTCGGTGATTCTGCCGCCAATCCCAGATACGTAGAGACCATTGCCAAACGCGGCTATCGTTTTCTCGGCAGTGTGAGCACCGTCCAGGATCAGGCGCGCCCGGCGGCGGCTTTGCCCGCCCAGCCGGCGGCAGCGGAGACTCCTCATGACCACGCGGATTCAGAATTACCGCGCGCCAGCCGCCGCACAACTCGCATCCTGTTCACCCTTGCACAGGTCATGTATCTAATCTTCTATCTTTGCGCTTTATTCAATCTGGACCAGCTCTACAGATCTGCGTTCATGGCATGGCGCGGCGCCGGCCACGTGATGTTTGTCGTCTACCTGGTCACGGCGCTCATTGGAGTCGTAGTGCGCCTTTATCTCCTCACCGCTACCGCGTTCGACTATCACTTGCTGGGCGAAAAGTACCGCATTCTTTTTCCCATCCTGTTTTTGCTGGACATGCTCTGGGCGCTCTCGCCCTTCCTGATTGAAGATCGCATTGGGCTGGGGCTGGCGCTGGGCGCAAGCGCGGCTCTCATCTACATGCCGTTTGCCCAGCGCGTGCTGTTGCGGATGATCGTCAGGCGCAGCTAACGAATCTCAGTGCCATCAAGATTGAGGTTGTAGAGGAAGGTGATTCCCAGTTCCAGATATTCGCCCTTGAAGTCGAGAGGCAATGGGTCCAGCGGGTTGGAGTTGGTGATGCCACCCCAGGCTGCGCGGTCCAGTGTCCGCGTTGGATCGTCGGAATTTCGGACCATCTGCATTCCACGGATGCTCCCGTTTTTCAGGATGGCGAATTTAATTGTCAGCTTGCCCTTCTTCGAATAAGCGCCTTCTGGGATCAGGTTCACCCAGTTCTTTCGGATGGCGTACAGCACGCGCTGCAGGTACGGGCCGAAGTCCACGCCCATGGTATCGCTCAAAATCTCGACGTCGCCCTTGATGTTGCTGTTTGGCGTAATGCGACTTGGACCGTAGTCTCCCCCGACTGCATTGAATGTGTAATGGGTCGCTCCGTGCCCCGAAGCCATTGACTGGATGGCCTGCTCGATTCCCGGCGCTTGCGTCCGCTTGAAGGGGGAGAAATTTCCTTTGTTTTGCGCCGGCGTCTGCAATTGCGCAGTCTGCTGGGTCTGTTGAGGTTGCGGCGCAGTCTCTGCGCCGGCCTGCTGCTGTGGAGCAGCCTGGGCGGGGGTCTGCTGCTGTTGCGCTTGCGGCTGCGGCTCAGGCTGAGGTTTCGCCGGACGGCCGGGCCGCTGCATCTCCCTCAATCTACGAATCAGATCTTTATCAGGAAGTGGAGTGCGCGACTGCGCAATCCGGTTCTTGTCCGACATCACGTCAGTCTTCGGCGGCGTCTTCACACGCTGGTTGTCAGGCGTCGTGAGAGCGAAAACGTTGTCTCTGTTCGGCACCACGGCAGGAACAATTACGGCGCTCCTGGGAATCCATTTCGGGACAAATACCAGCCCCAGACACGCCAGCACGTGGACAACAATGGAAATCCACACGGCTTCCCGCCAGCGATATGAAGTAAGCTCATCATCCATCTCGCTGATGAGCAAATGCAACTCTGCCACGTCCTGAGAGGACGAGACTTGCGGATCACCAGCAGGAGCTTCCATTACGGGAGGCACAACCACCTTCAATTTAGACTCGCTCGCGATTGTCTAAGTTACTATTTTCTCATTAGAACGTCCGCGTCGAGAGGGCATGCACCATAAGTAGCAAAAAATTTACACCTTACACGAACTACTGAGAGCTGTTTAAGGGCAACTCAGTAGCACGTGCTCAGCAGCGCTTGAGAGTTCCCTCCACTGCGGCTTCAACTTTACACAAATTTACAGAGCCTGGTTCGCCGCTGAAAGCGGGGAAGCAATGCGTATCAGCGTCTAACGATTCGCTCGCGAATCGTGGGCCTTTAGGTAAGCTTTTAGCTTGTCCTCGAGGCGAGCTTGCGAAGCCGAAGGATGAGGCCGCGTTTGCGGCCGAATCAACCCAGATTGGCTTTAAGCATATGCTGCCGGATGGCGGAGAGAATCGCTAAAGCGGTCGCCAGCGCGAGCCGCCCGTCTTCCAGCGGAACTTCCGGTTTCCGCCGATTGCGCACCGCATCAATAAATGATTTCAATTCCGCGTGCAGCGGCTCTTCCGGCTCAATCACCGGTTTATTGACCGTGACGCCGGGAATAGGCACAGCGGCGGGCCGGGCCGCGATGTTGCGCAGTTGCTCGGCAGAAAACTTTCGCTCCGCAGCCACGCGGAACTGCAAAACATCCTGACGGGTGTAATCCACAGAAACATATTCGTGCGGCTGGAAGAAACGCAGTTTGCGCACGCGCTCCGTGCTGATGCGGCTTGCCGTCAGGTTCGCCACACACCCGGATTCGAACTCCATCCTCACGTTTGCGATGTCCACTTTTCCCGTGACTACGGGTAATCCCACGGCGCGGATTTCTTTGACCGGAGATTTCACGAACGAGAGCACTACGTCTATATCGTGAATCATCAGGTCCAACACGACGTCCACATCCAGGCTGCGCGGCGTGAAAACGCTCAGCCTGTGCACCTCAAAAAACATCGGCTTGGTAAGCAGCGGCACGGTTGCCCGCACCGCCGGATTGAATCTCTCCAGGTGTCCTGCCTGCGCAATTCGCTTGTTGGTGTTTGCCAGCGCGATCAGCTCGTCAGCTTCCTCCAGCGTAGAGGCCAGCGGCTTTTCAATGAGCACATCAATCCCCGCTGCCATCAGAGCGCCGCCGACGTTGAGATGATGAATTGTAGGAACGGCCACCGACGCAGCATCCACGCGCCCGCGCAGCTCATCCGGGCTTTCCAGCGCTTCGCACCCGAACTGCTTCGCCGCTGCCTGCGCAACGGATGCATCAGAATCCAGCACCGCGACCAACTCAACTCCCTGGCCCTGCCGCTGAAGGTCGTGGTACACACGCGCATGGTTCCGGCCAAAAGCTCCTGCACCAATGACCGCTACCCGAATTGGACTTCCGTTATGCAAGCAGTGATTCTCTCAGACTCAAATGCAAGCCGCAAAGACTATCATGATTTACCAAGGCACTTTGCAGCTTGCTGTAGCCCGATCCCTAACTTGGCTGGCGAGGAATTCTCGTAAAACCAGCGCTGCTTCGCGGACTGAATGCCGAGTGCTGAGTGCTAAATTCGACTAGCGAGAATCGGCTCTACAGAACGGCGGCGGTTACATAACAATGCTTGGGGGTGAGTCATGGGACGCTTATTTGGTTTCGTCATGGTCCTGGCTGTGGTGGGTGGCGGAAGCTACGTTTACATGCGCGATGCCCGCAACGCAACGCTGGAAGGCGGGGCCAACCCCGTCGCGACAGTCGATAGTGTGGGTGTGAAACGTGATCTCATGTCCATTGCGCGCGCGGAGCGCGTCCACATGGGACTCTACGGACGATATGCTCCCATGGCCGAACTGCGTTCTTCCGGTGATTTGACCATGGACCGCGATACCCGCGGGCCGTATACATACTCCGTCGAGGTCAGCAGCACAACTTTTCGCGCCACCGCAACTTACTCGGGCGCCCCGGATGCAACGTCCTACAAAGCCATCAGCGTAGACCAGAGCATGACGTTCACAACGCAGTGAAAGCTGCGGCTTTGGCTGCGTGAGCATGCGCTCTAACCCGAAACTATCGCAATTCCCGCCTGATCGGCCGCGTGAATAATCGCGTCTCCATCCAGCAGCAGGCATCTGCCCGCATCGATGGAAAGACAAGTTGCGCCCGCCTGCTTCATCGTCTCAATGGTTTTGACTCCGATGACAGGTACATCAAAACGCATGTCCTGCTCCGGTTTGGCTACTTTTACCACCGTCAACGCGCGGCTCAGCACTGCATCGCCGGATTGTTGCTCCTGGGCCAGGCTCTTCATGATCTCGCCGGCGCGCAGAATGGTTGCGTCTGTCCCTTCCATGGCCTCAACAGCAACGCAGGCTGACTCGGCGATCACAACAGTCTGGCCAATATCGTATTTCGCCAGGTGCCGCGCCACCTGCCGTCCGTAGTCGATGTTCTTTCGCTCACCTTCGCTCGGCTGCCTCTGACTGAGCACGCCCGCTTTAGCCAGCAGCGGATCAAGGTAGCTCGTCGAACTGATCAGGTGAATGCCTTCCTCTTCGAGCACCCTGGCTACGGCCCCAATCAGCGAATCCGTGTTGCGCGTGGTGAGTGAAAAAAGAATTTTTGCCAGCCGCCAGTCGGGACGAATGCTGGAGAAGATCTGCTTGTGCTTGACCTGGCCGGCCATGATGGCCGTGTGCACGCCTTCTTTTTTGAAAGTATCAATCAGCTTGCTCAGCTCGCCCAGTGACATCCAGTAGACCGCAGCAGCGCCGCGTTTCTCGATCAGAGGAGAGGTTTCCTCTTTGATCGCCGCCACAATCACCTGCGCTCCCTGGGCACGCGCGGCATCCAGCAGCAGCAAAGGAAAACTGCCGTTTCCCGCGATCAATCCAAGTTTCTGCTCACCGGACACGCAACAAAGTTTAACTGATTGAACAGGCATCTATTAAGGCGGTATCGCATCCTACAACTAAAGCTCGCCAAACCTGACTGAACGTGGGGTAGTCAGAGTGCCAATTATTAAGTTTTTCGACATAAAACGGCTCAAACCTTTTCACCGACAGCGCAGCCGTGTGCCCGATCCCACACCTGACATTGAAGAAAAAGTCGCCGCTCTTGATCCCGATCTCAAACCCGACGAGCACGCCTACGTAAACCACTATCTGGGTTATGCAGACATCCTGCTGCACGAGCCGCATGAGCCAGTCACGGCGACTCCGGAGTTTCCTGACAATGTCACTGCGATGCCAAAGAGAGCGGAAGAAGAAGCACCAGCGCCTCCAGATGAAGAAAATGGTAAAGCCGCTTAAATGCGGCTCTTAGCTCTTGGCTTTTGTTCTATCTGTGTGAATCAGTCGTATCAGCGCAATCAGCGGTAAGGTTTTGAAAATCCTGGTCTACCGCTTAATAATTCCCCGCTCCGCCTTCTCAATAAATCGCATGATGGTAGCCACGTCTTCGCCCTGGTCGCCCTCCGCCTTGAGCTTTTCCACCGCCTGCGTCGTGTTCAGCCCTGAATTCATCAGCACGCGGAACGCGTGATGGATTTTGCGAATGCGTTCTTTGCTGAATCCCCGGCGTTCCAGGCCAACCGAATTCAATCCATATGTTTTGGTGTTGCGGGGCGTTACCGCCTTGGCAAACGGCAGGACGTCCTGGGTAATCGTGCTTCCGCCGCCGATATACGAGTGTGCGCCAATGCGTACGAACTGGTGCACCGGACAAAGCGCCCCGACGACCGCCCATTCTTCCACCGTCACATGTCCGGCGAGCGTTGCCCCATTCACCAGCATGGCATGATCGCCAATCACGCAGTCATGCCCAATATGGGAATATGCCAGGATCCAGACATGGCTGCCAACCGTGGTCACCCCGCCACCTTTGACCGTGCCGCGATTGATGGTCACGCATTCGCGCACCATATTGTGGTCGCCCATTATCAGGCGGGTTTTTTCTCCCGCAAAAGTCATGTCCTGCGGCGCAATGCCGACGGCGGCAAACGGAAAAAATCGGTTGTGCGAGCCGATCTTTGACGGCCCATGGATCACCACGTGCGAAACCAGCTCGCAGTGCTCACCCAGTTCCACGTCCGGCCCAACGATGCAATACGGGCCTACGGAGCATGAGGCAGGCACTTTCGCGCTCGCATCTATGATGGCCGTGGGGTGGATCATTCTGCCGAGCCAGCGTCCGCAGGTGGATTTTGGGTTGCCATCTTGTTGCGCGCGCGGTCAACCAGGGCGCAACTGATGATCGCTTCAGCGACCAGTTTTCCGTCGACAAAAACTTTTCCGTCCATGCGCCCGGTAATGCGCCGCCACGCCAGCACGTTCACCTCGATGCGAAGCTGGTCGCCGGGAACCACCGGCCGCCGGAACCGAGCGCGCTCGATGCCGGTAAAAAACACCAGCTTGTCATCGCGGTCCTGAATTTCCGTGAGCAGCAGCACCGCGCCTGCCTGCGCCATGGTCTCGACAAGCAGCACTCCCGGCATGATAGGAGCGCCGGGAAAATGTCCGGCGAAGAAAGGCTCATTGATGGTGACATTCTTCAGCCCGACCACCCGCTTCATCCGGTCCAGTTCCAGCACACGGTCAAGCAGAAGAAACGGATAGCGATGCCGCAGCAGCGCCTGGATCTGATTGATGTCCATGGCTCCGCTGCTCTGGGCGGAAGCATTCTCTGCCGCATTGCCGGTCTCACTCATGAGCTGAATCGCGAATTATAGAACAGTATTTAGTACTTAGTATTTAGTACTTGCCAAAACCTGAATCAAGTGTGGACCGCGGCCGCCCTCGGCTGCGTTCTTCCTCGACTGTACACTATCATTGCATCCGATGAGCACTAATCCCGCCCACGTTAACATCTTCCGCCACCTCGACTTCTGCCGCCACCACCAGTCTGAATTGCTTTCCCTCCTTCAGCGCATGGTCGAAATCGAATCGCCCAGCGACAACAAAGATGCTGTCGACACCATGGGTGAATTCCTCGCGCAGGAATTTCAAAAAGACGGCGGAAAAGTCACAACCCACAGAGTCTCAAACTACGGCAATCACCTTCAGATTGATTTCAGTGGAGAATCGGACAAAAAACCTGTCATGCTGCTCGGCCACTTTGATACTGTCTGGCCGCTGGGCACGCTGGCGAACATGCCATTTCGCGTGCAGGCTGGTCGCGGCTTCGGCCCGGGCATTCTGGACATGAAGGCTGGAATCGCCATGATGATCTTCGCGCTGCGCGCCTTGCGTGAAGCCGGGGCCAGCCATCGTCCAGTCACCATTTTTCTCGATACTGACGAAGAAGTCGGCAGCGAAAGCTCGCGTCCCATCACCGAATCCATCGCCCGCCAGTGCGCGGCCGTGCTGGTGCTGGAACCCGCGCAGGGCCCGCAGGGATTTCTCAAGACTTCGCGCAAAGGTGTTGGCGACTTCACCGTTCGCGTGCGCGGAAAAGCTTCCCATTCCGGCGTTGATTTTGAAAAAGGGCAGAGCGCGATTGTTGAACTGGCGCACCAGATTCTTGAAATCACAAAGTTTGTCGATCTCTCGCGCGGGATCACCGTGAATCCCGGCGTGGTGCACGGCGGCACGCGCAGCAATGTAGTTGCCGCCGAGGCTTCGATGGATGTGGATATCCGCATCGCCCGCATGGCCGATAAAGCCGAGCTCGAACAAAAATTCGCCGGCCTGCGTCCATTCAATCCCCAATGCCAGCTGGAGATTACCGGCGGGTTGAACCGCCCGCCCATGGAGCGAACGCCCGGCAATGTGCGCCTGTTTCAGCTTGCGCAGACACTCGCGAAAGGAATTGGGATTGATCTCGGCGAATCAGGCACTGGCGGCGGCTCCGATGGAAACTTCACCTCCGCGCTGGGCATTCCTACCCTCGACGGGCTTGGCGCAGTTGGCGAAGGCGCGCACGCCACGCATGAATCCATTCTGCTCGAAGAATTGCCGAAGCGCGCCGCCATTCTCGCCAGCCTGATTGAGAACATCTAAGCGAAAAATGTCTTAGCTTTTTCGCACATTCTTTCTGCAACACACACCCGTGCCTTGCGCCAACAGACTGATAACAGGCAACTTGCAAGCTTCCGAGCTGCGCGCCAATGACCGGTTCAACCGACGAGCCGATGACCCGATTACTTTTGACTCGCCTACCCAATTAGCCTACAATCAACTGGAAGGTTTACTCCCTAATTAACTGGCGGAACTCTAAAACTATTGCAGTTCCGATTGGAGCTTAAAAAATGTCTACCGTTCACAGTCTTGCACAAATTCTGGGCGGAAGGATTGGATTACCGGAACTGCTTATTCTCTTCGCGATTGCTCTGTTGTTCTTTGGTCCCGGCAAACTCGCCGACTTCGGTAAAGGCCTGGGTGAAGGCATCAGGAATTTCAAAGGCGCATTGAAGGACAGCAACGCTCCGGCCCCCACCGGCGGCAGCAGCGATCAGTCCAACCCGCCAGCGGAAAAGAAGTAGTCTCGTAACAATTGAACTGGATTTCTCTGCATGGGTTTCGTGTCTCTGATAGTTAATCCAGGAATCCGCTTTCGCTCAACATCTGTTTAACCAGCGGCACAGGCAGTCCCACTACATTTGAGTAATCGCCTTCCAGGCGTACGACCCAGCCGGCAGCTCCGCCCTGGATGGCATACGCTCCGGCCTTGTCCATAGGCTCTCCACCGCTGATATATTCCTGAATTTGCTCTTCACTTATTTTCCGGAAGTACACGTCTGTGGTAGACGAGCGCGCGACCGCCGCTTTTCCCGGCGCAATCACACTGACCGCCGTTGTGACCAGGTGAACCCGTCCTGAAAGCAGGCGCAGCATGCGCGCCGCGTCCTGCGCATCGCGCGGCTTGCCCAGATTTTCACTGCCCACCACCACGATCGTGTCGGCGCCAAGAACAAACCGCTGGGGAAACTGGCGCGCCACCTTCTCCGCTTTTTCTCGCGCCAGCCGCAATGCATACTCAATCGGAGGTTCTCCGGGATGGGCGTCTTCAGAGATATGAGCGGGATAGACTTCAAACTCGATCCCCGCTTCCCGCAGCAACTCCTGCCGCCGCGGCGAAGCCGACGCGAGAATCAGAGTATTCCGAGGCATGCGACGCAAAACCTTTGAAACGCAGAGGAACAGAGTAAACGGAGGAACGGAAGATTTGTATTTGTTTTTGATTACTCCAGTTTTCCTCATTCCTGGTGCATTTGAGTTCGCCTGAAGGACCAGCGGTCAACAACTAAATGCAAATGAGGTTTTTAAACCAGGGTTCAAACATTGAATTTCGACTCCACCCCAAAAATCCTCTGCTTCCTCTGTTCCTCTGTGTTTCAAAGGTGTTTTGACGCATCTTAAAACACTGTGAGCCAGCTCTCCTCAACCAAGATCATTCACGGCATGCTGGGCGCATCGGTCAACCCCGACGGATGCGAGTTTCTTGTGTGGGCGCCTAATGCCAGGCAGGTAAGAATCCACCTGCTCCGCACCGATCAGCCCGTTCAGGAACTCCCCATGGAACCCGCCGAAGAAGGCCATTTCCTTCTGCACGCCTCGGCCGGGCCAGGAGACCGCTATTTCTACATTGTCGACAGCCACAAGCCCGTTCCCGACCCCGTCTCACGCCTGCTGCCGCTCGGCGTGCACGGCCCCACGGAAATTGTCGATCCTCAAAAATTCGCCTGGACCGACCATAGCTGGCGCGGCCTGACACTCAAAGACTACGTAATTTACGAACTGCACATCGGCACTTTCACTCCGGAGGGCACTCTCGACGCAATCATCGCCAAACTGCCCTACCTCAAAAACGTCGGGATCAGCGTAATTGAGTTGATGCCCGTCGCCGCATTTCCGGGCACGCGCAACTGGGGCTACGACGGCGTCTCTCTGTGTGCCGTTCAGGCCAGCTACGGTGGTCCGGACGCCCTGCGCCGGCTCGTCGATGCAGCCCACTCCCTCGGCCTCGGCGTAATTCTGGATGTCGTCTATAACCATCTGGGCAATGAAGGCAACTATCTGCGTCTCTTTGCCCCTTACTTCACCGACCGGCATAAAACTCCGTGGGGCGATGCCATCAACTATGATCAGCCCGGCTGCGAAGGAGTGCGCCGGTATGTGGTGGAAAACGCGCTTTACTGGATCCGCGAGTATCACCTCGACGGCCTGCGGCTGGATGCGGTGCAGACCATCAAAGACGACTCTTCGCCGCACATTCTTGCCGAGATCGCAGAGAACGTAAGTGAACTGGCGCGTCGGACAGGCCGCGAAATCTGCGTGATTGCCGAAACCGACGAGAACGATCCCAGGATCGTGCGCTCCCGCACCGCGCAAGGCTACGGTCTTGATGCATTGTGGAGTGATGATTTCCATCACGCCATTCACGCCTGCTTTACTGGTGAACGCAAAGGCTACTACCAGGACTTTGGCCGGCCGGACCAGATTGTGCGCGCCCTGAATGAAGGCTTTGTTTTTCAGGGCGCGCCGTTTCGGTTCTGGCAGGGACGCCCCCGCGGCGGCAGCAGCCGCGAAATGCCCTTGCCTGCACACGTAATCTGCACACAAAACCATGATCAGGTAGGCAATCGCGCCTGCGGTGAACGCCTCACCGCGCTCGTTCCACGCGGCGTGCGCATGCTCGCTGCCGCGCTGCTTTTGCTCGCGCCCGAAACCCCGCTTTTGTTTATGGGCCAGGAATACGATGAATCCCATCCATTTCAGTTCTTCACAGACTATGGTGATCCGGTATTGCAGAAAGCGGTGCGCGAAGGCCGCCGCAACGAATTCAAGGATTTTGATTTCCAGGACATTCCTGATCCGCAGGATCCCGCGACATTTGAGCGATCCAGGTTGAATTGGAGTCTGGCGGAGGGTGAGAATCCGATGCTGGACTGGTATTCCGCGCTGCTGGCTGTGCGCCGCAAATACATCACGGATACCCCTCGTACCTGCAAAGCCGAGGTGCAAGACGGCATCATTACCATGCAGGTCCCAGCGGCAGAGCCAAAACTCAAAGTGCTGGCCCGCATCCAGGGCACAATCCCGTTGCCCAACCCAGGCCCGGAATGGGAACAGATCTTAGGCCAGGAAGCAGACGGCTTCGCGGTTGAAATCTACACAAAACCTCACCCCAATCGAAAAATATGAGGTAAAAAAAAGCCAAGAGCCAAAGGCCAAGGGCCAAGGGCTATCTTATTCCCACCTGTCCCTTCGCCGACTCCATCAGCTTCTTCGAGTCGTAGCCAACTCCATCTTTGAACACCACTTCCACGTTCTCAATGTCCTGAATATTGCTCGATGGGTCACCTTTGATCACCGCGATATCCGCCTGCTTGCCCACGGCGAGAGAACCAATGTGGTCCTGCTCGCCCAGAAACTGCGCGCCGTTCAGGCTGGCAATCTTGATGGCCTCCAGTGGTGTGAACCCAGCTTCGACCAGCAACTCGACTTCGCGCCAGTCACCAAACCCGGCAATCGTCCCGCCAATGCCGGTGGGATCCAGTCCCGCCAGCAGCAGGCCGCCGGCTTTCACGAACGAGCGCTCAAACTGCATTTCTTTCTGAAACATGACGGGCCACGGGGTGTCTTTTGCCTGGGCAACGCGCGCGCGGTTTGCCTGATACTGTTTGCGCGCATCATCGCTCAGCATGTCCAGCACTTTCTGCGGCTCATCTGGTCTGGACGACACCGACTGTTCGAAAACCGGCAGCGTGGACGTTAGGGCGACATGGTGCGCTACTAGAGTCTTGATTGTGGTTTGGATTTCGGGTCCGTCGATGTCCAGTTTGGCCGCAGCGGCCACGGCCTGATTGGCATTTGGACAAACATCGGGCTGTTTTCCGGGCAAGAATTCAGTGTCTACGGTCAGCCCATGCTCCAGATCATCAATGCCCAGCTCTGCCGCCTCGCGAAAGCCGATCGAACAGAGATGCCCTGTCAGCGTGAGCTTATGTCTGTGGGCCGCATCAATGGCCGCTTTTAATTCCGCCCGCGTGATGTAGTTATAAGCCTTGAACGAGCGCGAACCCTCCGCTACCCAGTAATCTACCGTCCTCGTCGCATCTTCTGGTCCATTCAGGGCGTGCACCTGAAACAGTGGCAGCCCTTCGCCTTCAAGATACGGCCCGGTCGCATTCATTTTTGGGCCGGTCATTTTCCCGGCATCAATGGCCTTTTTGATTTCCAGGTCGGTATAAGGCTCAATGCTGCCGGTCGTGCGAATGGTGGTCACTCCTGCGGCCAGATACAGCCGGGGAAAGCTGAAGGGCATGTCGTGGTACAGCCGTCCTCCGCCGGGATAAAACAGGTGATCATGCATTCCCACCAGGCCCGGAATCGCTGAATAGCCCGTAAAGTCGATCTGTTGGGCGCCGTTCGGGACAGTCACGGACGGGCTGGGACCGATCGCGCTGATCTTGCCGCCCGAAATCAAGATCGTCTGGTCGCTTTTAGCCGGTGCCCCTGTTCCATCAATCAGGCGGACGTGCTCCAGGGCAATCACCGGTGCCTGCACCCGCACAAACTCTTTCACTTCCGGCGAGAGCTGCTGCTGTGCCGCCCCCAACACCGCACTCCCCAGAACTGCAATGATCAGGACGTATCTCCTCATTCTTGATCTCCGACTATGTCTTTAAGGTGTTTATAAATCCGTCATTTAGAATCTGCGGCGACTTCCCATGGCCACCCGACGGGAAGGCGTCCGGAACAATGGCCCAACCCCAATAGCACAAACGTGCTAGTTACCCTCCAGTAAACCACAGTACCTGCTTCCTGCATCCAACCGGAGTGCAAGCTGGAAATCATAATTCAGCGAGTAGGTCAGTTTAACTAAACTGATGTACTCCTGTATCAGCGTCCAGTTTGCGGATTCGCCGGAAACGTGGCCAGCCCAGGACTTCAGTCTTGGGTGAGCGAAGCGAAAAGGACGTGAGCGAAGCGAAAGTTGTGAAAAATGAAAGACAGGAACCAGAAAGTCACCAGCTTCATTTCCATTGAACAGCAGCACCGGGAAGCAAAACAGGACGAAACGGGAAAAATCCGCAAGTATCTCGAGTTGGCAGAGAAGCTTTTCGAGCGTTGTGATCTCCCGACCACGGACGCAGCTTGATCTTCAAATTACCCGATTACCAATCTGGTCTCAAGTTCTCGTAAGCGCCGCCTCGCTCCGCACGCCAGCCGTTCTCTCCAGCTTGTCCCACGCGAATGGCTTGCCATCGATGGCGCGCTTGACCGTCTTAAGCAAAACCGCCGAAAAAAGCTGGCGATAGGCGAACCGTTGCAGCCACAGGTGCAGCAACAACGTGAGATCTTCTCCCCGGCCGCGCTCGCGCCGCTCCAGCAGGAAAGCCAGCGATGAGGCGACAAAATCGATTAACAGGAAAATGACAAAGAAAAATGCCAGCCGCTCAAAGCTGCTGGGATCGCTGCTCTCCGGGTGAAAGTAGCGTCCCAGCAGGTAGGAAATTCCGCCGAAGGTAAACATCACGTCAATAAATGGGGAGACCAGCGGCAGCATGATCTGAAAGATGATGATGTTGGGTAGAGCAATCCACCCCAGGCGGCTGCGCCGGCGCATGGCCGAGCCATGCTTCCACACCGCCTGAAGAATTCCGAACGACCAGCGAAAACGCTGGCGCATGAGTCCACGCGCGGTCGCAGGCGCCTCAGTAAAGGCCAGCGCGCGGTCCTCATTCACCACTTTCCAGCCTCCCTCCAGCAGTGACATCGTAAGATCGGCATCTTCCGCCACCGTATCGGTGTGATAGCCCCCGGCTTCTTGCACGGCGGCAGTCCTCCATGCCCCGATCGCGCCCGGAACCACGCTCACTGCGCCCAGGACATTCAGCGCGCGTCGCTCAAAATTCTGGCTGGTGATGTATTCCAGCGCCTGCCAGCGCGTCCACAGATTCACCCGGTTGCCAACTTTGGCGTTGCCGGCCACGGCGCCCACCTCCGGATCGGCAAAGTGCTGCACCAGCATGGAGACGGCATCTGGCGCGATCATGGTATCGGCATCAATGCCAACATAAAACTTGTCCTCAGTATGTTGCAGGCCGAAATTCAGCGCTGAAGCTTTTCCCGCATTGGGCTTGGTCAGCAGCAACACGCGCCCCTGCCGGATCTCCGACGCAAACGCGTTCTGCACGGTCGTGAACGTCTGGTCTTTCGAGCCATCATCCACCACAATCACTTTCAAGTTGTGATAATCCGACTCCAGCACTGACCGCACCGTGCGCTCAATTACTTTTTCTTCATTGAAGGCGGGAACAATCACGGTTACCGGCGAACGGAACTCAGCCGCCGACTTGGGTAACCTGGCGCCGCGCAAACGGTCAAACGTGGCCAGCGCGCCGATGCAAAGCAGGCGCGCGCTCATCAGAATGTCGCCGAGAATGAAGACCCATACGATGAACTCGCGAATACCCGCAAAAATCACGAACGCCGCGTTGTCCAGGCGCGCCGCCCAGATTTCATTGGCGGCAAGCTGCGGCATCACGTCCGAGCGCTTCTTCCCCATCAAATCTTCAATGCTGACAATCTGAAATCCTTTGGCCCGCAGCCCTTCAATGATTCCCGGCAGGGCCTTGATGGTTGCCGTGCGGTCGCCGCCACCATCGTGCAGCAAAATCACGTTGCCGCAGATGGCAGGATCGTGGTCGCGGCACCCGGTAGTCGCGTATGCCTGTGCCTGCTCCAGCGTGCCCGCAACGATCTGTTCTGCCGTCCTGCCGTGCTGCCAGTCATTGGGATCGATTTTCGATCCCACGGTGATGTAACCCAGGTCCTGCACCACTTCCAGCGGACGCACCTGCTCGGCAATGTCCGGTTCCTGATCAATCGAATACGGTGGACGAAAGTACAGCGGCTTCACCCCCAGCTTGCTGGCAAAGAGTCGCTCCGTCAGGTTCAGTTCCACTCCCATGTAGCGCCGGGAGAGGTCCGCGATGTCCGGATGCGTAAAGGTGTGGTTGCCAATCGCGTGGCCTTCGTCAAAAATCCGCTTGGCCAGCGCGGGATATTTCTGAACCTCCATGCCAATCAGGAAAAACGTTGCCGGTGCGTGCTCCTGTTTCAGGATGTCCAGGATTTTTGGTGTATTCGTCGGATCGGGGCCATCGTCAAAGCTGATGGCAACACGTTTTTCCTGCGCGCCGTACTGAGAAATCTGATATGGCTGCGGCAGTATCGTCATCTTTTCCGCTGTAACCAGGCCGGTGCGTGCATCCAGCGTTACGTCCCGGTCGCCAGGGCTGGGTTGCTGCTCCACCCGCAGGATCTCACCGTAGCCTTCACGGTCAACGTCCTGCCCGGAAGGCACCACCTTGAGTTTCAGCTCCGCGTTGCTTTCCGTTGGGTTGTCCCAGATTGCCCACAGAGAACGGTCTTCCGATCCCAGCCTCCACAGCGCGAAGGTCCGAATCCCCAGGTATCGTGCCCCGCGCATCTGGTCGAGCGCACTCACCGCGTCGAGAAACCACGCCTGGTGCTCTGTTCCATCTTCCTCGAGATATGCAAAGTGGGGGTTGAGCGAATCTCCATCCAACTCGACGTTGGATTCAGATTCACGCGCGTGCAGCCACTCTTCCTGGACATTGTGCGTGTCTACACGCGTTACTTTTCCGCGAAGCTTGCCTGTGGAACCGAGCGCCCAGTCATAACCGTAATTTCCTATCCCGCAGATGATCTTGTTAACGGGAATATCTTTCAGCGCCTGCTGCAGATTGGAAATAAACCACTCGTGACTCGCCACCGGACCGGGAGCGCTCGTGGTTTGGTGCTGGTCATAGTTCATGATGACCAGCCCATCGGAGTTGGCCGCCAGCTGTGCGTAGTCGTAGTCCTTGTCCGCCACCGGGACGTTCAGATAGAGTTTCAACCCGCGCGCGTGCAGGTCCTTGCCCAGCTCCGCCACCAGCGCGCGAAATCCCGGCTGCGCTTCCAGCGGAATCTCTTCGAAATCCAGCGCCGCGCCTTTGAAGCGATCGCTGGCCAGAAACTCGAGAAGTTGCAAGCGAAAATTCTGCCGCGCCGCCGCATCATTCAGGAATTGCCCAACGTTGGTGAGCCACATTCTTCTCGTCGAATCAAAATTGTTGATCAGCGGGAAAACCTCCACGTTGGCCTTCTCTGCTTTCAGGAAGGGCATGACCTTGTCATCCACTGAACGGACAGCATTGTTCTGCACTACGGGAAAAAGCTGATTATTGGCGTCCAGGCCTTGCAGATTGCCGTCCGGCGTAAGCACGTGCAGCCACTCCGGAAAGAGAATGTCAATCTGTGGGTAGTACTCCTTGAGAGAGACAAAGCTGGCGGCGTCCCAGGTGACGTAGTAGGCCGCGCGAATGCCTTCATCGGCATTCAACTCTATCTCCGAAGCCGGCGCCTGCGTCTTGCGGTGCGTGCCTTTGGTCTGTGGTTTGCGGCGGTGCTCGCGCTCTTTGATTGTATGCAGCTTGCGTTTCTGCTCCGGCATCATCAGCTTGGGCAATGACTCCGGCTGCAGCGTAGTAATGACGAAGAACAGGATCAGCGCCGTGATAATCAGGCCGGCGGTGTTGAAGAGCGCACGCAGCCACACCCAGCGCTTCTGCTTCGGATCATAAAATACAGGCTTTGTCATCGGTGGAGTTGTTACTCTCAATCGTAAGCGGGCCGCGTGGCCAGGTCAATGAACAGAAGACGGCCGTTGGCATTGGCCTTTGGCTGGCAGATGGATGCTAGTGCATTAGTGGCAGCTCATCGAGCTGTGTGAGAGCAAGGTAGCAATTCAACACGCCCACGGGTCTCGTGTTCCTCGGAACATTCTTTTTGCGAAGATCTGGTAGGTCGATTGGAAAGCCCATCAACTCTTGATAAAGGTATAGCAAGTAGGAAAATGCTGAACAGGCCTGCCACGTGGGATGCCGGACCTATCTGATTATTGTCCCACAAGGCCGAAAAAGATGATTCGAAGGACAAACAGGACGCTTAGGGCGACGGCTGCTTCGTAAACAATTTTCGACCAAACCAGAGGGGGTTTCTTCCACTGCTGCTTGAGATGCATATAGACGGGACGAAGCGCCATCTTCAGAGGGGAGGTTATCTTCTCCGCCCGCGTTTGCCGGAAATGAGAAGGTGCTTCCGGTATGGCATAGTGCGGCGTCCAATCGGGGTCGAAGTAAAGAACTGCACGAAAGGCTGTAGCCGAAAAGACCGCATTTTTCGGAATCTCAGGCGGAGCATGCGCCAAAAGACTCTGCATGAGCTGCCTTTCCTTCTCAGAGGGAATCAGAAACAACAGGCGTTCCGGCCTGACCAATTCCAAGGCCTTACTAAGCTCCCATAAGAAATTTGCAGATGATCCCACAAGCAGGACCACAATCTGCGCTTGTTGCATGTATTCCAGCACTTTGTCCTGCCACTGCTGCTCATCGTTCAGATAGATTCGCCTGAACCCGAGCTGCGGCAGTTTTTCATGCGGTCTGCCGATCGCCACGCACTGACCAATGTCGTTCAGTACCTGTGCCACCAGCTCTTCTTCCGTTCTGGTGTTGAAGACAAGCGAGGTCATATCCTTGCCTGTGCGTACTTTGGCAGTTCGGGAATCGGCTTCGAAAGGACGAAGAAACAAGACTGGCGCGCGGCTGTCACTGGGATCCAACTCCTCCAGTTTTGGCGTGCTGGCGCGCCGGGCTATTTTGAACAGCCGCACGCCCCAGTACACCTGGAGAGGTGCCAGCAAAGCCCATAGAAAACTCCCGAACTTGTCAGTTGCGTTGGTGGCGTGATTGTAGGTATTGACTGAATACAAGACTTGAAACGCGCCGCACACCGCCAGGAACCAGCCGATTGCCCAGACCGGCGTCCAGCGCACCTTCACTCGCGCTCCGAAGCTGAGCAGGAGAACTCCGGCAACAAAAGAAATCGCAGCAAAACCGATTTTGGTCGAGAGCGGATCGTTAGGGTCGTTGAAGAGGATCGGGAGGGTCAGTATCAAGAAGGCAACGCCCGCTGCACCAGCCAGCAGCCGAATTGCTTTCACGATTACGCTCACCTCTCACCCCCGGCCAGCGTCTTCAGCCTATTGAATTGAAACGAAGAAGAGGTGAAATATCCTAAACCAAATTACCGCCGATAGCGGATTCCTTCCTTTTAAAGTGGCGCAGCGCCTAGGCACTGACTTCTCGGCCGAACAGTGTCGCTTTCTGGCCAGCACGCGGCAGCCGGCGTCCCCAAAGAAAAACTGAGAATTACTTACAGTTTGGAATGCAAACCCCGATTATTCAGCAACTTACAAAAAAGAGCTGTCAATGTGAAGGCGCTGGGTGCGGCAAACATGCGCAGGGCTTGCTGCAATTTGGCGTGGTAGGCGCGTGGTCTTTGCGTGTGGCGGGGTGGAGGCGCCCTCGGCAGGCGCCCTCGGCTGCGTCTTGTAGCCAAGGGCCAAAGGCTAAGGGCCAAGGGCTTTTCCTGCTAACCAATCTGCCCCACCCCAGTCAAATCCATGTGTCGAACTTCTAGGTATAATATGACGAACTTCTACCCATGCACACCAACGAGCAAAAAGTCGAGTTCCTGAAAGGCACGCTGGACATGTTGATCCTGAAGGTGGTTGCTTTGGGGCCGATTCACGGCTACGCCATCTCGCAGCGCATCCGTCAGATTTCCAGGGACTTCTTCCAGGTCACCCAGGGATCGCTGTATCCCGCGTTGCACCGGCTGGAAGACCGGGGATGGGTGCGGGCCGAATGGCGCGACACAGAAACCGGTCGCGAAGCCAGGTTTTATACCTTAACGCGCGCAGGAAAGAAGCAACTTGAAGCCGAGATGCGAAGCTGGGAACAGGTTTCCGATGCCGTGGCTTTGATCCTGCGCACCGCAGAATAATCGGGGTCCGCAATGTACTGGCTACGCCGCCTCTTTCGCAAAGAAAAAACCGAAAAACAGCTCGACTCCGAACTTCGTTTTCATATCGAGCAACTCACCGCCGACTATGTAAACTCTGGAATGAGCCGGGCGGAGGCCGAGCGGCGGGCAAAAATCGAATTCGGCGGAATCGAAGGCGTGAAGGAAGAATGCCGGGAGTCGCGCCGGGTGCATACGATCGAAACGCTGCTTCAGGACATTCGCTATGGCCTGCGCATCATGCGCCGCAGCCCTGGTTTCACCGCTGTCGCCATTCTTACGCTTACTCTCGGCATCGGCGCAAATACGGCAATCTTTTCCGTCGTCAATGGCGTGCTGCTGAGCCCGCTTCCATACCCTCATCCGGAACAGTTGATCACTCTCCATGAGAGCAAGCCGAACTTTCAGTACGGCTCGATTTCCTATCCCAATTTCCGCGACTGGCAGAAGGAGAATCGAACTTTTTCTGCCATTGCCCTCACCCGTGGCAGTTCTTTCATCCTTACGGGGGCAGGAGAAGCCGAGCAGGAGGAAGCCGAACTCATTTCCGCCGACCTGCTTCCCATACTGGGAGTCAAGCCCCAATTGGGACGCAACCTGTTGCCCGGCGAAGACGAGATTGGCGCGGCGCCTGTCGTTCTGATCAGCGCGGGCTTGTGGCATCGCAAGTTTCGTTCGGCGCCGGACATCCTGGGCAAGGGCATTACGTTGGACGGCAAAGCCTACAACGTTATTGGAGTGATGCCGGAAAACTTCCGCCTTCCTACCAACGTTCTTCGCGCGATCGATCTTTACGTGCCGATTGCGCAATGGGGCAATCCACTGCTTACGAATCGCGGCGCCGGACTGGGATTTCATGGCATCGGACGTCTCAAGCCGGGCGCCAGCCTGGAGCAGGCCCGCGCGGACATGGATCACGTGGCCAAAAATCTCGAGGCCGCCTATCCCGTTCTCAATAAGGGAATCGGGGCCAGCCTGATTCCTCTGCGCCAAGTTATGCTCGGCAAGATCCAGCCACTGCTGTTGCTACTGCTGGGCGCTGTTGGCTTTGTGCTTCTCATCGCCTGTGTGAATGTTGCCAACCTTCTGCTGGCGCGGTCCACCAGCAGGACTCGTGAGTTTGGCGTTCGCATTGCCTTGGGCGCGGGCGTGGGCCGCATCGTGCGCCAGCTCCTTACGGAAAGCATTCTTCTTGGCCTTATCGGCGGCGGATTGGGATTGGCCCTCGCCACCTGGGGTATGCCGGTCATCTTGAAGGCCCTGCCCGGCACGCTTCCGCGCGCTGATGAAATCAAACTCGATGGACTGGTCCTGGTGTTCACCATCCTGGCGTCGTTGTTTGCCGGGCTTTTGTTTGGAGTGGTTCCAGCGTGGAAAATTTCACGTCCTGACGTGCTTGCCCGTATGAAGCAGGGCGGACCGAATGTGAGCAGAAAGAACTATCGCACGCAGAACACTCTTGTGGTGGTGGAGCTTGCCATGGCGTTGATTCTGCTGGTTGGCGCCGGACTCATGGTCCGCAGCCTGACTGCGCTTTGGCGAACTGACGCGGGTTTCAATCCGCGAAATCTGCTCACCTTCAGCCTTGCGCTTCCGCCTTCCATGGCCAACGCCACCCCTGATGCGCTTCGAGCTGTGTACCGGCAAATGGAGGACAAGCTCGCTTCTGTGCCCGGCGTGGAGGCCAATGCTCTTACCTGGGGAGCGTTTCCACTGGTAGGCGATGACGAACGGCTCTTCTGGATGGAGGGGCAGCCCCGACCCGCCAGTCCTAACGATATGAAGTGGGCGCTGCAATATGTGGTGAGTCCCGGCTATCTCCGGAGCATGGGAACTCCCCTGCTGCATGGCCGCTTCTTTACTGCCGCCGATGATGAGCGGGCCCCACTGGTGGCGGTGGTTGACGAGGCATTTGCCGAGAAATTCTTTCCCGGCCAGGATCCTGTCGGCAAACGCATCAACCTCGATAATGCCAGAGGCCCGACTAAACTCGCCGAGATCGTTGGCGTAGTCAAACACGTAAAGCAGTGGGGACTGGACAACGCCGACACTGAAAATCTGCAGGCACAACTCTACACTCCCTTCATGCAGTTGCCCGACTCTGGCATGATGCTCGCCGGTCCCGGAACCGGACTGGTATTGCGCGCCAGGGGCACTATGGACGGCCTGCTCAGTGCTATTCGAAAGGACCTCCAGGAGATGAATGCTGAAATGGTCGTTTACGGAGCCATCAGCATGAATGAGATCATCTCTACTACGCTCGCCAGCCGGCGCTTCTCCATGGTCCTGCTTACCAGCTTCGCCGCGCTCGCGCTTATATTGGCAAGCATCGGCATCTATGGCGTGATCTCCTACGTGGTGGGACAGCGGACGCAGGAAATCGGCATTCGCATGGCCTTGGGTGCGCGCGGCGTTCATGTGGCCGGCATGGTGCTGGGACAGGGAACGCGACTCGTCCTGGGCGGCGTAGGCATAGGTGTAGTAGCGGCGCTGGCCCTCACACGACTCATGACCAGTCTTCTCTACGGAGTAAGCCGCACCGATCCCCTGACTTTCATCTCCGTGGCCACCCTGCTGACGCTGGTGGCTCTTCTCGCGTGTATAGTCCCCGTCTACCGCGCCATGCGCATCGATCCCATAGTGGCCCTGCGCTGCGAATAGCGGGGAATCTTTGATTTGTGATTTTTGATTTTTGATTGAAAAGTAACTACAAAACCAAGACCTTCAACACGGAGAAACAGAGTAAGCAGAGGAACCTTCTTCATTTCTGGTTTTGATTTCTGATTGGTGATTTTAGTGGGCCCGCCACTCGTACCTCCCGCTTTTCCTCGGACGCTGCTTTTGCTTTTGATTTTGCCCGCATTTCCGGTTGTGTCGGCACAGATGGTCGTCAGTTTTTTTGTCTTCAATCGACCCGTTCCCGATTCCCTCCGTTTACCCCTTTCCTCTGTATTACTATCTGGCAGATTATTGTTCTCTTGCGAAGATTTTTATCTATTTTTATTCGCCTTCTCTTTAGTTAGCCTTTCTCCGTGTCCTCACTTCGCCTCTGTGTCCTCTGTGGTCGGGTTTGGGGGTTGTCTTTGCTTTTGTTTTTCTAACCGTCTTCGGCCTTCCTCTTTGAGTTCCTCTGTTCCCTCAATTCCTCCGCGTTGAAGGTCTTGGGGTTGGTTTTGCTTCCCCCATTCCTGTTTTCTCCGTGTCTCCGCGTCTCCGTGGTGAAATTTTTTTGAATTTTCCTCTTGACATGGCTCCTGTGTATCATATACTGTATGTTGCATAGTATATGACGCACGATACCAATACCGACGGCCTCTTCGAAAACCTCCGGCTGGAGCTGCGCCGCGGCTGCCTTGTCCTGGCCGTGCTGGCCGCACTGCGCACCGAGCAGTACGGCTACACGCTGCGCAAATCGCTGGCCGCCGACGGCCTCGATATCGACGAGAACACGCTCTACCCGCTGTTGCGACGGCTGGAGAGTCAGGGCCTGCTGCTCAGCGAGTGGCGCGAAGAAGATAAGCGCAACAAGCGCTTCTACCGCCTCTCGCCCCCGGGCAAGGTCGTTCTCAAGCAACTGGCGGCGGAGTGGGCCAACATGAATGCGTCTCTGAAAGGAATTGTCTAATGACTACTACGGAACTCATCGATCGTTATTTGCAGGCAGTAGGCTTCTGGCTGCCACGCAAACAGAAGGACGACATCATTAAGGAGTTATCAGAAGACCTTCACTCGCAGATTGAAGAGAAGGAAGCTTCGCTGGGCCGCAAGCTCAGCGTGGATGAAGTCGAACTCCTGCTCAAACAGCGCGGACGCCCCGTGCTGGTGGCCAACCATTACCTGCCGCAACAATACGTGATCGGCCCGCTGCTGTTCCCCATCTATCGCTTCGTGCTGATGATTGTCGGGCTGTTCTACCTGGTGCCGTGGCTGCTGGTAGGGATCGCCTTGTTGTCCATGAACCCCGGGCTTCGCGCCGAACATCCGGGCTTTCAGGGACTGCTCTGGCTCTGGAGTTCATGGTGGGGAACCGCGTTTCTTGCAGTTGCGATTGTGACGATAGTTTTTGCCGTGCTCGAGCGGGTGAACGCCCAATCTCACTTTCTGGAAGAATGGGAGCCGCGAAAACTGCCTCCGGTGCGCGATGTGCGCCTGATTCGGCGCAGCTCTTCCGCTTTCGAAGTTGCAGCCGCCATTGCTTTCTCCATCTGGTGGATTGGGTTTGTCTCTTCGTCACTCCTGTTCGAACGTCCGGGCGTTCGCATCGCGATGTCACCTGAGTGGCGCTATTTCTACTGGGGGCTCGGTCTGCTCATGCTGGTCAACCTCCCGCTGTCGGCCGTCAACCTCGTGCGCCCGTACTGGACCAGGCTGCGCGCAAGCATTCGCCTGCTCAGCGACCTGGCCGGCTCAGCCCTGATGTGCTGGATGCTGAAGGCCCACATCTTTGCCATAATCACAGTAGCCAACGTCCCCGCAGAGCGCACAGCCGAAATCACCCGCCAGCTCAACCTGTGGATGGACCGATGTTTCCCCATCGGCGTGATTGCAGGCGTGGCAATTCTGGCGTTCAATGTGTGGCGAATTTACAGGGTCGGACGAAAGAGTCCCGGATTGTTTCAGCAGGCGGCGGCAATGATGCAATAGCTATTGGCTCTTGCAAACCAATCGTTTTCGTCATCCCGAGGCTTCTTCACCTTCAGTGAAGAAGCGGAGGGACCTTGCGGTTCTGTATTGACAAAATGAGGGGCTTCATATGCGGCAAGGTCAGTGTGCAGCTCCTGGCGTTCACTAACGGAAGGGTGATAGCCATCGGGATGACGATTTAAAGCTTAGCGTTCCTTCGTCGTTTCCGGGACGGGGTTCCAGAATTTGTCTGGATTGAAGCGTTCCATGCGGTTAAATTCTTCGAGAGTCCTGGGGCCAAAATCCCTGTCGTAGACAACCCCATCGTCGCTGACGATAAAGGTCCTGACTCCGGTGACGTCATATTCCGCAGGTGCAGCGACAAGAGCGAAGCCTCCGATCATGACGCCCTTGACCACGAAATCCATTTGACCAAGCGGGGCTGCAGGGCCTTGCCCTTTCAAGATCTTGAAGAAGTAGCCGTGGTAGGGTTCCGAGCTTGCCGCCGAGGGGTGCACCTCACTGCTGTCACTTTGACTACAAGTGGCTGCCATCATGACTGCACTGTGACTTCATCCTCTTCCCAAACAGTTCTGGACATGCAATTCTGATGGTGGCTCGCGTTTGTAAAACAGACAAATGCCGCCATCGCCTCAGGGCGAACGAACCCAATCTTGTGTTTGGGTTCGTAACGATCTTTGACAACTTGAGCTGTCTTGCGGGCGTGAGCGACGCGTAGCAAAGCGGGAGCCCGCAGGCGAAATCCTGAGCAGAGCGAAGGATCTGCTGCTAAGGGAGCGGTGTGAACGTGTGGCACCGCCGCCCTCGGCGGTGAGGGAAAGCTCTGTTCCGGGAACCGTTGCGTCCGCATCACGCATCGCGGACGCCACAGGCATAGTGTCCTTGCGTGGTCGCACAACTTGGCGGTTCCTCGCGCTAGGAATTGGCTTCCGCGAGGCGTTCCGCGCGCAGGTTTCGTCAATAACCACGGGCCTACGCGCGGAATCGCGGAATCTCTCGCATTTTTGGGCCATTTGTGCTTTTGGCCTGGGGATCAGCGTTTTATTAGCTGTGAATCAGCGATAAGAATCTTGGAGAGGAATAATGACGAGAAATTCGATTTTTCTGCGCTCCGGGGTCGCTATCTCTTTTAGACCCAATGGAGTAGCGGAATAGAGGAATAAATTTTCCGGATTTCGGATTCCGCTCCCGAATAAGCGTCGAGTTATCAATGACATAAGCCGCTCGGGAGCGGAATAGAGGAATAATTCGCTAAAGCAGGCCCCTGAATTGACGCTTTTAGCCGTCTTTTAATCAGCGCCGATCTGCGGAAATCTGGCGAATTCTTGGTGCTGGTGAATTGCAGAGCCAGAAGCTGGAAGCTGGCAGCAGCAGAGGCTTTTGATCAATATTTACGCGGTTGGTATCAACGCATCAACCGCTCGCACAGTTTCTGAATTGACGCTTTAAACCAACATTTGTCTGCGGGAATCTGCGGTACCAGCGGTGAGGTTTGTGGGTTTGCAGTTGGGTTTACTAGAAGCCAGTAGCTAGCACCCAGAGGCTGATTTTCATCAATGTTTATGCGGGTGGTATCAACGTATCAACCGCTCGTGAGGCTTTGGTTTCGGGCGTTTTCGGGGTGCTGGTTTTTCTATTCCCTGTTCCCTGATCTGTGACTCTTTTCTAAGTGCTTTAAAATCAATGCCTGTTTTCTGACACACCGCATAAACCATACGGTTTCCGATCACGGCGATCACGTGCGATCACGGCGATTGTTGATGCCATCCAAAGTTTTCTCGAGAGTCACAGCCTGTTCAATCCGGTCTCCGGTGGCAGAGCTAATCCCTGTTCCCTGCTTTTCCCCACGCTGCGGAAATCAGCGGTATCAGCGGCGACGTTTGACCGGTTTGCTGTTGTTTTTGATTCTGTGTTTCGTTTTCCGCTTCCCTATTCCCCGATGAGGTTTCCGCGCTGTCGTTCTCTTTTGCTGGCCGCCGGCACTGGATTTTGGCGCAACCGGATTTTGCGCCGGACAAGAAAGCGGCGCCGAGAGGACAATGCTTAACGATTCACTTTGCTCCCTGAGTCTCCGGATGATCTCGGGTGCATCCACAGGCTGGATTATACAGACCGTCTTCCGAATTGCAGCATCAATTATTGTTTATTTTGAGTTCCAATTTCGGAAACCTGAGCGCCGCGAATGAACACGCGGGCTGCCCCCTTTACGCTCTCTGAACTGCGGGGCGGGCGAGTTGGACCGAAGTTGGTTTTTTCTTGCCCGGCGGGACGCAGGTGGCCAGCAAACTCATGGCCGCTGACACCGCAGCGGAATGCTTGGCCGCAAAGAGCGATCGTATTTCCGCCAATAAAGCGCAATTGATGCGGTCGCCAAATTGTTTTTCCGCGCTGCGGGCCAGCAGTTCCCAGTCGTGCCACTCGCCGATGGCGTCCTGCACGCTCTTGAGCCGTTCGACCACTTCCTTCTGCTCTGGTGATTCGGACGCAAGTTCCGCACGATAACGCAACAGCTTAAGGCTGATGCGCAGCTCGTGCAATCGCGCCGGCTTCAGCGCCTGGCGTGTCGAAAACTCGTCTGCCAATTGGCTGAGTTCTTTCTGCACAGCTTGAAGAGGCTGAGAATTTGATCCTGTTCCGTCAACCGCCTTCTCTCCAATGCGCTCGAGGCGATCGCGAAAGCTCGAGCCTTCCACTCTTTTGATGGCCGATGTCAGCCGGTTTGCCTGGCGCACGCGCTTTTTCTTCAATGTATCCAGTAAGCCGCGACGGTCTGCAGCCGCCGAACCATTGCCCACGGAATTCAGCAGCCCTATCTGGATATCCAGATCGCGCACCTTCCCCGCCCGCTTGCGCAGCACACGCAATTCATCCAGCGCCTTCTCATATTTCTTGCCCAGCTTTGGCTTGGTGTAGCTGACAAACGTCTCCATTCGCCGCACAGAGGTGCGAAGGCGATGCACGCTTTTTTCTGTAACCTTGTCCCGCAGCTTGGAGACGAATTTGGAGAGGTCGTCCGTAAGGTCTTTACTCTGCTGCTGTAGAAGGGTCATTAAGGGAGTGTTAGCAGACGATTAAAAGATATACGAGCAGTTGGATGCGTGACAAGGGGCTGTGAGCTGCACCAGAAGAGGTGCAGTCTGATATTTGGTTTAGGCTTTGAGCACAATCAACAGCGAAAAAACCAAAGCAAAAACGGAACCTTGCGACTGATTAACACTGATGGGATCGATAAGACAGAGGCCAATTAGCCAATTGCCAATGGCTAGTTGCTGGCGAACTGAAGTTCGCCTTTTTTCAGTGCTTTGCGGAACCTGTTGTAATCGGCTTCAACCTGGTCAGCATAATCGAGGGCAAACCGGTGCAGCGCGTCCGCTGCCCTGCTGGAACGGCCCAGGTAGGCTGCCAGCGTGACCCCATCGCCCGAGCGTGCATGGCCTTTGGCCAGCAACTCCGCGCAAACCCGGCTGTATTCAACGAGCCGTTTGCCGCTGAGCTCTTCCGGATCAACTGCGCTCTTGTGGTCGTTTAACTGCCGCACCAGGTAGTCAGCGCCATCGATGGAACACCAGCCAAGCAGCAGGTCTGAAAGCACCTGAAGCATTCGCTGTCCGCGCACGACGCGTTCTCCCTGATGCGCCGGCGCAGCGGGATCTTTGATGTAAGGCGCGTAAGCCGACGGCGGCTCCTCCTTGATCTGGAGAAACAGCGCATCATTTTCGTCATAACCAAGCAGCAGCACAACATAGTCGCGGGTGCCCACACTGCCGGTTCCGACAACTTTAAATGCAACATCCACCGCGCGATATCGATCCAGCAGGAATTGATGGTCCGGAGAAAGCGTCTGGCGGTATTGCTTGAGGGCAGAGAGGACCGCGGATTTGGTTTTGCCTTCCACTTCCCAAAGCACATTTTGTTGCGGACGAAAGCGGCGGCCATTCCTCGTCTTCTTCGTTAGTTTTTGCAGGCTGGTTGCGGGAGTATCACGCTCGGCCTTTTCCAGTGCGGCGTGGATCACGGGATCGCGGAAGTCGCGTGTAATCCGGTGCCGTGCCACTTCCAGCGTGGTCAGGGCAGCGAAGCGCCGCATCCATTCGCAGTACTGCTGGATGAAAACTTGCGCCGCATCTTTACATTTGGCGTTGCTATCGCCGGCGTCACGTCCGGCCAGAACGATGCTGGTGGCCATGCGTTTTACGTCCCATTCCCATGGCCCGCGCCAGGTTTCATCAAAGTCATTGACATCCAGAATGATGTCCGAACCTGGTGTAGCGTAAAAGCCAAAGTTCTTGACGTGGGCGTCACCGCATAGCTGGACTCCAATGCCGGTGTTTTTGACCGCAGCCAGATCGGCGGCCATGATCTCTACGGCGCCACGATAGAAGACGAAGGGCGAGCCGCTCATTAACTTGAATTTGGCCGGGAGAAGTTTTACAAGTCTTCCCCGCGAGGCTTCCCGCAAAACCTGGACAGGATCGAACTTGCGCTTTGCCAATATGGCCAGATCACGGCGGCTCATCTGTCCGCGCTGCGCCCGGCCTTTGTGTTCCGATTCTGTACGCGAGGTCATAAAAAAATCGTCACCACTGAGGAACGGAGGAAGAGGGATTTCAGGAATCAAATTCTACCATCTGCTCTGTCTTTCCAAAGTTTGAAAGATTCAAGGACCCTACGGTTTTGCTTCCGATTTTGGGGCTGGAGTGGCTGCGGATGAGGCTACCGTCACCTTCGCAGTGACCGTCCCGATCAAGCCGGTTGCATTGTCGCGGACTCCCAGCCGCAGAAAATAATCTCCGGCAGGGAGCTCAATCTGCTCCTGGCATGGGAAGAACCCGTTAATGACTTTCGTGTATGCCTCCGGACGCAGCGCGCCTTCCATGTTGTTGGCTTCCGCCTTGACGATCTTGTCACTGTCTTTGGTCGAATATGCGCGGACCGCGCAGAGGACAGCTACATGGTGGAGTCCATCCTGGCCCTGCTCAAAGCTGAGTCCATGCGGATCGATCCTGTAACGTACAACGATTTTGTTCTGCATGTCAGCCGAAGGCGCCAGCACCTGGGCCACGAATGGAATCGCGGTGGCGATAGGCCAATCAAGATTCAAAGCCTGGTCCAGTGCAGCATCTTGATGTGCCTGGTCGGCTTTGGCGTAGGCTTCCCGGTCATCCGCAAAATAACCCAGGCGGTAACGCAGCTTGATGCCGGGTCTGTCTACTTTGACGTGAATCTTGCGGAAGTCTCCATTCCAATCTTTGTTGTCAGGATAATACGCAAGGGTGTAGTAGGTAGAACCGTCGCTGACGCTCTCGCGCACCTGGGCATCAAGGTCATTGCGATTGTAGAATGCCCGGCCACCAGTCTTCTCGGCCAGATCGCTCATCGTGCTGTGCGCCGCCATCAGCGCGTTGGCTTCAACGTTCATTTGCGCGCCCATGGCGCCCGTCAGTCTCGCGTCGACGCTACTGGTACCGGAGCTTGGATTGGAATCACTTCCCACACTGTAGACGCTGTAATTGATGAGCCCGCGCGCATCGAGGGGATAAATGGCCACCTGGGCATCGCTGAGCAAGCTGCCGACGGCGGCCACATCATTGGAATAATCTCTGGAGTTGTGATTGCGCGTAGAAAGAATGTCAAAAGGAAAAGCTTCCGAAATCCAGATGAGATTTTTTCTCCCGGGATAGCCGGCCAAGGTGCGCGCCAGCGAATTCAAGGCCTTCAGCGTGTAGCTCACCTGGAAATCAGTCTGGGCGGCCGTGTGCTCTTCCTGAAATGCGAGAATCTGAGCGCGAAGTTGCGGCACCGCCGCCAGAATTCCCGCGGCAACGCTTCCGGGCGGTAGATCGGTTTCAGGCGACGTTCCTGCGGGATTGCTCAATACCCTCGAACTCTGATTTTTGATGCCGGCAATGGCCTGCTTCAATAATTCGGGATCGCTGGTAAAGTCCTGAACCAGACGCAGCTTGGAGCCAAGCAGATAAATCGCAATGGGCTGGTCGGAGGGCAGCTTGTCCAGAAATTTGACCATTTCATCGCGCATGTAGGCTTGATTGCGCAGGTTGCTATTCAAGGCGTCGAGAAGGAGAACATTCCAGGTGCCTCCGGTCTGGAATCGAGGCAGGTTTGTAACTGTGTTAGCAGGAAGCGTAGGAATCTGCGGCCTCGGGGCCCCGGCCTGTGACCCCTGCTGGAAGCTGAACGAGCGGACACTCTGCGGCTTGCCGTCTTCGGTCAGGGTGAAATCTTCCGATTTCAGGTCGGCGACCGGTTGTCCTTTGCTGTTCTGTGCAACCACGTCCACCACGACCAGACGGGTCTTTACCTTCAGAACCGTAGATGGCCCGGAAAGGGCGCTTTCCGGCGACGCAGCCTGAGATGTGTTCTGTGCTGGTGGGGCGGCTTGCTGCGAGAAAGCCAGACCCGAAAACAAAATCAAAAACAACATGAAACATGAATGAATGCTGATGCGTAATCTGTCCATGACTGCACCCAACTCTAAAAGGGACTCCGCGATACACGCCGCTTCCCGGCCCTCATTGCGGGAAATGCTATCCGGCGCTCGTTCCGCGCTCACAATGTCAAGGGTTTTGAGGACAAGGCAATCGTAGCAGAGTTGCTGCCGGATTTTAATGTCAAATGTTGTGGGCAAAGAGTAAAGATAGGTAAAAGCCGGAGGAAGCTTATCTTATGCTCTTTTGGTCTTGAAAGCTTGTTCGAGGACCTTGGACGCCTCTATCATGGCTTTGGAAATGGCACTCAGATGCTTCCGGAATGCCTCCTCGCCTGGGGCCTGATCCTCCAGCATCCCGACGCGGAGAAGTGTTGCCTGAACGCATTGCAGGAGTTGTTTGAGCAAAGGATCAATAGGTTGTACTTCCTGCTCTTTCATATAAGATATTGTGAACGGCCTCAGGGTAATGATACAACTTTTCTGTCGTTTGTTCTGAAAACCGGACAAAAGACGCGAAGTCCTAGTATATACAATGTTTTCAGCGGGCAAGAAATTACGCGAACTGCGCGAAAAGATTGGCTTGACGCTCCGCGACGTCGAGATTGCCAGCACCCTGCTGTCTGAGGCGCGGGGCGTGGAAGATTACCTGATCAATCCCAGCCGGCTTTCTGACATTGAAACCAAAGGAATTATTCCCAACATTTACCGGATCTACGCGCTCTCTGTAATCTACCGCACTGACTTTGGCGAGATTTTAAAGCTCTATGGAGTGGACCTGGCGGGCACGGCCGCCGACCTCAATGTTTGCCGGCCGGCCAAGACTCATCGGCTGGAAATCGTGAGCGATCGCGGCTCGGTGAATATACCAGTCAGGCTGGATCCCTCATTTGATCTTCGCAAGACGGCCAACCTGGGCCGAATGATTGAAGACTGGGGGCTGGTGCCTCTGCAATTTCTCCAGGAACTCGCCAAGCGGAAATTTACATACGGTTATGTCGGCACGGAAGACCGCACCATGTATCCCCTGATCCTGCCGGGCTCGTTTGTCCAGATTGACGAACAGCGCAATCGCGTGGAAGAAGGAAACTGGCATTCCGAGCTGGAACGCCCGATTTACTTCGTTGAGACAAGGGAAGGTTATGTGTGCTCGTGGTGTGCACGGCGGCGGGGGGAATTGGTGTTGCAGTCGCATCCGCTTTCGCCGGTTTTGCCGCGCTTTCTCAAGTACCCGCAGGAAGCGGAAGTCATCGGCCAGGTGATCGGCGTGGCTATGCGACTCGATGATCGGAGACCGGCGGCTGCTCCGCAACCGCAACAAGAGAGTCCTGAATCAGTCGAAGGTGAGACGAAAGAAGTTCGTCCCCATTAGAAGGCGCCTTCAGGCTGAACGACTCCGGACTCAGCAACTCCGGATGATCGGATTTCTCAGCCGCATTCCGGTAATCGCGATAGATGCCGCGAATCGGCAGCCGGATGAGTTTCATGGCCAGCTCAGCATGGATGGCGCTGATGCCCTTTTGGGCCTTATAGTCGCCAAAGCTCCTGCTTAATCCCCAGTGAATGTAGCGACCATCGCCGCTCTGGAGCGAGCTGATATAAGCCAGCTTTTCCAGCAATGTGGGCAAAGCTGTCAGAGTGCGTTTTTTGAAATCTTCTACGACGTTAAAGAACATATCTATTCGTTTTCCGTCCTGATAGGAATCCGTCAAAAGCGCACAAATTCCGCGGAATTTACCATCCCAAATTATCACTTGAGGGGGGATTTGCAACATAATCTCAAATTTGTTCGGAATTCGGAAATTCGGGTTTTGTGGTTACTTTGGTAAGTGCCAAAGCAGGGGCAACCGTCCATCGGCAACAGGCCCCTGGAGGCAAACGGCTATTGGGCAATTTCAGCAGTTTCTCAGGCAATCTGCCGATTTCGCGGAACGTGAAATTCTGGCTATAAGATTCTGATTCTCAGATCGTTGCGAATCACGGCGATCTTCTTCTGTGATGCCGGTCACATTCCGCTGTACCTCCGAGCGGTACTCTATAACCTGTCTTCCGTCCGGCTTATAATAGGAGAAAATTCTTGTTGAGCACACTAACCATGGCAACCGTTGACGTAGGAGTTCAGGAACAACAAAGCGAGTCTCTCGGCGAAGGCCGGGTGGTAAACGACTTCAGCATCCAGGTGGCGACTGTGAACGGATCAGGGTCACAATCCGCCAACACGGTTTTGCTGCGCAGCATTTTTCAAATGGGCGTTCCAGTTTCAGGCAAGAACCTGTTTCCATCCAACATTGCCGGGCTGCCAACGTGGTACACCATTCGCGCCAGCAAATACGGCTACATTGCGCGCAAAAAGGAAATTGATTTTCTGGTAGCCATGAATCAGGAAACAGCGCGAGAGGACGTGATGTCCCTTCGCCCTGGCGCAGCCTGCGTTTATGACGCGCCGCTGAACCTCTCTGAGCTGCGCAAAGACATCACTTTCTATCCGGTCCCGTTCGATAAGCTGGTTGCGCCGGTTTGTCCGGAGGCCAAGTTGCGGCGCCTGGTCAAGAACATGATTTATGTGGGCGTGGTGGACGCGCTGCTGGGGATCGATCTGGCTGAATCGGAAAAGGCGCTGTACAAGCAGTTTTCCAAGAAGAAAAAAGCGGCAGACTTGAACATTGCCGCCGTGCGCGCCGGAGCAGACTACGCCAAAGCCACCTTCACCCAGCAGGACCGGTTTTATATCGAGCGCATGAATGAGAACCAGGGCAAGCTGATCATTGACGGAAACTCCGCAGCCGCGATGGGCTGCATGTTTGCCGGCGTGACGGTGGTCACCTGGTATCCCATCACACCCTCTACGTCGCTGGTGGAACAGCTTATCGAGTATCTCAAGCAGTACCGCATCGGCCCGGACGGCAAAGCAACGTTCGCTGTGGTTCAGGCCGAAGATGAGCTGGCAGCCATCGGCATGGTCTTCGGCGCCGGCTGGGCAGGAGCGCGCGCGATGACTTCCACTTCCGGTCCCGGAATCTCGCTGATGGGTGAGTTTTCCGGCCTCGGCTACTATGCGGAAATCCCGGGAGTCGTCTTTGATATTCAGCGCGTCGGCCCATCCACCGGATTACCAACACGCACAATGCAGGGCGACGTGCTGAAGACGGCGTTCCTGTCTCACGGCGATACCAAACACATCCTGCTGCTGCCTGCGTCCGTTGAAGAATGTTTCACGCTCGCCATTGAGGCATTTGACCTGGCAGAAAAATTCCAGACGCCCGTATTTGTGCTCTCAGACCTCGATCTGGGAATGAACAACTGGATGGCTGATCCGTTCCCATATCCGGAAAAACCGATCACGCGCGGTAAAGTGCTGACCGAAGAAGACCTGCAGCGGCTGGGCGCATTTTCGCGATACAAGGACGTCGATGGCGACGCGATTCCCTATCGTACGCTGCCCGGCACCCTGCAGCCGAACGCGGCTTATTTCACGCGTGGCAGCGGACACAACGAAAAAGCGCAGTACAGCGAGCGTCCCGATGATTACGTGGCGAACATGGACCGGCTTGCGCGCAAGTTTGAGACTGCTCGCAGCGCCGTTCCTGCTCCCGTCAAACACGTAAACGGAACGTCAAACATCGGCATCATCGCGTACGGCAGTTCGCACTGGGCGCTGCTGGAAACCTGCGACCAGTTACGCGAGGAATTCCGCGTAAAAGCGGACTACCTGCGCATTCGCGCGTATCCGTTCAATCATGATGTGCATGATTTCGTGAAAGCGCACGAACGGATCTATGTGGTCGAGCAAAACCGCGACGGTCAGATGCTACAACTGTTGAAGCTCGATCTCGCGCCTGAGCAGATCACTAAATTGCGCAGCGTGCGGCATTACAACGGCCTGCCCGTAGACGCACGCTCGCTTACTGACGAGATCATTTCCCAGGAGGGCAAATAAATGTCGGCCACGCCAACTACGCCCGCGCCCAAGACGAATTACATTGGCTTATCAGTTCTTGATTATCGGGGCGGCAAGACCACGCTATGCGCCGGATGCGGCCATAACGCCATCTCCGAGCGCATCATTGATGCGATGTATGAAATGGGTGTGCAGCCAGAATATGTAGCCAAGCTTTCCGGCATTGGCTGCTCGTCCAAGAGTCCCGCATATTTTCTAAATCGCGCGCACGGCTTCAATGCAGTCCACGGCCGCATGCCTTCCATCGCTACCGGCGTGGCGTTGGCGAACCGCAAGCTGATGGCCCTGGGCGTGAGCGGCGATGGCGATACAGCATCCATCGGCATCGGCCAGTTTGTCCACCTGATGCGCCGCAACCTGCCACTGATTTATATCATTGAAGACAACGGCGTCTACGGACTGACGAAAGGCCAGTTTTCCGCTACTGCCGATCTGGGCGCGAAGTTGAAAACCGGAGTCATCAACGACCTGCCCGCCATAGACACGTGCATCATGGCCATCGAACTGGGCGCGACGTATGTTGCTCGCTCGTTCTCTGGTGACAAGAGACAGCTTCTCACGATCCTGAAAGCGGCCATCGCGCACAAGGGCACCGCCATGATCGACGTGATCTCCCCCTGCGTGACTTTCAACGATCATGAAGGCTCAACCAAGTCTTACCAGTATTCGAAAGATCATGACGAGCCGCTGAATGAGCTGGGCTTTGTGCCCTACTTCGAAAATATAGATCTGGATTACGATCCGGGGACAACGACGAACGTAGTCATGCACGACGGATCCGCGCTCCGCCTGCGCAAGCTGGGACGCGATTACGATCCGACCGATAAGCTTGCGGCACTCCGCGTCCTGCAGGAGGCGCACGAAAAAGGCGAGATGCTCACGGGTGTTTTCTACGTAAATCCAGAGGCACCGAGCTTCGTCGATTTGCTCAATCTGGTGGAAGAGCCTCTGGCCAAACTTCCTGAATCTCAGGTCCGCCCGCCAAAGAAGGTGCTGGACGAGATTATGGAGTCACTGAGATAGGAAACTTCCCCGGGCAAAGCAAACTTATTGCTGATAGCGCTTATTTCACTGCTTTTAACCACTCTTCGACGGCCCAGAGTCTGCCGTAGAAATTACGGGCTCACCGTTTACAGTAGCGGACGAGGCTCGCGGTGATTCCTGTTGGTGGAAACTAATGTTCCCATTTTGATTCCCGATCTGCACACAATGAGATGGCAGCTCACGTTGTGTGTTCCTGATTTGGTGTTCTTCTCTCGCCAGAGTTCTCCAGAGTTGTGGCGCTTCAGTTGCAGGTGACTAGGCAGTCCGGAAGTGGCGATAATTCCGGCTGCAACTTCGCGACCCTGGCGCGGCTCCGGACGTCTTCGATTTGCAAATTCGTCGGTAAAGATGCGTTCTTTACCTGCGAAATCAATCGAGCGTCTTCTTCAATCGTCCAAACAGATTGGAAAACGAGCGCCGCAGCTCAGCTTCCCAGCAGGTCTGGCAACGGGTCCCGCAGGCCGTTGCCGCCATCCTCCTATTCCTGGCCGATGTCTTCATGACCGAGTAGCAACCCGCGTTTGTTTGCCGCCGTTCCGCAGGATCTGAACGGTAACGCGACGCGTGTGCCCGGTTTCCGTCTGGAAGACGCCGGCAGGCCAACGATTCTTAGACGAGGAAAAGATATGTTTTCGAAAAGTAGCTCCGCCGGAAGGGCGCTGTGGCCGCTTGCCATTGCGCTGGTCGTCATTCTTTCTTTCTCCGCCTCTGCCCAGAATATTCCCGTCTCGCAGCACGTCGTGCTGGTGATTGACGAGAACCATTCCTTCAGCCAGGTGTTTCCCTCTGGAATGCCGTGGCTGGTAGGCGAGGGCAATGCCAACGGTTACGCCACCAATTACCATTCCGATTCCAACGGATCGCTGATGAACTATCTCTGGCTGGCGTCCGGCAGTTGCCATGCCGATGCCAACACCTGCACTCCTTCCACCCTGCCTTCCAATACCACTGATTTCCACTGCAATGGCAACGATTGTCCGTCGCCAATTACAGACAACAATATATTTCGGGTCATGAACAATCTTGGCATTACCTGGAAGGTGTACACCGAACTGTATAACGCTGTGGGGGCAACGCCCACCGCGCCTGACCAGGTCGTCAACGGCCTCCACTACTACCGGCGGCATAATGGGGCCACGTGGTACAGCGACATTCTTTCCGGAGGCCTGGCTTCGCACATTGTGGACTTCTCACAGTTGGTATTGACCTCACCAACAACGATCTGCCGCGCTTCTCTATTATCGTTCCCGATGGCGAAGACGACGCACATGATGGCACCCTGAGTGCAGCCGATACCTTCCTCAAGAACAACCTGATACCGATGCTGCAAAAACCCTGGTTCACGGCCGGCGGGGATGGCGTGCTGCTGGTGACCTTTGACGAATGTGGCGGCGGCACCAACAGCGGCTGCAACGCGCTCGTCTATACCACCCTGATCGGCCCCAAGATAAAGGCGGGAACCGTGTCCAGCACGTCTTACAAACATGAGAATGCGCTGCGTACGATCATGGACCTGCTGGGTACAGGAAACTATCCCGGAGGAGCCGCCTTTGTGGGCGACATGAACGATTTCTTCACTACACTGGCCGGCAATATTGACGATATGCCGTTCGCCTGTCTCTCCGGACACTGCGCTGGCGGCGTCGGCACCGATACGGCAACCCAACTTGATGGCAAGTCACTGCGAATCGATCTCACTCCCAACGGCGTGGATTTTGCTGATGTCATCGCGGACAACACCAATTCCATCAACATCAGTAGCTCGCAGACGAACTACTCCATGGATTTCTGGGCCAATATCTCAGTGGGCGCGAACTCGCAGGCCGTGGAGTTCTCCATGATCCTGGATGTTGGTGGCCTGGAATACGCCTTCCAGCACCAGTGCGACTTTGTCGCCACCAGGCTCTGGCGCGTCTGGAACCCCAACTCCGGAGGCTCATGGGTCAGCACGGGACGCGGCTGCTCCGTGTTTGGCAGCGGCTGGCAGCACTTCATCCTGCAGTTTCAGCGCAACTCCAGCAATCAACTGGTATATACCGGCATCACCATCAACAACACCTTCTATGCATGGAATAGCGGACTGGCTTTCAATGCGGTAAGCACGACCAATTCAGATAACGTCGTGTTCCGGGCGCGCGCAGTCGGCGAGGGCGGCACCACCCCGCCCAGCTACACAATGTGGATCGACAAGTGGAACCTGAACTAAATTGAAGCGGCCGCCTCGCTCGAGGCGGCCCTTTCAACTTGCAACGCAAAGAAGGAATCTTAAGGCTGATGCTCTAAGCACCTGCAAAAGCGCAACAACGTCAGAGTTCACCAACGAACTCGCTACACTCCAGGAGCCCACGAAAGGCGCAATGCTAAAAGCATTTTCTGCATAAATTCAAAAACTACGGGTGGCGAGGCGAGGGGCGCCGGTTACCGGTGGCGACCCCCAGCTTGGAAAGACGATCTCTGGCCTGAATGGCTTCCGGGCTTTTGGGATAACGCCCGATCAGGCTCCGCAACTCCTGCACGCCGGCATCTTTTTGTCCCAGTTCGAGCAGGGCGAATCCTTTTTTTAACTGCGCTGCCGCGCCTTTGTTGCCCCCCGGATACTGGTCCAGAACTTTGTTGTAGTCCTGAATTGCGGCCTGGAAGTTTTGTTTGCGGTAATCAATTTCGCCGAGATAAAACTGCGCGTTGCCGGCCAGATCATTGTTCGCGTACGCCTGCAAAAACTGCGTGAATTCCTGTGCTGCCAGATCATTTTTTCCGGCATTGAAGTCGGCCAACCCGCTGTTATACAGCACATCGGGCGGCGGAGCAGCAGTCGTCGGATTGGCGGGCGAGCCGCCTCCCGGCGTTCCACCGGCCGGTGGATTGGTGATGTTCTGCTGGGCGGCCTGGATATCGTCGAGTTGCTTGCTGACTTTCGCCAGGCGGGCTTTCAGTTCGTCCACGGCGTCATGAAGCGCCTGCACCTGGCCGGAAACCTGGTCCACCTTGCTGGCGGAATCGGTGTTCTGCTGTCCCAAAGTTTTTTGCAGATTATCGACGGTCCGGCTCATGTTGTTGACGTTGTCGGTCTGCTGCGTGATCAGGTCTTTCATCACGCCCATGCGCTCATCAAACGATTGCTGCATGCGCGCCATGTTGTCCTGAAGCATTTGCACCGTGGTCTGGAGCTGAATGAGCTGTTCTTTAGTGCCCGCAGCGCCTGTAGATACCGCAAACATCGCGAAGCATATGAGCAGCAAGAAGATAAGAAAATATCTTTTAATCATAGTGTTCAGTCGCTATTGCCAAAATCGCCAGAAAATCCAAAATTTGAGAATCGGCTACTCTGTTCTTAGATGCACAGAAGCAGGTTAGAGGCCACAGGTAAGAGGTCAGGGCAAAATCAAAAGCCTCTTACCGCTGATGAACGCCGATCAGTGCAGATCACCAGTTCCTGGACCAAGCTAAGTATTCATTTACTACTTCACCAAAACAAAATGATCGTGACGGTTCTTTTGCCAGCAATCCTCGGTTGACTCCGTACACACCGGCTTCTCTTTGCCGTAGCTGATGGTCTGCAGGCGGTCAGAGCTCACGCTGCCTGCGGTCAGTGCCTGCCTGGCGGCGTTGGCGCGCTCTTCGCCCAACGTCAGGTTATATTCCGTGGAGCCGCGCTCATCGCAATTGCCTTCAATCTTCACGCGCCACGTAGGATGCTGGGCCAGGAACTGTGCCGCCTTGGCCAATGCCTGCTGCGATTCAGGACGCAATTCTGCCCGGTCATAATCGAAATAAATGTCCTGCACGTTCTGATTGAACAGTTCTTCGTCCGTGGGGGTAACCGTGTTCGAAGGCGGCGTCACCGGCTCATTAACGGTCACGCGGGCTGTCGCGTCCTGCGTGCCTCCCAGTCCATTGGCGACCAGGTGATAGTCAGTGGACTTCGCAGGCGTGACGCTCTGCGACCCACTCGGATCAACTTTGGTTCCGTTCAATGTCACGTTGTCCGCGTTCTCCGTGTTCCAGGTCAGTGTGGAGCTTTGCCCTTTCTGGATGGACGTTGGATTTGCAGACAGCGTGGCGGTAACCGGCTTGGGTTGCGGTGGCGGGGTTGCGGGCTGCTTGGCAACAGGCTTTTTGCCGCCGCATCCGACGGCCACCATGACCAGCAATACTGCGATCAGAATGATGAATGGCAGGTTGTTCTTGCGTTTCACGAATCCTCCGAAAAAAACAGTTGGCAATCAACAGTCAGCAATTCGCAAACCCTCTACCACCAGAGAACCAGAGCAACATGGACGAGTCCTGAGTCTCACTCAGAGCCTTTCACCTTCGCGCTCATGCACGGCTGTTCCTGATTAAGGGTCTTGCCATTGCTAACTGCTAAATACTAAGTACTGCTTATTTATAACTCCAATTGGGCATGGAATTCTTGCCATTTCGTGTTAATTGTTGCTGGTGGGTGCCGTCCGCCAGCATGCTCCAAATCTGGTCTGTACCGGTGCGGGTTGACTGGAAAACGATATGACGACCATCGGGCGACCACGACGGGAAATCATTACGTCCGGAATCGTGCGTCAATTGTACAAACTGTCGTGACGCGATATCCATCAGATAAATATCCTGACCTCCGGGAGCGCCAGGACCGTAGTGGCGGATCCAGGAAAAGGCCAGAAGGAGTCCATTGGGAGACCATGCGGGGGAAACTGCGTACCCCTCATTAGTGATCTGCTGGACGTTGCTGCCGTCGGCATCCATGACGAAGATCTGCGGCAGGCCGGTGCGCCCGCTCACCCAGGCGATCTGCGCGTTGGTTTTGGGATTAAACACCGGAGAAACGTCTGAACCTTTGAACGAAGTGAGGCGCTTGGGGCCGCCGCCAGTCGAATCGGCTACATAGATTTCAGGGTCGCCGCTGCGCATGGAAGAGGACAAAGCGATTTTGGTTCCGTCAGAAGACCAGGCAGGAGAAAAGTTGTCGCCCCCGTAATGCGGAAATGAAACCAAGCGGCCCAAATCAAGTGAATACAGGAAGATTTGCCAGGAGTCGCCGCCAAGCCCGCTGAAAGCTACGCGTGAGCCGTCTGGCGATACGCGGGGTGACAGCGCGATCGAGTTCAGGCGTGTAAGCTGTTCCTGGCCAGCGCCGTCGTAGTCCATGGCCCAGACTTCCTTGTGGCCGGTGCGGTTGCTGATGAAATAAATCCTGCTTTCGGCCACGCCAGGAATGCCGCCGCCCAACCGGTAGATGATTTCGTCGGCGAACCGGTGTGCGATCAGGCGCGCATTGTCCGGTGTGGCAGCTTCCGAATATTGCTTGCCCAGAACCTGCGGCGAAGCAGTGTTCTTGTCATCAAACAGCCAACCCTGCACTTGCAGCTTGCCGCCACTGACGCCAAGGTTGCCAAAAGCCACAAATGCGGCATTGACGGGCGCGTTGGCCCAGGCGTCCAGCTTGATTTCATTGGGCGAACCTGGCGTCTGGAGCGGATAGAAGCTTTTAGCAACCATCTCAAAAATGCCGGAGTTGTCCAGGTCATTCCACAGGGTCTGGTTGAAAACGCTATTCAGCGGCGCAGTCTGAGGATCGTTTGTTGCCGCCTTGAAATCGGGAACGGCCAGACGGATAGGCGCACCTCGGTTTGTACCGGTGCGTATCCAGTCTTGCGATGATGCGCTTACAGCCGTGGCGACAACAAAAAAGAGTATAAAAATCGTGCAAATCTGCGCGCGCAGGAAATTTTTGACTTTCAACTTTTGATTTTTGATCGAAGGGCAGGAGCCCAAGTCATTTCGTGATTGGGTCATTTTGCAGTTTAGCAATTGCGCCATATTTCTTCGTATTACTCCGTGTATTTTGTGGTCGATCCTGCGAGCATTGTGTCTGGATGGGGTTTTACTCACAAATCAGAAATCATAAATCACAAAGTGTTCCAGTAACCTGTCCCACTGTTTGCTGGAACCTCTGCCGTCACCTCTGATAGTCAAACCAGAATTCTACAGAAACTTTGTTGCCGGATGGTGGCGGCCCAAATGTGTCAATACGCTGGACTGCCCGGACGGCCGATTGGTCAAGAGCGGGGATCCCGCTGGATTGCTCAATGCGCACGTTGGAAGGGCTTCCGTCCCTTTCAATATCAAACAAAATATAAACCCGGTGCCCGAGCGCGCCTTGCCCAACTTCCACGGTATACCAGTTATTGGAAACCTTGCTGTTGACTACCTGCACATACCAGCCGTAACGGCTGCCGAAGTCGCCACTCTGGAAACTGAATCCGCCCTTCACGTTGGTGGCTTTAAACACCCCATAAGGTCCGCTGATGGGCCCACCCTGGCCATAAGGGACGACATTGTCCTGAGGCGGAGTGACAGGCCGCGGATTCTCAGGCGCCTGAGTGACGGCCGTCTTCTTTGGCGGGCGTTTGACTTCTCTTTCGGGAATGGGGACGGCGTTTTGCTCTTCCTGCACCTTTTCCGGAACAGATTGCGTCTTGCCTTTCGATTCATTAGCAACAATGTTTTGCGTAGGCTGCTGTTGTTGTGGCAGGGGAACAGCACTGATGAGGTTGGCTTGCACGGCATCACCCGAGGTAGTGCCACCCCAGTTCTCTCCGCGTGGCTGGGCCAAATAGCCGGCAACGATAGCTCCCCCGAAGAGGGCCACATGCAGTGCCGCGGAGAGGAAGATCGCTCCTGACCATCGGTCGCGTTCTTCGAAGATGCTTGAAGTCTGCATTGAGCAAATGGCAATTAGCAATTAGCAAATACCAATTACCACAGAGAGCACGGATGAACACAACATATTAGAACGCCCTAAATGCCCACTCTTGCCGCTGATTGCGTAATACCGATCTGATTTCCAGTTACCCAATCACTTCTTGCTCTCTTGCAGCGGCTGAGTCACGATGCTCACGTTGCTGATGCCGGAGCTTTTTACCGCGTCCATGACCGTAGCGAAGAGGCCGAAGGGAATATTTTCGTCAGCACGCACATAAATTGCCTGGCCCTGCGGGTCGCGGATCTTTTCCCGCAGCTTCTGACCCAGCAGATTGATGTTAATTGGATCATTGCCGAGAAAAACCTCTTGTTTGCTGTTAATGGTAACAACGAGCCGCTCCTCCGCAATTTCTTTGACTGTCTTGGTCTTGGGAACGGAGACCTCAATGCCTGATTGAAGTACGGGAGCGGTAACCATAAAGATGATCAGCAGCACCAGGGCGACGTCCACCAGCGGAGTGACATTGATCTCCGAGAGCGCTGTTTGGGTGCGGCCGCTTGCGCTGGTAAAGGCCATCTACCGGACCTCCGCCGACACCAGGCTGCGCTCGAGGGCGTTCATCAACTCGAGAGAAAAGTCGTCCATGCGCGCGCCAAATTCGCGCATGTTGTGAGTGAAGTGGTTATAGGCAATGACCGCGGGAATGGCGGCAAAGAGGCCGAAGGCGGTCGTAATCAGGGCTTCCGACATCCCAGGAGCAACGGCGCGCAAAGTGGCGGCTCCGGCGTTTCCCAGTCCGTGAAACGCGTCAATGATTCCCCAAACTGTGCCGAACAGCCCGATGAATGGCGAAACAGCACCGGTGGTAGCAAGCCAGGGCAGGCGTCGCTCAAGACGCGTGAGTTCTTCAGAAGACGCGATCTGGGTAGCACGCTGGACTGCAGTGAGACTTTGTCCCCGGCGGAATTCCTGAAAGCCGTTTTCGAACACCGGCACCAGCGGGCTGGGCTTGAATTGTTCGGAAACAGCCATAACGTCCTGCATGCGCTGGGCTTTGCGGAACGCGCGGAGGAAGCGTCCGCTTTGGGTGCGCGCGCGCCTCAGGGATGCCCATTTCGAAAGAATGATGGCCCAGGATAATACGCTGAAAACAAGAAGAATAAGGAGAACCGCCTTGGCCACCGGGCCGCTATCCCGCACCAGTTGGACGATCTCCCCGCCGATGAACGAGGCAATCAAGTGAATCATTAGGTTACAGAGTACAGGGAACAGGGAACGGGAGACAAGAGACGGATTAGGGTCGGCATGATCGCCCGCGACCCGGTGATCTTAAAAACCAAGCTTTTTCTTTCCTTCGTGTCCGGGGCGTACTTGTGGTTCAAGGTTTTTTCGCCAAGGGCAAGAGACAAAGGCTAAAAGCTGTATTTGTGCTAAACTCGCGTGAAATTTCCAAAGGAACTGCCTTGCTGGTCGAATTGCGAGTCGAAAATTATGCGGTCATTGACAGCCTGGCAGTGGAGTTCTCTCCCGGACTCAACCTTCTTACCGGTGAAACCGGCGCGGGAAAATCCATCCTGATTGATGCTCTCGCTCTGCTTCTGGGCGATAAAGGCTCCAGCGAAGTTATACGCCATGGCGCGGAAAAGGCAGTGGTCAGCGGGGTCTTTGAGGCTGAGGGGAAATCGCTGGAGCGAATTCTGGAAGACAACGGCATTGAGCCTGAAGAGGGCCAGATCATAGTGAAGCGCGAAATCGCGGCGAGCGGCAAAGGGCGGGTGTTCGTGAATAATCAGCCGGCCACGGTTGCGCTGTTGAAGCAGCTTGCGCCGATGCTGGCGTCTATCCATGCACAGAACGAAAACATTCTGGCCTTTGATGCCTCAGCGCGACTTGCCCTGCTGGACAGCTATGCGGGCAATCATGCCGCGATCGATGATGTCGCACAGAGATTTGCGGGGTGGTCAGAGGTGCGCAGCCGTTTGGCTGACTTGGAACGTGACGAGCAGGACCGGCTGCGCATGGTTGATTTGTGGAGCTTCCAGAAAAAGGAAATCGAGTCGGCGCACTTACAGCCCGGAGAAGACCAGAAGCTGGAGACGGAAAAGCGCGTTCTGGCCAATGCGGAAAAGCTGCATATGGCGGCGTTGGCTGCTTACGAGTTGCTGTACGAGTCAGAGACATCAGTAGCAACAAATCTGGCCGGGGCGCGCAAACAGTTGGAAGAGCTGGCTCGCTTTGATGGCAGATTTCAGGAAGCTGCGGCGATCCTGGAAAGTGCCAGGTTGGGAATTGACGACGTCAGCGCATCTGTACGGGATTATGCGGAAGCAATTGATGCGTCACCTGAGCGCCTGGCGGAAGTGGAAGACCGGCTGGCGCTGTTTGACCGACTAAAACGCAAATACGGCTCAAGCATCGATGAGGTGATTGCCTACGGTGAAGAGATCGCCGGAAAGCTGAACGAGGTGGAAAACCGCGAAGAGATCGTTCTGGAGCTGAAAAGACAGCTTGATAAGGCCGCAGAAGCCTACTTTGCGGCGGCGCGCGGCATTTCGAAACGGCGTTACACTGCTGCCCGCGAACTGCAGAAAGTGGTGGAAGCGGAAATCAACCAACTGGCAATGAAGGCGCAGTTCAAAATTGAAGTTTCCGGCGCGGATCAACCTGTCAACTGGACTGCGTCCGGATTTGACAGCGTCACTTACCTGATCGCTACGAATCCGGGTGAGCCGTTGCAGCCAGTCGAGCGGATTGCCTCCGGCGGCGAGCTCTCGCGCGTGATGCTGGCGCTGAAAGCGACAATTGACGCATCGAAGAGGAGTTCCGGGGCTGTGCAGAAGACGCTGGTCTTTGACGAAATCGACAGCGGGATCGGGGGGCGGGCAGCGGAAGCCGTAGGTAAGAAGCTGAAATCACTGGCGCGCACAAACCAAGTCTTGTGTGTCACTCACTTGCCCCAGATTGCTTCATCTGCCGATCATCATTACCTCATTGAAAAGCGCGCAGCCGGGGGCCGGACACGGACGAGCGTGCGGCGACTCAGTGCACCCGAGCGGACCGAAGAAGTGGCGCGGATGCTGAGCGGAGCAAAGCTGACGGATACCTCAAGGCAACACGCAGAGCAGCTGCTTAAGGCGAACGCATGATTCAGAGTTCCCGCTCGGGGTGTTTTTCTCGCCCATCAATGCTAAATCTCGCCGTTTCAGTGGTTTGGAATCCTTTAGAACACCTTTAATTGGTTAAACTTAGGTGAATCTGCTGCATCCAAAGGTATAATCGTAGCCAACAAATGACAGCGCCTGGACCTAAGACTTTGCTGCTCCTCAAGCCACGAGGGTTTTGCGCCGGTGTGGTTCGTGCCATTGATATTGTGCGGATCGCCCTGGACGCCTTTGGCCCACCCATCTACGTGCGCAAGGAGATCGTGCATAACAGCTATGTAGTCGAGGACCTGAAGGCAAAGGGTGCGATCTTTGTCGACGAGGTGGACGAAGTCCCTGACGGCCAGCGGCTGATTTACAGCGCGCATGGCGTTTCACCCACGGTGCGTGAGGCCAGCAAGCTGCGTAATCTGCGCGTGATTGATGCCACATGCCCACTGGTCACCAAGGTCCATGTGGAGGCGGTCAAGTACGCCAAAGGGAATTACAGCATTATTCTGATCGGTCATCGCGACCACGATGAGGTGATTGGCACGCTGGGCGAAGCACCGCACGTGACGCAGGTTGTGGGCAGCGTAGAGGAAGTAGAACGATTGATTGTTCCTGATCCTGCGCGCATTGCTTACATCACGCAGACCACACTGAGCCTGGACGAGACCAAAGAAATTATCCAAGCGTTGCGCAAAAAGTTTCCTTTGATTGAAGGGCCGCACGCGCAGGACATCTGCTATGCCACGCAAAACCGCCAGACGGCGGTGAAAGACGTGGCGGACCAGGCTGACTTGCTTCTGGTTGTAGGATCAGAGAACAGTTCCAATTCCAACCGCCTGGTGGAAGTTTCGACGAATTTGGGAACGCCGTCGTACCTGATTGATTCTGCCTCCGACATCCGGCCGGAGTGGCTGGAGGGAATCAGCACACTGGCGCTTACTGCCGGTGCATCCGCGCCTGAAGTGCTGGTGGAACAGGCGGTAGAGTTCCTGAAAGAAAAAGGGTTCACCAACATTCATGAGGTGGAGGTCATGCCGGAAAACGTACGTTTTGGCCTGCCGCCGGAAATCGTAGAAGCCATTGAAGCAGCCCCTGCCGCTGCAGCGGAGTAAGACTATGAGCCATCCGGGTCAAACCGCGCAGATGCTTTTCGGGAAAATTGACGACATGCTGAGCCACGTGGGCGAAGGCATTGCCGCCGCGCGACGGCATCTCTTTTCTCTTCAGCATGAGGATGGCTTCTGGTGCGGCGAACTGGAAGCCGATACAACTCTGGAATCTGACTACATTGCTATCCATACGTTACTGGGCACAGGTACCCGCCGCCGCATGGAGATGGCGGTCCCGGAAATTATCCGCCACCAGAATGAAGATGGAGGCTGGCCCATCTATCATGGGGGCCCTTCGAACATCAGCGCCTCAGTCAAGGCCTACTTTGCGCTGAAGCTGATGGGATACAAAGCCGATCATCCGGTGCTGGAGCGCGCGCGGCAGAAAATCCTGGAAATGGGCGGCGTGACCGAGTGCAACACCTTTACCAAGATCTATTTGTGTTTCCTGGGACAATATGACTGGGAAGCTGTGCCGGCAGTCCCGCCGGAAATTGTGCTTTTCCCAAATTGGTTCTGGTTCAACATTTACGAGATTTCCTCGTGGTCGCGGGCTATTCTGGTTCCCCTGTCGGTTGCCTTTGCCAAGAAGCCATTCAAGAAGATTCCGGCAGAAATGAGTATTGAGGAATTGTTCATTGGCGGACGTCACGGAAAGCACCTGCACCTGAAGTGGAATGAAAAGAAGATCTCCTGGCGGAATTTCTTTCTGGTGCTGAACCGCATTGTGCATTTCTGCGAGCGGTTCAACATTCGTCCATTGCGCAAGCTGGCGTTAAAGCGTGCTGAAAAGTGGATGCTGGATCGCTTTGAAAAATCAGACGGCCTGGGTGCGATTTATCCAGGAATCCTGAATTCCATTGTTGCGCTGCGCTGTCTGGGTTATTCAACTGACGATCCACAGCTGATCCGCGCGCTGGACGAATTCGAAAAACTTGGAATTGAAGAACCTGGGATTCCTGACCATTCAGAGCCAACGTTCCGCATGGCCCCATGCTATTCACCGGTCTGGGACACGGCTTATGCGATGTTTGCGCTGGGCGAGAGCGGAGTGCCAAAACATGATCCGCGAATGCTGAAGGCAGCCGACTGGATCCTGAGCAAAGAAGTTCGTGATAAGGGCGACTGGGCGGTTAAAGTCCACAACGTGTCGGCGGGCGGCTGGTACTTTGAGTTTAATAACGAGTTCTATCCCGATGTAGATGATTCGGCGATGGTTTTGCTGGGTCTGAACAAGGTTGATAATCCGCGCGAGCGGTACCAGCATGAAGTGTGTCAGCGCGCTCTGGATTGGATCATCGCCATGCAGTGCAAGAGGGGCGGATGGGCGTCCTTCGATAAAGATAATACTCGCATGGTTTTCCAGTACGTGCCGTTTGCCGATCACAATGCCATGCTCGACCCGCCCACAGTGGATATTGCCGGGCGCGTGCTGGAGATGCTGGCGACATACGGTTACTCCGCGGATGATCGTCCCGTCAAAAAGGCCATCAAGTTCATTTTGAGTGAGCAGGAAACCGATGGCTCATGGTTTGGGCGCTGGGGAGTGAATTATATTTACGGGACCATGCAGGTGCTGCGCGGATTGCAGGCCATGGGAATCGATCATCATGAGCCTTACATTCAGCAGGCAGCGGAGTGGTTGCGCATGGTGCAGAATTCCGATGGCGGTTGGGGGGAAAGCTGTGGGTCCTATGATGACCCGACCACGCGCGGGATTGGACCGAGCACTCCATCGCAGACTGCCTGGGGCATTATGGGACTGCTGGCTGCCGGAGACACCCGCAGCGAATCAGTCCAGCGTGGCATTCTGTATCTGCTGAAGACGCAACGGGCAGACGGTTCATGGGACGAAAAACACTACACCGGGACAGGATTTCCCAGAGTGTTTTATCTGGCTTATCACCTGTATCGAGACTACTTTCCGCTGATCGCTCTTTCCACATACGCGCGCGAGTTTTCCGCGTTGTATAAGGAAGGCGGGGTGGGATACTCGAGAGACAGCAGCATTCAATAATTTAATCGTGGAGCGCAGCCGCCCTCGGCTGCGGATCGAAGTTTTAGGAGGACATTTGGCGGTTCCAATTTCACAGATGTGGACGGTAGCAAGCTACGTCCTGAAGCAGAAGATGGCCGGACGGCAGCGCTATCCCCTTGTCCTCATGCTGGAACCGCTGTTCCGCTGCAACCTGGCGTGCGCCGGCTGCGGCAAAATCCAGTATCCCGCGCACATCCTGAAAAAGCAGCTCACGCCGGAAGAATGCTTCAAGGCAGTAGACGAGTGCGGCGCGCCCATGGTCAGCATTCCCGGAGGCGAGCCGCTCATGCATCCCCAGATCGGCGAAATCGTTGCCGGCCTGGTGCAGCGGCGCAAATACATCTACTTGTGTACGAACGCGCTCCTTCTGCAAGAAAAGATCGGTCTATTCCGCCCCAGCAAATATTTGACGTTCTCAGTGCACATGGATGGCCAGCGCGAACACCACGATTTCTCCGTCTGTCGCGAAGGTGGATATGATCTGGCGCTGGTAGGGATCAAAGAGGCTTTGAAGCGCGGCTTCCGTGTGACCACCAATACCACGCTGTTTGATGGCGCTGATCCCAACAGCGTGCGCGCATTCTTTGACGAGATGATGGAGCTGGGCGTCGAAGGCATGATGCTTTCGCCTGGATATTCCTATGACAAAGCTCCGGACCAGCAGCACTTTTTAGGTCGTGCACGCACCCGGCGGCTGTTCCGCGTGATCCTCTCGAATCGCAATCGCCAGTGGCGGTTTAATATGTCGCCGCTCTTCCTGGAGTTCCTGATGGGCAAGCGGCACTACAGCTGCACGCCGTGGGGCATGCCGACGTATAACATCTTTGGCTGGCAGAAACCCTGTTACCTGCTTCAGGATGGGTACGCGGAAACTTTCGAAGAGCTTATGAACGCCACGGAATGGCACGAGTATGGTACCGAATCGGGAAATCCAAAATGTGCCAACTGCATGGTGCATAGCGGGTATGAAGCCTCTGCGGTCAATGATAATTTCGGGTCTCTGCGCGGCTTTCTGGCTACGGCGCGGGCATCATTGTTCAATCGCTACAAAGACGAAGAGGCACGCCGGCTGCTCAACCAACCTGTGCGGCCGGTCCACAGCTACAACCCCCTGGTGCAGATCGAAGAGGCTTCAAATCGGCTGGAGGAAACGCGGGCGTGATGGATTCAGAAGCAACGAACCATCCGGACGCTCAGGAAGTCGCTCCTGGCACACAGCATGAAAATCTTGAAGGCTGGATTCCGGAACTGGCAGGCGAAGATGAGATTCGGGCTGCGCTGGAGAAGGCTTTCGACTACCGGGGCGACATCACGATAACCCGTAAAGACGGCTCCAAAGTGGAAGGTTATTTGTTTGACCGTCGCTCAGGTAAAACCCTTGCGGAATCAATTGTACGGCTGTACCCAAAAGATTCGAACCAGAAGGTCGCAATCTCTTACGCCGATATTGCTGCGCTGGCCTTCTCCGGCCGCGATACCGCCGCCGGCAAAAGTTTTGAGGCCTGGGTGCGCAAGTACTGGCAGAAAAAAATGGCCGGCGAAAAAGATATTGCCCTCAAGCCGGAATCGCTGGATTAAAAGTCTTGCCACTGTTCTCACTGATTCTCAGTGATTGGCCGAATGCCAATGAAGATTCGAAAGAAGAACCGAATATACAGGACCTCCGGAAAGTCTGGCGTGAAGTCGGCACAGACGCTTACTGATGTTAAAAAAACAAAGCAAAGCGGAGAGGATGGTCCAGACGTTCGGATCCAGATCAAACTCGGCCGAGAATTCATGCGCGAGTACGAGAAGATGTTTCTGGCGTTAGCGAAATGAAGGCATTTGTCACAGGAGCGACGGGTTTTGTTGGCAGTCATGTTGCGCAATTGCTGAGCGCGCAGGGCGCCGATCTACGTTTGCTTGTGCGCTCCAGCAGCCGCACGGAGAATATCGCCGATCTAAAAGCAGAGCGCGTAGTCGGAGACTTGCGCGACCCTGATTTTCTTAAATACGCGATGCAGGGGTGTGAATTTGTTTTTCACGTGGCCGCCGATTACCGGTTGTGGGTGCGTGACCCGGAAGAAATGTACCGCTGCAACGTGGAGGGAACGCGGTCACTCATTCGGGCGGCCCAGGAGAGCGGCATTCGACGCGTGATCTATACCAGTTCTGTCGCCACAATGGGATTCACCAGTACCGGCCATATTGCCGATGAGAACTCGCCTGTGACCCTGCAAGATATGGTCGGCCATTACAAGCGGTCGAAATTTATGGCCGAAGAGATCGCGCTGGAGGCGGGACGCCAGGGCGGCAGTGTGGTTATTGTGAATCCAACGACTCCCGTGGGCGAACAGGATTTGAAACCCACGCCCACAGGGCGCATCATCGTGGATTTCCTAAAACGAAAGTTCCCCGCCTATGTGGACACCGGCCTGAACCTCGTTGATGTGAAAGAAGTCGCGCGCGGACACCTCTTCGCCATGGAAAAAGCCCGGCCAGGACAGCGTTACATTCTCGGCGGTGAAAACCTTACGCTCAAGCAGATTCTGGACAAACTTTCTGCCCTTACGGGACTGCCATCGCCGCGCCTCAGGGTGCCACATGCCGTGGCGCTGGGATTCGCAGCACTCGATCAGTTCTTCACAGGCACCATCTTGCGCAAAGAGCCGCGCGCCACGATCGATGCCGTCCGAATGGGCAGGAAAAAAATGTTCGCATCTTCCGCCAAAGCCGAGCGTGAACTTGGCTACCAGGTGGTTGCGGTTGAGGAGGCATTGCGCCGGGCCATCAACTGGTTTCAATCCCATGGTTATGTCGAGGTCGCCGGCAGAATGGCCACGGCGCGCGCATGAGCCGGAGGGTCATCATCGCCGCGCTTGCGCGGGAATTACAACAGTTCGTTCATGCCCGGCCACGTGCGTCGCTCAGTCACGATGGCCGCACCTATCGAGTTTACCTGGGCCAGAACGTTTCGGTTGTAAGCGGTATTGGATATAAGGCTGCATATCTGGCTGCCAGGGCGGCAGTCGCTCAATACGGGCCCGAGGTGCTCGTTTCTGCAGGACTGGCGGGAGCTTTGGTTCCCGGTTTGAAACCAGGGACCGTGATCACGCCGACTGGAATTGTCGACGCTGCGAGCGCGAAGGAATACCTGAACGACGGCAGCGATGGAGTCCTGGTGAGTGCGAGCGAAATTGCCGGCAGCGAATCAAAACGGAAGTTAGGCGAAAAATTTCATGCTGTCGCCGTGGACATGGAGGCAGCAGCAGTGGCGGAAGTAGCGCAGGAAGCTGGAATTGGATTTTGCTGCGTAAAGGCAATATCGGATGAAGTTGATTTTGTGATGCCTCCATTACACCAATTCGTTGACCAGACTGGAGATTTCCACGCAGGCAAGTTTGTAACCTGGGTCGCATTTCGGCCGCGGTACTGGGGGCCAACCGTGCTTCTGGCGCGAAACAGCAAGCGCGCTTCTGCAGCACTTTGTGACTGGTTGAAGCGGCACCTGGGTGATGATTTCGACACCCCATCGATCAAATTGAAGAGCGAAGCGGGATCTACAGCATCAAAGCTATAAAATAAATGAACCAGATCTCAGCCATGCGCAGCGCGACCAACCTGGAAGTTGATTCAGGCCAATTTGCCGTGCCCCGCACGATGAAAGCTGCTGTCTACCGCGGCAACCGGGACGTTCGCCTGGAAACGGTTCCCGTCCCGGAAATCGGCCGTGGAGAAGTGTTGCTGCGCGTGCACACCTGTGGCATCTGCGGCACTGATCTCAAAAAGATTGCCACCGGCTCGCACTCGGCGCCGCGCATTTTCGGCCACGAGACCACCGGCCAGATCGTTGCTGTTGGTGAGGACGTTTCCGGCTTCAAACCCGGTGACCACGCCATGGTCTTTCACCATATTCCATGCGGGCAATGCTATTACTGCCGCCATAAGGTGTTTGCGCAATGCCCGGTCTACAAGAAGGTTGGCACTACCGCCGGTTTTGAGCCCAGCGGCGGAGGCTTTGCCGAATACGTACGCGTGATGGATTGGATTGTCCAGCGCGGGCTGGTCAAGCTGCCTGATCATATCTCTTACGAGCAGGGTTCGTTTATTGAACCGGTCAATACCTGCATGAAGGCCATTGAAGCTCTGAATCTTCTGCCCGACGAGACCGTTCTGGTCATCGGCCAGGGCCCCATAGGTATCATGCTGGGATTATTGGCCAAGCGTTCGGGTGCGTCTGTGGTAACTTCCGATTTGTATCCTCAACGTCTTACAATAGGTAGTGGCTTTGGACTCAGCCGTTCGGTCAATGCTTCCTCGGAAGATCCCGGCACGATAGTGAGGGAGTTCACGGAGGGCCGTGGCGCAGATGTAGTGATTTTGGCGGTCGCCGGCAATAGCCTGGTACGGCCGGCCATCGATGCGGCGCGACCCGGAGGCCGGGTGATGCTGTTTGCGCAGACGCAACACAGCGAAGTCTCCATTGATCCGGCCGCCATTTGTGTAGACGAAAAAACATTGCTGGGCTCCTACAGCGCATCAGTAGATTTACAGGATGAAAATGTCAGTCTGGTGCTCAGCGGGGAAATCGACTTCGCGAAACTGATCTCGCATCGCTTTCCGCTGGAACAGGCGGTCGAGGCGCTGAAAGTGGCAGCAAATCCCGGGCCGGAGTCGATGAAAGTAGTGATTCAGCCTGGCATGCAGTGGGAGAAACATTAGTGAAGAGACAGATGACAGCGGCAGTCCTCTACGGCAAAGAGGACGTAAAGATCGAGAGGGTGCCGATTCCGCCATTGGAAGCCGGTGAGGTGCTGGTCAAAGTCAATGTGGCCCTTACTTGCGGAACGGACTTGAAGGTCTTTCAGCGCGGTTATCACGCGCGCATGATTGTGCCGCCGGCGTTGTTCGGGCATGAGCTGTCCGGAGTGATTGAGGAAGTTGGGCCCGGAGTGCGCGATTTCCGCAGAGGCATGCGCGTGGTGGCTCTGAATTCCGCTCCCTGTGGCGCTTGCTTCTATTGCATGAAACACCAAGAAAACCTCTGCGAAGACCTTCTGTTCAACAATGGGGCGTACGCCGAATACATCAAGATTCCTCGGCGCATTGTCGAGTCGAACATGCTGGCTCTGCCGGATGACGTAACCTTCGAGTCTGCGGCCATGACTGAGCCGCTGGCCTGTGCCCTGCGCGGCTTGCAGGAAACAGGCGCGGATATCGGCGATACCGTCACGATCATCGGCGCGGGACCGCTGGGGCTGATGTTGATGCAGGTGGCAAAGCTCATGGGCTGCGACGTGGTGGCTGTGGTCAAACGCGATGAGCAGGTAAGTGAAGCAAAACGCTTTGGCGCCGACGACGTGGTGCACATCAACAAAACCAGGTCGGCGGTGGATGAAGTGATTCGGTTAACTGAGGGACGCGGCTCAGACGTGGTAATCGAAGCTGTGGGACGTCCCCAGGTATGGCAATGGGCCGTCGACATGGTTCGGCGCGGCGGCGCCGTTAACTTCTTTGGCGGATGCGCCAGCGGAACCAAAGTTGAGCTGGATACCAATCGCCTGCACTATTCTGAGCTGACGCTGAAGGCAACGTTCCATCACACGCCGGAGAGCGTTCGCAGGGCCTTTGCCTTGATTGCGGAAAAGAAGATCAAGAGCACCGATTACGTGACAGGCGAGGCACCGCTATCCAAACTCAAGCAGGTCTTGCAGCAGATGCTGGATCGCGGCAACCAGATCAAAACGGCCATTATTCCCGGCCATTGATTCATGTCGGCATCATCCACAAACAGCTTGACTGGCTGGAATGCGCTGCCGGATTCCTACCGCATTCCTGACTCCGCGCCTCCGCTGAAAGACGCCCAGGCTTACTGTGAGCGCCTGGCCCGAACACATTACGAGAATTTCTCCGTTGCTACATGGTTCCTGCCCAGGAAACTGCGCCAGCACTTCTACAACGTTTATTCATACTGCCGAATTTCTGACGACCTGGGCGATGAAGTGGGTAATCCGCAGCAATCTTTGCAAATGCTTGACCAGTGGGAACGGGAACTCGACGCTTGTTATTCCGGCGCGCCGCGCCATCCCGTTTTCGTGGCGTTGGCAGAAACAGTCCGCCAGTTCAACATTCCGAAGCAAGAATTTTCTGATCTGCTGATCGCATTTCGCCAGGACCAGACGGTTACGCGATTCGAAAGTTTCAACGACACTTTGGGCTATTGCCGGTATTCTGCGAACCCGGTTGGTCACCTTGTACTGTATTTGTGCGGCTACAATGACGCGGAACGACAGCAGTTGTCGGATTGCACGTGCACCGCACTGCAACTGGTGAATTTCTGGCAGGACGTGAGAGTGGACTACGCTAAAGGCCGCATCTATCTTCCGCTGGAGGATCTGCGACGCTACTGTGTGAGTGAAGAGGACATCGCCCAGAACCGCATCACGCCGCAATTTATTGAACTCATGAAGTTTGAGGTCCAGCGTGCACGGGAATGGTTTGAGCGTGGGTTACCCTTGGTGGCTAGAGTCAACAAAGAACTGGCCATTGATATAGAGCTTTTCAGCCGCGGCGGGCAGGAGATTCTGAACGCAATCGAGCGCCAGGGATTTGACGTGCTCAGCAGCAGGCCTGTGATCTCGAAACCGCGCAAGCTGTGGCTGGTGATGCGCGCGGCGGCAGGCAAGCTGCTGTGAGTGCGCAGCTCGCGCATGCCTACGCAGTTTGTCGAGGCGTTGCCCGCCGTTCCGCCAAGAATTTTTACTACGGGTTTCTCGTCCTTCCATCCGACAAAAGAAACGCATTTTGTGCTGTGTACGCATTCATGCGTCACGCGGATGATATTTCCGACGATCCAGGGATCGACGTGGCGCAAAAAAAGCAGAGGATGGGCAACTGGCTGGAAGCAGCGAAAGAGGTTTTTGCCGGCAAACCCACGGATGACCCTGTTCTCCTCGCCCTTGCCGATACGCAAAGTCGATACAAAATTCCTGTTCAACTGTTCGAAAAGCTGGTGTACGGGACCAGTCTTGATCTGGAGATACCGCAATCCAAAGGCGCTCCCGCCGTTGTGTGCCGCACATTTGAAGAACTGCGGCAGTATTGCTATTTTGTCGCATCCGTGGTTGGGCTGGTCAGCATCAAGATCTTCGGTTACCAGGATGCGAAGGCGGAAATGCTGGCAGAAGACTGCGGCCTGGCCTTTCAGCTGACCAACATCATTCGCGATGTTAAGGAAGACGCCACGCTGGGGCGCATTTATCTTCCGGAAGAAGATCTGACGCGGTTTGGTATCCCGCCCGAGCGGCTGGCGCCGGAAAATCTTCGCGGCGCGCCTGAAGCCCTCGAATTGAAGCCATTGCTGGACTTCGAGGCGGAGCGCGCCAAACGTTACTACGATTCCGCAAAATGGCTCATAGAATTAATCGAAGAGGACAGCCGTGCCGCGCTCTGGGTGCTGGTGGAAATCTACAGCCGTCTGCTCAAAAAGATTGCGGAGCGCAATTATGATGTGTTTACGGAGCGAATCCAGCTTAGTTTGTGGGAAAAGCTGAAGGTGCTTTCACGTGGATTCTTGCTGCGCATCGTATGAGCCAGCCGAGCAAAGTGGGCATTATCGGCGGCGGCCTCGCCGGCCTGGCCGCCGGGTGCGCGCTTTCCGATGCTGGATTCCAGGTAACACTCTTCGAGCGACGGCCTTACGTGGGAGGACGGGCCTCCTCTTACGAACATCCGGGCACAAGCGAGGTGGTGGACAACTGCCAGCATGTATTGCTCGGCTGCTGTACCAATCTAATCCATTTTTATGACCAGCTCGGAGTCAGAGACAAGATCCAGTGGTATGACGAGTTGATCTTTGTCGAACCTGGCGGCCGCGCGAGCAGGATTAAATCAACGCTGCTTCCGGCGCCATTTCATAACCTGCCTTCATTTTTCCGGGCATCATCACTCGCACTAGCCGATAAGCTGGCCATCTCGCGGGCGCTTACCACCATGATGCGCGCATCCGAAGTCCCTGACGATCCAAATGAGAACTTTCTGCAATGGTTGCGGCGGAACAATCAGACGGAGCGCGCCGTCCAACGCTTCTGGAGAGTAGTTTTGGTCAGCGCCTTGAATGAAGACCTGGATCGGATTTCTGTCCGCTACGCAACCCAGGTATTTCGTGAGTCTTTTTTGAAGTCTGCTGCGGCGGGGAAAATGGGCCTGCCGCGGGTGCCGTTATCTGATCTCTACGGCGCGGCTGCCGAATACATTCGCAGAAAAGGCGGCGAAGTTTTATTGCGATATTCAGCGAACACGATCAACCCTGGGCCGGACGGTGTAAGAATCAGCAGCAGCGCTGGAGAACGCCAATTTGATTACCTGGTTCTGGCAGTTCCCTTTCAGACTGCCGCCTCGCTGCTTCCATCCGATGCTGTCGCGGAGCCACTGAAGCGGAGGCTGAGCAACTTTGAGGCGTCGCCGATTACCGGCATTCATTTCTGGTTCGACCGTGAAGTTACGCCCCTGCCTCATGCCGTGCTGCTCGACCGCACAATCCAATGGATGTTTCAGAAAAGCAAGATCCACGATCGGGAGGGAAGCTATTTGGAATTGGTAGTAAGCGCTTCGAAGACCCTGGTGGAAAGGTCGCGGCAGGAAATCCTGGATTTGGCGCTGGCGGAATTAATTGAATTCTTTCCTGCCGCCAAAGAAGCCAAGGTGCTGAAGGCGACCGTTATCAAGGAAGTTTATGCCACCTATGCGATTGTCCCGGGCCTGGACCAGTATCGACCTGCAGCTCGCACGGGATGGCAGCGTCTATTTCTGGCCGGTGATTGGACCCTGACGAACTGGCCTGCGACCATGGAAGGGGCTGTGCGCAGCGGCTATCTTGCGGCTGAAGGATTGTCGGCGGCTGCGGGAACGGCGATTAAGTGCGTAGTACCCGATCTACCGGCTACAGGGTTGATGAGGTTGTTCAGATAACGGCAAACCTTTATCACTGATAAAGCTCATTGAACTGATCCCATTACCAGATGCTTTGTTATGCGTTTACCACCAGAGTTCGGCGAGGCCATTGAACAGGAAATCGAAACCGTAGATCGCGCAAAACTGGTAAAAGCTGCCGAAGAACTCAGTGCAGCATACAAAACTGCACAATATGCTTCGCCTGTGATCAAGACGCCGGAGCACCGCGCCGCTTACCTCGCCGTCCGGTTTCCAGCGACCTTCGCCGCCAATCGGCGCGTCTTTTCTGAGGTCCAGCGACTCGCGCCGGAAGCCGCAATCAGCAGCATTCTGGATATCGGGGCAGGGCCGGGAACTGCGTTCTACGCAGCCGTTCAGATCTTTCCTTCGCTGAGCCAAGCTACCCTCATCGAGGCGGACGGTGCGTTGATTGAATTGGGAAAGCGGCTCAGCGCTAATAGCGCACGGGCAGCCATGCGCAACGCGAGATGGGTCCTGAAGGATATTCGAAAGGGCCTAAGCGACGAAGCACATGATGTGGTTGTGATTTCCTACACGCTGGGTGAGCTTTCGCCAGCAGAGGCTGAAAGAGTCGTATTGGACGCCTGGCGCCGCACAAAGCGATTTCTCGTGATTATTGAGCCCGGGACCATGCGCGGATTTGATTTCGTTCTCAAAGCACGCGCTTCGCTGATCGGTTCAGGTGCGCTTGTCCTTGCGCCGTGCCCGCATGCGAATGAATGTCCCATGGCTGCACTCGACGACTGGTGCCACTTTGCCGCCCGGGTCCAAAGAACATCTCTGCACCGTCAGATGAAACACGGTGCGCTCGGCCATGAAGATGAGAAATTTTCTTACATCATGTTCAGCCGAGTTTCAACGACGCGGCCGGCCGCACGCATTATCCGCCATCCGCAAAAACACCGCGGCCACGCCCAGCTAACGCTGTGCACCCCTGACGGACTGCAGCGCAAGACAATCACCAGATCGCAAAAAGATGCATATAAGCTCGCCCGGCACGCAGACTGGGGCGATCCATGGAGCGTCCCCGGATGATGCTCAGTGAGCGTCACTCGGAGCAACTAAGGCCGCGGGTTTAATCGCTCGCACAAAAGCACTGATGAACTTGCCTTCAACCTGTGGCGCAATCTCGTCCACTTGAATGCCCGCGCCGCTCAGGAAACTGCGCGCATCTTCTACGTTATAAACCCGCGTCGGTTCAATTTCGATTGATTGGAAGCCCGCATTCGCAAGCTTCTGTTGGTATTCGGTGTCCTTCAACGCCCCGGCAACGCAGCCACACCATAATTCAATGTTCCGCTTAATTTCCTGGGGAACATCGCCGCGTACCACGACATCAGAAATGGCAAAGCGTCCGCCAGGTTTCAGCACACGAAAAGCTTCGTTTAATACCTTGTCCTTGTCGCCCGAAAGATTGATGACACAGTTGGAAATGATTACGTTCACAGAGTTGTCGGGTAGGGGAATGTTTTCCATTTCGCCTTTGAGGAACTCGGCATTGAGCACGCCTGCCTTCTGCTGGTTTTCTCGGGCCAGCGCCAGCATGTCGTCGGTCATATCCAATCCATAGGCTTTTCCGGTCGGGCCTACGCGCCTGGCTGACAGCAATACGTCAATGCCGCCGCCCGAGCCAAGGTCGAGGACGATTTCTCCCGGACTGAGTTGCGCCAGCGCGGTCGGATTACCGCATCCCAGAGATGCTTTCACCGCATTTTCCGGCAGGCCGCTTACTTGAGCGCTGGAATAGAGATCTTTTGTTATGGGATCTTCGTCGCCGCCGCAAGGCGCTGCCCCGCAGCAGGAAGAATTTTTCCCCGAGGTCACGCGGCGTGCAGCCGCGCCATATCTATCTTTCACGATTTCTTTGATGTCCTGTGTGCTCATGATTTTCTCCTGAATGTTTCAGCACAGCAGACTACCTGCTCCGGCTCGACGGCCTTATTGCGAGTACAGCATTCGGCATACAGAAACCCGAGCAGGTTTGTCAGCGCTTCGCAACTGGCGCGATACCGCAGAAACGTGCCTTCTCGCTCCATGGAAACCAGTTCCTCATTCTTCAGCTTGTCAAGATGGTGGGACAGAGTGGAATTGGGAATGTCCAACTCCTCTCCGATTTCCCCTACGACCAGGCCGCCCGGGTGCGCGGTGAGAAGGAGCCGCATGATGCGAAGCCGTGGCTCCGCACCCATCGCGGCAAACATGTCTGCGTATCGGGCAACATCCTGGATTTGCATTTTTGTCGGCAAGCGCAACTCCTTCTATATTTCTACAATAATAGAAATATTCAGGTCCTGTCAACTGGGTTTTTGGTTTGTATGTGCGCGAAGCGCGTCTCCCCGGAACGGCCAGCCCTTATCGGTCGAGTGCCTGCCTTAATTTGGCGGAAAGGATTTTGATCGAGAATGGCTTTTGTATGAGGATGGTTCCCGGTTCGAGCACCCCCAACGGCGCCAAAACGCGCTCGGGATACCCGGAAACATAAACGACTTTCAGTTGTGGCCGGCCTGCCAGTATTTTCTGCGCCAGTTCCGGACCTTTCATCTGCGGCATGAGCACGTCTGCCAGTAGCAAATGAATTTCTCCGCCATAGGAATTTGAGAGCGTCACAGCCTCCTCCCCGCTACTGGCGGAGAGTACGCGATACCCAAGCTGCTCGAGCGAATCCGCAATCACGTTACGGAGCGATTCCAGGTCTTCCACCAGCAGGATTGTCTCCGTTCCGGATTGGTATTCAGGCGAGAGATTACCTTCGCCTGGGTCGGGAGGGCTGCCTTCCGGAGGCTTGTCGGAACAAAGCCTGTGGAAGAACCTATTGCCGGTGAAGCTCTCGGCTAAGTTGAATGCCGGGTGGTCCGCAGTGAGCATAAAGTATTTCTACTTTCTTCCCCCGCCATCTGTCCCAACTACTGATAAAAGGTATTCTAGTACTTATAGAATCCTTTGCCACTTTTTCTTCCCAACCATCCTGCATCTACCATCTTGATCAACAACGGACAAGGACGATACTTTGGATCACCCAACCCGCCGTGAAGCACGCGCATGATGTCCAGGCAAACGTCCAGGCCGATGAAATCAGCCAGTGCCAGCGGTCCGATGGGGTGAGCCATGCCCAGCCTGAACACCTCATCCACTGATTCAGGGGAAGCCACGCCTTCCATGACGACGTAGATAGCTTCATTGATCAAAGGCATCAGAACACGATTGGAAACAAAACCCGGAGCGTCATTCACTTCAACCGGCGTTTTACCCAGCGTTTCCGCCAGGGCCCTGGTAGTCGCATAAGTCTCGTTCGAGGTTGCCAGGCCGCGAATCACCTCTACCAGCTTCATCATCGGCACAGGATTGAAAAAATGCATGCCGATGACCTTATCCGGACGCTTTGTATTGGCGGCAATCCTGGTAATCGAAATCGACGAAGTATTCGAGGCGAGGATTACTTCCGGATGGCAAATCCGATCCAGGTCGCGAAAGATCTGCTGCTTGACCTCATATCTTTCAAATACAGCCTCCACGACAAAATCGGCCTTGCCCAGCGCCTCCCGGTCCAGCGCGCCTTGAATTCGGGCAAGTGCGGAGTCACAGTCCTGCGCGCTGATCTTGGCCTTCGCCACTTCGCGTTGCAGGTTTTTACTGATCGTCTCAATTCCGCGATCGAGCGCAACCCGTTCCGCTTCCACCAGCAGGACGTGAAAGCCTGCCTTGGCAAACACGTGGGCAATACCGTTTCCCATAGTGCCTGCGCCGACGACTCCTACAGTGTTGATTTCCATGACATTGCAAATGACAATAGTACCATTTCGGGAATATCTATTCCTGAAAAGTAAATGCCGCCTTCACCTTTCCAACTTCTATAATGTCTCCTTCCTTCAGTTCCCGCTGGCCGGTAACTTCTTCGGTATTGATTTTGAGTTTGATCTTCTGGTCGGAAGCGGCAATAAAGTATTTGTTCTCTCTTTTGCTGATGAGGGCCGCGGTTTTGGGGGCAAAGAAGCCTTTCAGACGGATGGTCGCCATATCGGATTTCCCGATCATCGCCATCTTTCCGGTAAGCACGTACTGTTGCTGGTCTGTTCGTCCTTCCAGGACATTAAGAATTCCAAAACGTTCCTTGGCCGGCGTTGCGCTTGCAGGAGCCTTTGAAAGTCCAAGCGGCCCCGATCCCGCTGTCGCAGCCGCATTCGCGGCGATCATGTCCTGAGTTTGCCTGGTGTCGAGGACGACTGTCGCCTCCAGTTTGGGGGCGGCGGGTCCGGGTTTCTCCGCCGGCTTTGTCGCGGGGACTCTTTGCCCTTCGTCCTTGAACTGCACAAAATGCTTGCCAATGGTCATCTGGTCGCCGCTCTTCAAAGTGGCTTTTCCTACCCGCTGATTGTTTACGTAAGTGCCGTTCAGAGAACCCAGGTCTTCGACCACATAGTGGTCGTGGTCCCAAAAGATTTTGGCGTGATGGGCGGAAACAGCGAGGTTATCGATTTGAAGCGTATTGTCTGGTAAGCGACCAATGGTAAGCGTATCTTGCGTAAGACTGACTTCCTTCAGGATATTTTGCTCAAATCTTAAAATGAGCTTTGCCATTGGCTGCTTCCTCCGTAGTCCTCGATAGCTATTCTTGCGGTCCCCCAGGCGATGTCAAGTGTCAGCCCCTGACTTTAGTCGGGGGGAGCGAAGCGAATTAGCGTAGTCCCGACGGGACGCATAGTCCTCGCGACTAATCACCGCGCGCGGAGCGCGCAGCTCGCTGGACGCGTAGTCCTTGAAAAATGCCTTTGTACCAGGGACGCTCCACGACCTTCAGCAGCAGGCAGGTTACATTGTC
>DATDNH010000249.1:0-15257 GCA_036518395.1 Candidatus Angelobacter sp. | reverse complement strand
GGGTCCCATGCGATGCCGATATACTCCCGATACCCTCCTATAGTGGTTCCCACCTCAATTACCAGATGATTGGTCAAGCCGGGATCCAGGGCCAGAGCGATGTTCGGCAGATTCGCGTGCATCCCGACGCCAGCATTGAGCAACTCCGTATAGCCGGCGGCTGCTGTGCAAGCTCCCCCGTTAAGTGCAGCGACTACTCCTCCTACTAGTCCCATCTGGGCTGCGTAGTTGACATTCCGTACGGCCGTATTGCCGCCAAAGGTGCGCATGTTTTGATGGAAAACGACGAACACGGTTCCTCCTCGATGTCGGTGGTGGGCTGGATGCTGCTTAGCGCGGGAGCAAGAACGAATTGTTTTCCGGCCGACAGAACAAACTCATAGAAATCAATTGCGATTCAGAGATGAAGGTAATTGTCACGCGCGACTAACCACACCCTAATCGCATTGTCCTTCTGCTCAAAAATCGCGCGCAATGTTATGCGAGCTATTTCCCGGTGTCAAGAAAATTCCCATTCCGGTAAGAAAAGAATGGAAATTGCGGTTCAAAAGTGTTCCGTGATCGGAACCAAAAGCGCCTGCGGGAGGGGCCTGAACCGCTTGCATGAATAACGCGTAAAAGAAATAGTAGGCTATTAAAGAAAACGGGCTCACAGTTTGGCGTGACCCCGCAGGAACAGAGCGAAGCAGATTTTTTCACGCCAAAGAACTGACTCGGTCGCTAGATCCTTCGCAGAACCTGTTGACAAAGCGTTGAGTCGCGAGTTTGTAAAGAATTCGTAAGAAGCTGCTGCACGTCGCCCCAACCAGCAACAACTCTCGCCCGAGGGTGTTCTAATTAGGAGTGGTGGTGTGTTTAATCAATGCGCGATCATCCTCTCTGGGGGCAGTCATGTCGTTGCGAATGGGTTTTACGCTCTCTTCTATTCTGATTCTTCTTCTTGCACTCACCGGATGTGTTGGCGGTTCTGGAACCGGTGGCGCTGGACCGATCAACGGGCCATTCAGTAATTCCAGCCTGAACGGCACTTATGCATTTTCATTCTCCGGAGTGAACCAGTTTGGGTTCCTCGCAGTGGCAGGGACCTTGCAGGCCAATGGCGCAGGCAGCATTACCGGCGGCACAGCAGACATCAATAGCCGTAATGGAATATTTACTAACCAGCCTGTCAGCGGCAGCTTCAACGTGCACAACAACGGCCAGGGCACGGCGACCGTCACAACTCCGAATGGCACTTTCGATTTAAGCTTTGTGATTGTTTCCGGGCAGCACGGACTGATCATCCGGATTGACGGCAACTCCACAGCCAGCGGCAGTTTTGACCTGCAAAGTTCCTCGGTCACGCTGAGCACGCTGGCAGGCTCACTCGTTTTCAATCTTTCTGGCATTGACAGCGCTCTCAACGCTCAGGGCGAGGCGGGCGTTTTCACCATCGACGCTTCCGGCAATATGACCGCCGGCGTCCAGGACACAAACGACAATGGGACTATATCCACCAATGTGGCAATCACGCCCGTGGCAGCAGCGATGAGCACGCCCACCAATGGCCGTGGCACGATTTCAATCACCGGCCTTAGCACGCAGCATTTTGTCTACTACATCGTGGACAACAATCACCTGAATCTGATTGAAACCGATCTATCCACAGCACTGGCGGGCCCAGCCTTTCGTCAAGGATCGGCGTTGCTTTCGGGTTCGTTCGCCTTTACCGTGGGAGGCGTGAGCACTGCCGGGCCATTTGCTGCCGGAGGAATCATTAATACTGATGGCGCGGGAAACGTTCTCAATACCAGCACCGAAGACGTTAATAACGCAGGATCGATCACCCAGAATGCCACGTTGACCGGAACTTATTCAGTTTCCGGAAACGGTCGCGGCACCATGAGCTTGAACGCCGGAACCATCAACCTTGCCATCTATCCTTCCAGCAACGGGGTGCAGGTGCTGGAGATTGATGCCAACACGGTTGCAACGGGCACTGCTTTTCAACAGAGCGGGCCTTTTTCGAACAGCACATTTAACGGCAATTATGGAATGAACTTTACCGGCGTTACTTCCGCAAACAACGAAGTTGACTCGGCAGGACAATTCGCCGCCGATGGCGCAGGGCACATGACCGGCGCCGCTGATTTCAATAATGGAGGAAGCGTCTCGACCAACTTGAGTTTGAGTGGAACGTCTACGGTGACCGCCAGCGGACGTGCAACTGGAACGCTCAAGAGTTCACTGGCAACTCAGAACATCGTATTTTATGTGGTCAACAGTAACAGGGTGTTGTTTGTGGATTTGGATGCGAACCTGGTTGCGGTCGGGGACATTGAACACCAGTGAACGGATTGCTGAGATTTGATCATTGCCAACATTGAAGATCGGCGGAACCCACAGCATTGGCTAGCTTATTGCCCACACAAGTAGCGCGGCGGAGGCGGTGCTCAGTAAGTTCACCAAATCATTGTTGAGATAACCTCGTCTTTCTACAATTGCTCCCAGAAGACTGTCCACCAGCATGGCTGCCGTCGCAGCACATAAAATCACAATAACCCCTGTCCATGGAATCAAGCCGAAAGCGTGGGCACAGGCGGCGATGATGATTGCAGCCAGGACTCCTGCGGCTGTGCCGCTCAAGCTGATGCCGCCGTCGGTGCCTGCGGGAACTGATTTCAAATTGGTGATGAGAACAGTTTTGCCCGACAGCGCCGTGCCCACTTCGCTCGATGTGGTGTCTGCAGACAGCTCTGCCAACGCTGCCAACGCAAGCAGACAGGCTGAAGGAAAAGACGGCAGCGCCAGCAGGAGTGCCGCAACTCCCAGGTTCGCCATGACCTGAGAAGCCGAGCGGCCGGCCGCAGGCTCGGCGAGTTCCAGTTGTTGCTTGCGCGAGCTGCCCAGCCGCGTTGCTGCCAGAGTGACACAAAATACGATCAGCAGCAGGAAGAACATTCTGATATCGCGAAGAGCAAGAATAAAGGCCACCACGGCGCCCGCAAGCGCGCCGGAATTGCTGACTCCGCGCGCGAGGCGCGCAAGCACTGCAAATCCGAGAGTGGTCGCCAATGTGAGAGAAAGGTGACGCGTTCCATGAAGCAGCTCAGCGCGGTGAAAGAAAAGCGTTAAAACCAGCAATATGCCAGCGCTGCCCAGCGCGATGGCGTCCGCAACAGGTGAAGAGCGTCTTTTCGATAAATTGCCGTTTATGGCATACCTCCACGATAGAACTGCGCTTTCAAACGCCTTGGCGGCATGAAACCGTGTGTAGCGCATCCTAACAAAAGGGTACACAAAAGCTTGAAAATGGAGGCGCCATGGCTGCTTCAGTATGGTCCGGTTATCTGACTTTTGGGCTGATCTCTATGCCGGTACGCCTATATTCGGGCGCCCGCGGTACTCGGGTTTCCTTCCACATGCTGCATCGCAATGACAATACGCGCGTGAAGCAGCAGCTCTACTGTCCCGCGGACGAGCGTGTAGTCGAGCGCGCTGAAATCGTCAAAGGATACGAATACCGTAAAGGCGAGTACGTGGTGATAGAACCGGAAGAACTGAAGAAGATTGAACCCAAGACCGCAAAAGCAATGGAGATCCTGGAATTCGTGAAAGAAGAAGAAGTCGATCCAGTCTATTTTGAATCGTCCTACTATCTTGGCCCGGAGGAAGGCGGAAAAAAGCCGTACGCGCTGCTGGTTCGCGCGCTGAAGGAATCGGGCTTTCTGGGAGTTGCCAAGCTGGCAATGCACAACCGCGAATACACCGTGCTGTTGCGGCCTTACCAGGACGGAATGATGCTGCACACCATGTATTACCAGGACGAAGTGCGCGCTATGCCGGATTTCGGCCTCGACCATGCCAGTCTGAAAGAAGCAGAAGTCAAAGTGGCGCACCAACTCATCAACGCTCTGGCAGCCAAGTGGGACCCCCGAAAATACTATGACACTTTTGAAGAAAACGTGAAGAAATTGATCAAGGCGCATCTCGAGGGGAAAGAAGTTGCACCAGTAGAGAAACCCCGCAAGGTCGCGCCCCCGACTGATCTAATGGCTGCTCTGAAGCAGAGTCTCGCACAGATGGAGCACAAGAAGAAGGCTCCGCAGCGCGTCGACGAGGCGCAGGCAGAGTCTGAGGTCGAAGTCAAGCGCGCAGGAACAAGAAAGAAGCCGGCAAAGAAAGCGGCGTGATAAGAAACAGCACTCCGCGGTCAGCTCGGCACTCAGCCAGTTCTAATTCGTGGCCGTCTTTAGCTGCTGCATCCCAGGGCCGGGAATCTGATACCAAAATCATCGAAATCCCCGGACTCTTCCTGTTTTTTCGCAAGATTTTTGATTAACTCCGTTCTATTAATGGATTGGTGTCTCTCGATTGATTCGAGGGGACTGAGTGTTGATTGCTGAGTGCTAATTGCTCTCGTTGTAATACAATAATTATTTCTCGCGAAAACATATACAGGCGACCGGCTGAACCGGCGGAGAAGGAATGATTTCAAGTATGCGGACCGTGTGCGCGGTCCTTGCAATTGCGATTTGTGCAGCGCTGGTTGTGGGCTGCGGTAATACCTTTCGTCCTACAATCAATTTTCAAACGCAGCCTGGCGGCGATCCCACGCCTCAGGGAAATGCCGTCGTACTCTCCACTAATCCTGCCGGAGGCGGCAGCAACACGCATATTAATGTCTCCGGAGACACAAACGTCGGAGTCGTAAATGTAGGAGCAAACCCGGTTTTCGTGGGCAAGGCCGGCGCCAGAGTCATTGTACTCAACGGCGACAACACCGCTACCCTGTACTTCGCCTTTCTGCCGCAATCCACTCCAGTCACAGTTACTCTGCCCTCAAGCGTGAGTGGGGCCATCGGGACGGCAACCAGCAGCAATGGCAACATCTACATCGCTGACAGTGGATCGAATGACGTAAGCATCATTCCTTCAGGCCAGGTGGTTGTTTCCCAAGTGGTCCCCGTTGGAGCAAGACCGGTGATGGTGGCTTCCAGCAGTAATGGCAACAAAGCTTACGTCGTCAATCACGACGACAATACTGTGACCGTCATCGGTACGCAGGACAATAACGTTATCAAAACAATCCCAGTGGGTGCTCAGCCAATCTGGGGCGTAATGAGCGATGACGGTTTCGACGTGTTCATCGTGAACCAGGGGGATGGGACAGTCAGCGTGATTGATACCAGCCTCGACATTGTAATCACCACCATCAATCTCAACGGCACAGGACCTTCTGCGACGTTGGTACCTAATTTCGCGGACTATGACAATGTTCGCAAGCGCGTTTACGTAACCAATCCCGGGGACAATTCTGTCACTGTGATCAAGGCCGACAGCATCAATCTGGGAGTTACACCGCAAATCCTGCCCACGTTCTTAGCGAAGATTACTCTTTCCGGCTCGCCAATGTCGGTTGGTGCAATCGGAGACGGCACACGAGCCTATGCTGCCCTGGGCCAGTGCCCGGCGGTTGCGGGCGGCATCAATCATACGAATTTGCTTGCCAACCTCGCCGGCTGCAATGGGAACCACGTTTCGGTTATTGACGCGATTGGCTTACGAGAATCAAAGGTCATCACTGTGGGATCAGGGGCTGTCTCAATTGCACCGTCAACTGACGGCACCAGGGTCTATGTGACCAATGCGCACGATGGCAACATCTCCATCATTAAGACTTCCACGGACACTGAGTTGATGCGAATGCCAGCGCCACTCCAGAATCTCTCCTGTACCAATCCAGCGTTTTGTCCTGCAGCGCCGCAAACGCCGTTTATGGTGCAAACATTCCCGTAACGGAACGGAACTCTGATACCTGATTTTTTGCCGCAGAACAAAGGTCGGTACTAGCGGAATCGTTTCCGGTGTTCTTTCAAGATGCACCGGTCCATCACTACGAAAATTCCCGCCTTGCGGGCCTTCTCCGCCGCCTGCTCATGAATCACGTCCTCCTGCATCCAGATAGCGGAGACGCCCATCTTAATGGCCTCATCCACTACTTCAGGGACGAACTCTGAGCGGCGGAAAATATCAACGATATCCACCTTCTCTTTTACATCCGCTAACGAAGCCACGGCTTTCTCACCCAGCGCCCCATGAATGTTGGGGTTGACAGGAATAATTCGGTATCCCTGATGTTGCAGATAGGCAGAAACACCATGGCTCGGACGCAATGGGCTATCAGAGAGGCCCACTACCGCGATGGTTTTGGCGCGCTCGAGCAATGCAGTAATTTCATCAGAAGAGCTTTGCGTGGCCACGATTCCATTGTAGCAATACAGCAGCTCGTCAATAGCTATTCGCAATTAGTGGGTTCATTACATCATTCGTGACGTACTTTGCTTTGTTCCCGGCAAAACAAAGTTGACGGTGATGGTGGTTTCAACCGGGACAGAGATGCCATCGAGAATGTAAGGCTTGTAACGCCATTCCCGGATTGCGTCTGTGGCTGCCGCGCGCAGTTGCTGTGGACCACCTACAACCATGACCTTGGTGACCTCGCCGTCACGATCAATGATGGCTCGAACCACCACGGCGCCCTGAATGCCTGCTTGTCTGGCCCGCGACGGATACTCCGGATCAACTCTTCTAAGCAACTCGGGTTCACGCATCCACGACTGTTGTCCAGTGAATGGAATAATCGCGGGGGAAGGAGTTGGGCGGGGACCAGGTCTGCAACCGCACCGGCCTCCCCCGTGATATCCAATATCCAACTTCGGGATCGGCGATTGCACGTCGCTAAGCACAAAGACCTCGTTATGCGACACTATCGCTTCAGGCTGGGCGACGTTGATCCGGCTCGGGACGTTGGAGCGCACACTGATGATCTGGTGTCTGGGAATGTGAAATGTGTTTGGCTGATGTTGCCTGCTGCTGGGATCGCCAGGCCGGGCACTGTAGATCAGTGTTCCCACCACAACAGGAGGTTGCGGAGAATCTGCCAATCCGGATACCGATACCCGCGCCACCAGCACAGTCGGGAGCAACAACAGGCCTGCGATGAAAACATGCAACAAGAACGACGTGGTCATGGATTCCAGCTTCCTCCATGCATTGTCGGCCGACGATCCCAGCTTCTGCGCGAACATATTGAATTCTCCTCCCTGGTGTGACTAATGACACCGGACGAGGACAATTTGTTTCGCCGGATGAACCAATCTGCTGATGAATATATCTCCGTAACGAATTAAGCCAGGCAAAAGCCAACAGCTAAAGCCCATGAGCGGGTTTGCTCAGTACAAAATGCTAACTACTAACTACTGCCTTGTTGTGCTCTCGCGTCCATTTTTTCCTTATAGAGTTTGTCCGCCACTCGACGCACGGTTTCAGAGATGCTCTTGCTGTGGCGCAGGCTTTTAAGATCGTAAACCAGCAGGTTTTTGACCAGAGTGAGAGAAATATCGATCGGACAGCGCGGATTACCCACCAGGTTGCGCACGACCGAATAATTCTTCATGAAGCGGCGATTGCGCGCGATCTCGCGCAGCACGTTCTCGCTTACATGCTTGGCGGCGGCAAACATTTCCACTTCCGGTTCGCTCAGCTTGGGCGATGCCAGCACGGCATTCTGCACGATCTTGGCTCCATCGCGAATCAGAATGGCGCGCTCTTCCTTGCTGCCGATAAATGCAGCTCTCACGCGCTGGGCAACGTTCATTCTCGAAACTTTCTGCAAAACGGTGAGCTTTTCCCGCTCAGCCTGCTTTACAGGCGCCCTCTGCGCTCCCGCGTCTCCCGAATGGTCCTTGTCTTTGACCACGGGCACTGCAGCCATCGCCGGCTCTTCCTCGCCTTGCGGCGCAACCGTCATCTCAAAAGGCTTGCCTTCTTCAGCCGCGATTTCAGCAGCGTGTTCCTCGCTCCACGAATGGTGAGCAGCCTCCGACTCCGGATCTGGAAGCTCGGAAGCTGTCCCGGCAAGGTCTGCGCGAAGCTGATGGATTTCAGGTTCTGTAAGATTCGGATTAGCGAGCAGTGCTTCCACTACGGCCGGCGAGACTTTTACCCGCTCGCTGCTCAGCATGGCATTAACGATCTGGCGCGAGCCGTCGGCCGCCAGCTCCACAAGACGTTCTTCTGGAATCCTGGGATTTTCCAGCAGTGCCGGCATCAGTGTCGGACGCCGGTTCTTCTGATTCCAGAAGTATTCGAGTACTTCCTGCGGAGCATCAGTGCTGGCAAGAACCGCCGAAACAGACGGCGCGTCCCAGCGGGCCAGCGTCATCGCTGCCTCCTGGCCGAAGTTCTTGTTCTCCGTGAGGTACACCAGAATCTGAAAAATCTCAGACGCCGGAAGCGACAGTGCTCCCTTCGCCGCCGAGCGCATCACTCCGGCTGGAACGGCGTTTTGTTTGATGAGATCCAGCAGTGGAGGCATAACAAAACCAGTATTTAGTACTTAGTATTTCGTCGTTAGCAAAATCAAGACCTGATTTAACCACAAAGGAAACGAAGCCAAAAGATTACTGCGGTGTTGAAGCCTGTCGGTTATCCCAGGTTGCGGCGGTTGATGAGATAGGCGCGGATGAACGGTTTCAGGTCGCCATCCAGGACGCGATCCACGTCGCCCACTTCGACTTTAGTGCGGTGATCTTTGATCAGCCGGTATGGGTGAAGAACGTAAGACCTGATCTGGGAACCGAAATCGATATCCAGTTTGGAATCCTCAAGCTTCTTGGTTGCTTCGCGCTTTTTCTCCAGTTCCAGTTCATAGAGCCGGGAACGCAGGATCTTCATGGCGCGATCGCGGTTTTTGTGTTGTGATCGCTCGTTCTGGCAGGCAACAACAATTCCGCTGGGAATATGCGTGATGCGGACAGCGGAATCAGTTGTGTTTACATGCTGGCCGCCTTTGCCGCCGGAGCGGTAGGTGTCCACACGGATGTCTTCCGCTTTGATGTCAACCTGGATAGACTCGTCAATTTCCGGCGAGACAAAAACGCTGGCAAAAGACGTATGGCGGCGCTTGGCCTGATCAAAAGGCGAAATCCGCACCAGGCGATGCACTCCGATCTCGCTGGTCAACAGCCCATATGCATAATCACCGATCACAGTAAACGTCGCCGACTTCAGTCCTGCCTCTTCCGCAGGCTGATATTCGTTCAATTCCGTCTGGAAACCCTGGCGCTCAGCCCAGCGCAGATACATTCGCAACAGCATCTCCGCCCAATCCTGTGACTCCGTTCCCCCCGCGCCGGGATGGATGGTGACAATGGCATTGCGCATGTCATTCTCGCCGGAGAGCAGCGTCTCAGTCTCCAGTTTGTCGGCAAACTCGCGCAGATCGTTCATTTCCTTGCGCAGGTCGTCTGTGACAGCTTCGCCTTCACGCGCCAGATCGAAGTAGGCGCCTATGTCCTCTGCGCGGCGAGCGAGTTCGTTGTCCTGGGCAAGAAGGTTTTCCAGCCGTCGGCGCTCGCGCATGAGCCGCTGCGACTTCGCCTGGTCAGACCAAACGGCGGGATCGGCAATCTGTTTTTCGATTTCGGCTAGCTGGGTGCGCAGTGAGGGAGCGTCAAAGATAGCTCCGCAGTTCATTGACCTTATCGCGGATGCCGGCGTATTCGCGTTCTAATTCTTCAACCATACGTTTTCAGACCGGGCGGGCCTCAATCATGCTGCGCGCGGAAAACCTGAAGCGCACAAAGATCACTATTAATGAGATTACCACACATATCCAGGCGAAGAGATCGTACGACACGGTATAAAACGTAGTCTCCGTCTCCGGGCTGAATGGCGCGACAAGGACGGTGCGGATGTTTCTTTCCGCCTTTGCCACAACCCGGCCCAGAGGGTCAATGCTGGCGGTGACTCCGTTGTTGGTTGTGAGCAGGATCCAGCGATGATTTTCGATCGCTCGCATGCGCGTCATTTGCAGGTGCTGGAAGGGCGCGCCTGTTTCGCCGTACCAGCCATCATCGGAGATGTTCATGAAAACCTGCGCGCCGTTGGCGGCAAACTGGCGCACTTCCCCGGGAAAGACAGATTCGTAACAGATGACAACGGAAGCTTTCATTCCCGCCACGTCAAAAACTTTCCGCTCGGTACCGCGGGCAAAATCGGCCACTTCGCGCGTGAGCTTCTCCGCGAAAAACAGCAGGCTCTTCAGCGGAACATATTCCCCGAATGGGACAAGATGAATCTTGTCGTAACGGCCCATTGCACTGCCCTGCGGATCGACGACCAGGGCTGAATTGAGTATCTGAGGACGACCTTCCGCATCTTTGCTTTCAGCAAAGGCAACGCTGCCCACGATCAGGTAGGAGTTGGACTCGCGGGCAATGTTCGCAAGCGCATCCCGAAATCTTGCGTCAGTCACCAGAAACGATGCCGGCGATTCCGGCCAGATGATCAGGCCCGGGCTGCCGGGCGGATTTTTCGGCGCCGCCTGAATGCTGATCTGCGTCAATTCTGAAAGCGTACGATTGTAGAGTTCTTCCGGCCAGACCGTATTCAGGATAGGCGCATTCTCCTGCACCAGCACAGCATGTTTTGTAACCGGAGCAGGGTCCGGGCGGGCAAAGACACCGATTTGCAGCGCCACGGTGGCAGCCGTTGCCGATATCAGAAGATTTTTTCGCCGCTTGCCGTAAAACAAGAATCCGGCAGTAAAGGCGCAGTTCACCAGCATGATGGCGAAGGAAGGTCCGTAAACGCCGGTGAATTCGGCAATCCGGGCAAACGGAATGTTGTCCACCTGGGCATTGCCCAGCGGCTCCCAGGGCACGCCGGTAACGCGCTCGCGGAAAAATTCAATCGCAGTCCAGAAAAATGGCGCCATCAGGAGCGGCAGCCGGTTTCCGGCAGTGGACCTGCGCGCCATGAGCACCACCAGCATGCCAAACACCGCATGATGCATGCCCATGATCAGGCAGAAGCCTGCCGTAATCAGTCCTGCAGCCACTACGCCCAGGTTGCCGTAGCCGTGCATCACCGGATAAATCCAGTAGCAAGTCCCGATGTACCAGAGGATTCCGCTGATCCAGGCAACCAGGAATCCCTGGCCTAAGGTGAAAGGTCGAAGAGAGCGGCCTTCGGAATCCAGCAACTCGCCTTCGCCGCCCCTGCCTCGAAGCAGAGCGTAGAGGAGAGGAACAAAAGCAATCCAGCAAAGAAAGAAGAGATTGGCGTGAGGAAAGAGGAGGATTTGCAATCCGCCGGAAAGCAGCGACAGAACCCAAGCTCTTGCTGGAATTTTCAGCACTGGCGGAATTTTAACAAAACAGGTTGGCCGTCACCTGTTCCCTTCAACCTGTAACCTGGTTTGCTACAATCCTTAAATATGGACTCCCTGATGAAGGTACTGGCGCCCGCTCTGGAGTACCTGTTTTTTATTGGGATGGCTGGCTCGGCGATCGTGATCGTAGTCAGCGCAATTGAGGACGTGTATACGATACTGGAAAAAGACTGACCCTCGATCAGAGGCTCGCCGCTCCAGCGCCGGAGTAATCCCTGCCCGTGAGCTTCTATAATTAAGAAAGTGTTTTCAGGACGTCATTTTCGTTCCCGGCAGATAGGCCTTGCGTTAAGTGGCGGCTCAGTACGTGGAATCGCGCACATCGGCGTGATCAAGGTCCTGTCGGAATATGGCATACGGCCGGCGATCGTGGTGGGCACCAGCGCCGGCAGCCTGATTGGAGCTGGGATCGCCGCTGGGATGAATTGGCGTGAGCTGAAGAAAATGGCTGAATCGGTCTTCTGGCCCAGCCTGCTGAACGGCGCAAAGCTGGAGCAGTTTTGCTCCCGCCATCTTCCTTCCTCTTTTGCGGAGCTCAGTCTTCCCTTTGCTGCCATCGCCACCACGCTTCCCCGCAAGCGCACCGTCATTCTTACCACCGGAAGACTTGTCCCAGCCATCAGCGCCAGTTGCTCAGTGCGGCTGGTGCGCCGTCCGGTGCGGTTAAATGGCGAGCGGCTCAAGGATGGCGGTATTTCCTGTGTTTTGCCGGTGTGCGAATGTCGTCAACTGGGCGCCGATTTCATCATTGGATCTGACGTCTGGGAGTATGGTGCGTTCTTTCGTGGCATGGGCGTCAGCCACGGCCATTCTCACGCACGCCGCATTTATCCCCGCCATTATTTGCAGGCCACCCACAGCGCGGACGTTCTGATTCAGCCCGACATTCCTATTAAAGTTTACGTGCCTGGAGCAGTCTCAGTAGAGCAACTGGTCGCCGCCGGAGAAGCCGCCACGCGCCGCGCGCTCAATCCTTAAAACTTTTTAATCAATTGCAGGCGCTTCTTGAGGTGGAGTACTTACTCCCTAAGCACTAAGCAAGAAAACGTGAAACCTGCTTGTTGACATTGGGGACTTTCGGCGTATAGTGTCGGCGGACTCCCCTTTATGTCATCTTCACCAAGATCCCCGGCAAAGATGTGTCCCGTGTGCCGCGGCACGGGAAAGCTCCATGGTGAACGCTGCCACACCTGTGATGGAACAGGCGAAATCACTCCCCGCAAAAAGAAACGCCGCAAGTAGACATGAGCATTGATAATGCCTGGCTCATTCCTGACCCGTGTCAGTCAGAGATCTGGTCGCGCCTGACGCGATCGGGACTGCCCTGAAGCGTGGGCCTTCGCTAAGTAGCCAGGACCAGCACGCGTCCACATGGTCCACCCCAGTTTACTTTGTCCACCCAGTCCACTTTATTTCCTTAAGTGTCCGACCATGCCTTCCAACCGCTCTTCCAAACCAGACTTGCTTGCTGCCACAATGACAGCAAAACTTTAAGCTAGCTTGAGCAGGCCGTCAGTTCAATGATTGTCAGCGCGTAAGTCAGGCAGCTTTTCTATTGTGGGGCCGGGGCAGAATTCGGATTCTCCGCTGTCGCGCTCACCGCCAGATGCGCGGGAAGAATCAAGAGGCGGGGCAGCGTTCCATCCTTACGGCGATAGCGGACCAGGTCGCCAAGGGCTTCTATGTCGCTTTTTTCCTTCAGGACTTCGTGCCCGGGAATGTCTTCCGCGTCGAATAGATCGGCTGGCGTGAAAGTCTGCTGCGCAGCCAGCAGCAGGTCGTGTTCGCTGCGGAAATCGTCTTTCATCTCCGGATCGACAACAAAACACCAGAAGATGTCCCACTCCCGCGCTTTATCATGCGTGAGTGCGTTGATAATCAGGTTATGGTCGTACTCGGGATTCACCGCTGAACGATACTGGCTTCCTGGAACCACAACATAGAGGTTCAGCCGTTTGTCGAGAGGCTTCTCGTCGCGCAGGCGCGCACCGAATATCCACGGACCTAAATTTGCTGCCCGATGCCCTGTTGCCATCTCCGGCGCGAACTGCACCGTTGCGCCTTCGTAGTAGACAGCCAGCGGCTTGGGAGCGTCCTCGATGGGAACAACACTCAGCGTTGCCGCCAATATGCCCAGCTTCGCGAACGTCGAAAGATTTGGAGTCAACACTGGCGGTGATTATGACATACAAAATCAGCTGCTAGTTGCTGGCTGCTGGCCACTGGCGAAACCAAAGACGTAGAACTCTAAGAAATTTCTGAGTTTGATTGATGCCTGGAACTTCGCATTCATTCGCGTTCTGCTTTTGCTGTTGCTGTTGTTTTTGATCTGGTTTTATCCAAGGGTCAAACCGAAGCCCCACGCACGCGCCGCTGTTGCGCGTGCCTGCGGTGGAAGGGCTAAAAGCCAAGGGATTTTACTAGCAGCTGGAAGCTAGCAGCTAGAAGCTTGCAATTGTTTGTTAAAGTGGAAGAACACGTGAAGGACATTCTCCAGCATCGCGGCTTGAGGCTGATCTTTGTCGCCAATGTCATCTCCATGATTGGCAGCGGGATGAATTCTGCCGCCACCACCTGGTACGTCCTGCAGGCCACGCACTCGGAGATGGCACTCGGCACGCTGCTCATGCTGCAAACCATTCCTGCGCTGCTGATGCTTCCCTTCACCGGCGTGGTCATTGATCGGGAAGACCGCCGGCGTTTAGTCATGGTTCTCGATGCAGCCCGCGGGCTGGTCGTCTTGGTGATCGCCCTGCTCGCCTATCACGGAGTCGCCAAACTCTGGGAGATCTACCTGATGGGCGTTCTGGTGGCTGCCGGGTTCTGGATGTTCTGGCCTACCATCAATGCGCTGATTCAGGAGCTGACTCCCCAATCCCATTTTGTGAACGCCAACAGTTTCCTGATTGCCGGTTTCCAGGGCGGCTGGCTGATTGCCGGATCGATGGTTGGATTCGTCTATAACTCGATCGGCCTGAGTGGAATTCTGTTCATCGATTTTGCCAGCTACGTGGTTTCCTTCATGTGTTACCTGTTTGTGCGCAAGGGACGTCACACTGTGACCCCGGTTACATCCGAATCTGCGGCCGAGGAAGGCGCGGTGCGCCGGTATTTCCATGAATTGCATGAAGGCATTGCGTACATCGGGCTTCGTCCAACGCTGCTGCTGGTGGGCAGCGCGATGGCGTTATTTCATGGCGCCATGCTGACGCAGGGTGTGATCACCGCTCCCCTCAGCGACCACATTTTGAAAGCGGGCGCAATCGGATACGGCTGGCTGAATGGGGGGTGGGCGATCGGCGCCTGCCTCAGCTCGTTTTATACGCCGGCCCTGATTCGAGGCCACGGACATCGCCGAGCTATCGGTGTTTCCATGGCGGTGCTTGGAGTGTCACTCATTTCCCTGCCCTTCATCGGCTCGCATGTCCACGGCAGTTTTCATCTGGATGGTCTGAAGACCGTCAGCATCGCTCTGGCAGCTTCAGTTCTGGTCTACGCCGCCATGGGCACCTGCCGCGCCCTGGGCGGAGTGGCGCTCACCAGCACCATGATGGAACTCGTTCCCAGGCATTTCATGGGAAGAGTTCAGAACACATTTTATTTTGCCGCGACCTGTCTGCAGTTCGGACTGGCATTCCTCGTGGGCGCGGTAGCACACAAGAGAAGTCTGGCGCTGGCATTTTGTATTGTTGGAAGTTTGTATCTGCTGGCGTGCGTGACGGGCTCGTGGTCGATGAAGTCACCAGAAATCGCAGAAATGGCAGCGGTACACGATGATGTCATCGAGTCACCGGATCATCAGGCCGTCGAACAAAAGATCACCGCGGATTAACACCGTGGCAAGCTGCAAACATAAATGAGTGCGGAGCGCTGCCGCCCTCAGCTTCTACCGGTAAAATATCGCTATGGCGATTGTCTCCCGCATACAAGTTCCCAACTCGCCCTTATCGGCTTTGGTGAAGTGTTTCTGGTACTGGGAAGGCGCTCCAACCACGCACAACAAAGAGCGGCTCATGCCGACCGGCGAGCCCACCATCGT
>DATDNH010000248.1:0-3668 GCA_036518395.1 Candidatus Angelobacter sp. | reverse complement strand
TTGTAGATGTTGTCTTCAATCCGACCGTTTAGCTTCTTCGCGTCGTCCGCAATCTTTTTCCAATCGGCATGTTGCTCGGTCGCGATTTGAAAAATTGTTTCATGAGCCTGCAGGCGTATGGCCACGTCCATCATTTTCATGCCGCGCGCGGTCAGCTCATGTGCGATAAACAGGCATCCATAATTCAGGGTCATGGCACGCCGCTCTCGCTGCAGCTGGTTCCGCTCCACCTTCAGCATGTCGGACATCGATCGGCTGACAATGCTACGGGCATTCACATCCGTGGCCATGGCGCTGATTTTTCTGATCTGCTTTTCTGCTTTCTGCTGATCATCACTGAAGGCGGGCACTGCTGACAGGATTGCGGCAAACACTAGAAGAAAGCCGATTCTGGGTCTCATGGCGAGTACCCCCGGTTAGCAAGAATCTTACGGGAACTCCTGCGGAAAAGGAAGAGTTCTGAACGGGCGTTCGAGGTCGATTTTTCGCCTCTCCTCCTCACTGCGGGGCCGTCTGCGATGTCGTCCTCGCTTCAGCCGGAGGCGGCTCATTCTGCCCGTGGGGATCTCCGTAGGCCTGATTGGCAAGGCTCTTCTCGCTTTCCGCGGACGCATTCAACTGCGCAAAAATTGCACGCTCTCGCTGGGCGTCTTCCGCCCTCTTGGCCTTGGTATACGCGCGCGCCAGGCTAAAGTGCACTCCAGGATAGTTGGGCGCAAGTTTGCTTGCGGTCTCAAGTTCCTTCACCGCGGGTTCGATCTTCCCCAGTTCCAGCAAAGCGCGACCCAGCAGTTCGTGTGCTCCGGCGGATTGAGAATCGAGTTCCACGGCCTGTCGGGCGGCGCTCATGGCTTCATCCGGGCGATGTTGCTTCAGCGCAATCGACGCCATGAGCTGATGCGGCAGAGCGTTTCCGGGGTTGATTCGGATTTCTTCCCGCAGTTGTGAGGTGGCGTCGTCGTATCGTGAAAGGATGTCCAGGGCCGATGCATAGGCGTAATGGATGAAGGGCGTATCGGGAAAATCCTTTGTCATCCGCTCAAACGCCCGGAAGGTGTCGTCGTACCTGGAGGAATACTGGAGCACCGCGGTCTCACCCGCGGCCTGCATCAATGCACGACTGCCAGGAGGCACCTGAGCGGCTAAGAGAGGAACTCGCAACATCGACATTCCGAGAATGAGCTTTGTCTGCTCGTTCACGCGGCCGTGGCGAACTTCCGGAATCAGCAGATCAGCGGAACCGAAGAAATCTCCGTTCAGGTTCCGCAATTCCGCGAGATGGTAGATGGCCAATAACATCACTGCTGGAGTTCCCCGAAAATCCAGCTCCCGTGCCCGGTCCAGATGGATGTAAGCGTTCGGGTAATCTTTGGTCTCGAATTCGGTCAGTCCAAGGAAAGCCCAGGCTTGAGAATTCTTGGGATTGATTGCGATCGAGCTCTTCAGGGAAGCAATAGCTTGTGGAAACTTACCGGCGCTGTAGTAGAGGCTTCCTAACTCCGCCCAACCCTTGTCCCACTGCGGCGTTATCTTGAGCAAGCTCTCGTAGTCACGGATCGCGTCGTCAGCTCGGCCCGCCTCTTCCGCCGCCGCGGCTTTTCGCGCGAGCTCGTCGAAGGCGGAATCGCGTTCTCGCGTCGCCACCCCGCTTGCTATAGTCGCTTGTTCAGTCTCTCCGGGAATTGAGGCGTGAGCGTAGGCCCTGGCGACTTCAGGATCGGTATCCGGCTTCTCGGGTTTGAGCTTTTCCGCAGCTTCCAATTCTTTGGCTGCCTGCTCAGCTTTTCCGAGTTCGCTCAAAGTCCGTCCTAATATTTCATGTGCCAGAGCAGATTCCGGAGCCAGCTCGACGGCGCGCTCAGCCATCGGCAAGGCGTCTTGCGCGTGATGTGTCTTCAGTTCGATGATTGCCAGGCGCATGAGGGGCAGCGCACTCTTCGGCGTCAGCTTTATTTCCTCTCGCAACTGAGCTTGTGCTTCGGAGTAGCGAGACCGGAAAATCAAAGCAGACCCATAGGCATAGTGAAGGAACGGCGTAGTCGGATAAGTCTTCAACATCTGTTCAAACGCCGGGAAAGCGCGATCGAAATTCCCTTCGACGAGATCGCCGGCGATCTCCCCTGCCGCGTCAATCACTGCGTCCTTCGACGGGTCCACCTGGTCCGGCAGCAGGGGAACACGCAGCAGCGCCAGCGCCAATGCAGTCTTGGTTTGTTCTGCCAACTGGCCGCGTCCTAACTTGGACCCCAGCAGCTCCCAAGCATCTTCGAACTGGCCGTTCAAGTTCAGCAACAATGCCAGGTGGTACGTTGCAACTTTCTCCACTCCTGGAACTTCGGCAAATCCGAACTTTCTTGCATTTTGCAGATGAAGCAAAGAACTCTTGAAATCCTTGGTTTCAAATTCACATAAGCCAAGGTATGCCCATGCCGCACCGAGATTGGGATCGGCTGTCGTAACTTTCTGGAAGGCAGGAATGGCCTCGCTGTAGCGACCCGCATCGGCGTACAGGTTTCCCAGATACCACGATCCGTCAGTCCAATCAGGATTCAATTGTAGGGCGCTTTCGTAGAAGCGAATCGCCTCTTCGCTCTTGCCTTCCTCCCGCGCTGCAGTTGCCTGCCGGGCAAGCGCCTCAAAGGTCGCGCTTCCAGACCCTTGCTGGGCCGACTGCGCTGGCTGTCCGAACATGGAACCCGGGAAGAGCAAGAGAAGAGCGCTCGCAAGCACGGAGATGATGCATCGACCAAAGCGCTGGATTGGCATGAAAAACGGACTCTTGCACGAAATCTTAGCACGGGAATTCCGATGCAATCTCCATGATAAGATCTCGAATACCGCGTAAAATCAGGTGGCTTTTCTGAAGCAGACTGCACGGCAATTTACCGTTTCCCGTCGCATTTTCCTCCGTGGCCTCCTAGGAAGCCTGGCTCTCAGCAGGTTCCGTCCCTTCGGCTATGCCGCGGCGTCGCCTTACGCCTTCGAGGAGGTTGCCCCTTCTGCCAGCGGAATTAAATGGGTCCACAAAGCCGGGAAGTCTTCTGAAAAATATCTGCCCGAAACCACGGGAGCGGGCTGCGCATTTCTTGATTACGACAACGATGGTTGGATGGATATCTATCTGGTTAACAGCGGGAAGTGCGACTTTTTTGATCCATCTCCGTCCCTTCGAAATGCGCTGTACCGTAACAACCACGACGGCACCTTTACAGATGTCACCGAGAAAGCCGGCGTTTTGGGTGGTGGATATGGGATGGGAGTAGCTGTAGGAGACTACGACAGAGATGGTTTTCCCGACCTCTTTGTTTCACAGTATGGCAGGAGCATTCTTTATCACAACAATGGAGATGGAACCTTCACCGATGTAACCGAAAAAGCCGGGGTTGCCGCGCCGGGCTGGGCTTCCAGCGCAGTATGGTTTGATTATGACAATGATGGCCTGCTCGACTTGTTCGTGGGACGATTCGGAGATTTCAGCAAATCTAAATCAGTCTCTTGCGGCGAAGCCGGAAGACGTCGCTATTGTCTGCCCAGGATGTTCCAGCCGATGCCGAGTTGGTTGTTTCACAACAATGGGGACGGAACTTTTACGGATGTCAGCAAGGAATCAGGAATCGCGAATAGTTTAGGCAAGGCGTGGGGTGTAGTGGCCACGGATATTAATAATG
>DATDNH010000247.1:0-2571 GCA_036518395.1 Candidatus Angelobacter sp. | reverse complement strand
TTCAGGCGCTCCTCACGCGCCGCGACCGCAGCCGGTCCGCGTCGCCGGGAACCATGGTCAACCGTTTGCATGTAGTCGAGATGGGCTCAGGGTTGCCGGCCGTGGTCTTTGAATCCGGAATTGCCAATTCTTCATTGAGTTGGACCAGAATTCAGCCAAAGCTTGCCGAATTTACAGCAACCTACAGCTATGACCGCGCGGGGCTGGGATGGAGTCGGTCCACAAGCAATGTGTGTTCACTCGAGAATCTTGGACGTGATCTTCGCGCAGTCGTTGAGGCCGCGCATGTGTCGAAGCCCTTCATCCTCGTCGGGCATTCTTTTGGCGGATACATTGCGCGCTATTATGCCGATCGTTTTCCTCGAGATTTGGCCGGACTTGTGCTGCTGGATCCGGCCACGCCCGAAGAGTGGATGAAACCCACGCGCCAGCAGCGCTGGCGGTTGCGCCGTGCTGTCTTTTTTACCCGCGCTACCGGTGTGCTGGCATGCTTTGGTGTGGTGCGGTTCGGGTTATGGTTATTACTGCTCAGAAAGAAGGAAACGCCGGGGCCGATTTCGCGCTTCAGCACTACGCTCCAGAGAATCAGGTTTGAGCTGCGGAAAATTCCCGCTGAGGCGCTGCCGTCGATTTGTGCGCACTGGAGCCGGCCGGGATTCTACTGGGTCATGGCAGCCTACCTGAAAGCGGTACCCACGTGCGCAGAAGCAGCTTCAAAATGTTCCTTGCCGCCGCAGCTTCCGATCACTGTACTTTCCGGAGCGCATCAGCCGCCAGAACGTTTAGCGGAGCACGCAGCCATTGCCACGCGGCACATCATCGCCGCCCAGAGCGCGCATTTCATTCATCTGGACGAGCCTGAAATGGTGGTGGATGCCATCAGGGACTTGTTGCAGAAAGTTGTTCCGCTGACAAGATGATCCAAATCTAAACTCAAGGTCTTCGTCTCGCTGATAGCTATTCTTCTCTCAACGTGACGATCGGGTCGACGCGGACGGCGCGTTGAGCCGGAATCACTGTTGCTGCCAGGGCTGTTGCTGACAGGATCGCAACCACGGTTGCGAACGTAAGCGCATCTGTGGGACGGATTTCAAAAAGCAGGCTGCTCATGACTCGCGTGAGCATCAGCGCGAGAACCACACCGCTGGCGATACCGATCCCAGCCAGTTCCATTCCTTGCCGCACGATCAGGCCGAGAATATGACCGGACTGCGCTCCCAGAGCCATGCGCACGCCGATATCGCGTGTGTTCTGACTCACGAGATAGGCGAGAACACCAAACACACCAACTGCGGCGAGAATGAGAGCAAAGACCGCGAAAGCGCCGAGCAGAGTGGTGGCAAATCGAGGCCGGGCCAGAGATTGGCGCAGAAGGTCCTTCATTGTTTGAACGTTATAGACCGGCGCAGTGGGTTCAAGCGCATGGATTTCCCGCAAAATAGAAGGAGCAAGAGTCGTTACATCGCTCGATCCGCGCACCACCAGAAACATGTCATTCGACGGAACCTGGAGATCTGGGAAATAAGTTGCGATCTTGCCACTGATATCCAAACTCTCCTGTTTGACGACGCCAACCACTCCGGCAATGGTGTAAGGCTTCTTGGGATCAAACCAGAGATGTTTGCCGATCGCGCTCTCGTGCGGCCAGAAGCGCTGGGCAAATTTCTCATCAATAATCACCACTTGTTGGGCGGTGCTGGTGTCATGCTCATCGAAAAATCGGCCCTGGATCAGGGGAATTTGCATGGCGCGGAAGTAGTCGGTGCTGGCGGTACGAAGGTCGACCTGCAATTCCTGCCCGGACGGCGGATTGTAGCCTTCCACCTTGATGCCTCCCCAGCCGACGCTTCCGGTCAGCGGCAACACGTCCGTTGCGCCTGCCGCAGCGACTCCGGGCATGCGTGAGATGCGATTGTAGAGTTCGCGATAGAACCCGATTATCGCCGCGTCCTTTTTATAGGTTTCGCCTCGCAACGCGACTTCCATGGCGAGAATGTTCTCAGTGGTGAAGCCCGGCGCGACACTCTGCAGGCGCACAAAGCTGCGAACCAGCAGACCTGCGCCAATCAGCAGAATTAATGAAAGCGCCAGTTCGGAGACCACCAGCAATCCCCGCAACTGGTGTTTGGACACGCGCAATCCCGTATTCCCCGATGCACTGCGGCCACCTGCCTTCAAAGTGGTATTGAGATCCACTTTGACGGCGCGCCAGGCTGGCGCCACGCCGAATAGAATGCCGGTGATAAGGGAGATTCCGAAGGTGAAAGCCAACACGCTTCCACTGATGCCAATCTCATCCATACGCGGAATGTTGCCAGGTTTGATCGTGTGGACAAGATGGATACACCAGCCGGCAATGATAAGCCCGGCCGCGCCGCCAATCAGGGAGAGCAGAATGCTCTCCGTAAGCAATTGTCGCACCAGGCGCTGCCACTTCGCTCCCAATGCGGTGCGGATGGCTACTTCCTTTGCGCGGCCGGTGGCGCGAGTCAGGAGCAGATTGGCAACATTCGCGCATGCGATCAGCAGGACCACGGCCACCGATCCCAGCAGCACCAGCAAGACGCGGCG
>DATDNH010000246.1:0-19689 GCA_036518395.1 Candidatus Angelobacter sp. | reverse complement strand
GATTACTGACTTGGAACAACTAAAAGACCGGCCGACAGTTGCGGCATTGCTGCAATGGAACCAGAACGCCGTTGAAGGCGCGAAGTTCGACCGCGACGAACTCTCGATTTACTTGAGACGCGAATTGATCCGGCAGGCCTGCGAGCACCTTAAAGCCCAGGGCCTGATAGATTTTCTCTCTGATCTTACCTGTGCAGATTATTTTCCACGGCAGCCACGATTCGAGGTTGCTTACCATCTGCTCTCAATGCAGCGAAAGCAACGTGTGCGCTTGAAGGTGAAGCTGGAGGGAGAAGATCCTGTCATCGAATCCATCACGCCGGTCTGGCCTTCCGCCAATTTCTTTGAGCGCGAAGTATTTGATCTTTTTGGAATTCGTTTTCTTGGCCATCCCTATCTGCGGCGCATCATGATGCCGGAAGACTGGGAAGGACATCCGCTGCGCAGAGACTATCCGGTGGAGGGTTATCGTTAATGGGGCATTTGAGCAGCACGCCCGTCGCTGATCCCACAGCAGACAAAACCATGATCCTCAACATGGGTCCGCAGCACCCGTCTACCCACGGTGTGTTGCGCCTGCTGCTGGAAATTGACGGTGAGCAGGTTGTGCGCATGATGCCTGACATTGGATTTCTCCATACCGGCATTGAGAAGACGTGTGAAGCCAAGTTCTATCAGCAGGTGGTCCCGCTCACAGATCGCATCGATTATCTGTGCCCCATGACCAACAACTTGTGTTACGTGTTGGCCGTGGAAAAACTGCTGGAACTGGACGTCCCGCCGCGGGCGCAGTTTATTCGTGTACTGCTGAATGAATTGCAGCGCATCAGTTCGCACTTGGTGTGGCTGGGAACGCACGCCATGGACATCGGCGCCATGTCGGTCTTTCTGTACTGCTTCCGCGAACGCGAAGACCTGCTGCGTATCTACGAGATGGTCAGCGGCCAGCGGATGATGACTTCTTATTTTCGAGTTGGTGGTTTGGCGCTTGATCCTCCGATCGGCTTTTTTGACGCAGTCAAGAGATTTCTCGATAAGTTTCCCGGGTGCGTAGATGAGTACGAGAACCTGCTGACAGGGAACCGCATTTTCATCGACCGGCTGAAAAACGTTGCTCACATGAGCGCGGAAGACGCAATCGCCCTGGGCGTGACCGGACCGACACTGCGGGCCAGCGGCGTTGACTTTGATATCCGGCGCGACATGCCGTACAGCAGCTACGAGAAATTCAAATTCAAGGTGCCCGTCTCCAAGGATGGCGATGTCTGGGCGCGTTACGTGTGTCGAGTTCAGGAGCTGCGCGAGTCACGAGAAATCGCCAAACAGGCGCTGGAAGGCCTGCCATCCGGGCCCACCAAGGCAGATGCTCCGAAGATCGTTTTGCCCGACCGCGAAAAAATGAAGACGCAGATGGAGGCCCTGATCTATCACTTCAAGATCGTGACTGAGGGCTTCACGGTCCCGGCAGGCGAAGTTTATCAGGCCATTGAGTCGCCACGTGGTGAAATGGGCTATTACGTAGTAAGCGACGGCACGGCCAAGCCCATGCGCGTGCACATGCGCTCGCCCTCGTACGCGAACTTGCAGGCGCTGCCCACAATGTGTGAAGGAAAGCTTATTGCCGATGTGGTAGCAGCAATTGGAAGCATCGATATTGTGCTGGGAGAGATCGACAGATAATGCCCGTCATCTCGGAAAAACTGGATCAGTTCTTTGACGCAAAGATGAAGGAGTACCCGACGAAGCGCTCCTTCCTCGTTCCCATGCTGCTCTACACGCAGGATGAGATTGGGTACTTAACGGACGAGGCCATCGCACACATCGCCGCCAAGACGGATCTGACCGAACTGGAAGTGCGGAACGTGATCAGCTATTACTCCATGCTGCACAAGAGGCCGATGGGCAAGTATCACGTTCAGGTGTGCACAAATATTTCCTGCATGCTGCGCGGCGGAGAAGAGTTGCTGGAACGATGCAAAGAGCGGTTAGGAATTGGAAACAAGGAAGTGACTGCTGACGGCACATTCTCATTGGAAGAAGTGGAATGTATTGGTGCATGCAGTTGGGCTCCGGCAGTTCAGGTCAATTACGACTTCCACGAGAACCTGACCCCGGACGCAATGGGAGTATTGCTGGACTCGTATTCCAAGAGAACAGGCCGCTAACGTTGTGCTGTAAGTGAGCTTTTACTAGAAGCTAGCAGCTAGTAGCTAGCAGCTGAAGAAAATGGCTGATCTCGTATCCCATCCCGACGAAGTACGCATCGTGTCTCAGCGCTTTGGGAAAGGCGCGGCCGACATCGACCGTCATCTCGAGCTTGACGGTTATAAGGCCGTGCGCAAGGCGCTGGAGATGAAGCCGGAAGACATCATTAATGAAGTCAAGGCTTCTAATCTGCGCGGGCGCGGCGGAGCCGGCTTCCCTACCGGGATGAAATGGTCCTTCGTTCCCAAAGAGTCAGCCAAGCCCAAGTACATCCTCGTCAATGGCGACGAGAGCGAGCCTGGCACCTGCAAAGACCGCCTGATTCTGGAACATGATCCCCATTCAGTGATTGAAGGCGTGATCATTGCCGGACTAGCAGTCGGCGCCAAGGTTGGCTATATCTATATTCGGGGCGAGTATCGCTATCTTGTGGACATCATGCGCAAGGCGCTGGCCGATGCATATGCCAAAGGCTTCCTCGGCAAAAATATTCTTGGCAGCGGCAAAGATTTTGACGCTTACTGGCACACCGGCGCTGGCGCCTATGAAGTTGGCGAAGAATCTGCGCTGATGGAATCGCTGGAGGGCAAACGCGGCATTCCGCGGATTCGTCCACCATTTCCGGCCGTTGTAGGTCTGTGGGGCGGACCCACGGTCATTAACAATGTCGAGAGCATTGCCGCAGTCCCTCACATCATTCTGATGGGCGGCCAGAAATTTGCCGACTACGGTCCGCCGAAAAACGGCGGCACGCGCCTCTTCTGCCTCAGCGGACACATTGTGAAGCCGGGCGTTTACGAGCTGCCCCTCGGGTATCCGCTCAAGAAGATGATTTATGACGTGGGCGGAGGGATCCCGAATGGACGCAAGCTCAAAGCCGTCGTCCCCGGGGGATCATCCACATTCATTCTGACCGCGGAAGAATCCGAGCAGATGAACATGGACTTTGATTCGTTCAGCAAGCGCGGTGAATTTCTCGGCTCCGGCGGCGTCGTCATTGTGGATGACCAAACCTGCATGGTGAAATTCGCGCTGCGCATCATGAAGTTCTATCAGCACGAAAGCTGTGGTTGGTGTATCCCCTGTCGCGAAGGCACAGATTGGCTGAAAAAAACGCTCACGCGCTTTCACAATGGCGGAGGCTTAAAGAAGGACATCGACAACATCAAGTACCTGGCGCAGAACATGCTGGGACGCACATTTTGCCCGCTGGGCGATGCGGCGGCAATACCGACAATGTCAATTGTCGACAAATGGCGCAGCGAATTTGAAGCTCATCTGGAAGGCAGACCGTGTCCGTTTGAACCTGAGGGAAGCGTGAAAGAGCTTCCCGTTTTGGCATAGAAGATCATGGCTGAAGTTAAAAACGTAACCATCACGGTTGATGGCAAGCAAATCAACGCACCGGCGGGAACGCTGCTGATTGAAGCCTGCAAAGCAGTCGGCATCGAGGTGCCTTCGTTCTGCTATTACCCGGGACTGTCTCTTCAAGCCGCATGCCGCATGTGCCTGGTGCGCATCGAGAAGATGCCTAAATTACAAACTGCATGCACGGTGCAGATCACAGACGGCATGGTGGTTACCACGGAATCCGACGAAGTCCGGCAGGCGCGCAAGTCCATGGTCGAGTTGCTGCTGGGCAATCATCCTCTGGATTGCCCCGTATGTGATGCGGGCGGCGAATGCGAGCTCCAGGACATGACATTCAAGTACGGCGCCTCCGAGTCGCGTTACATGGAAGGCAAGCTGCACAAAGACGAGCAGCAATGGTCGCCGGTGGTTTACTTCGACCGCCCCCGCTGCATTCTCTGCTACCGCTGCGTGCGCGTCTGCGGTGAAGGCATGGACGTGTGGGCGCTGGGCGTGCAAAACCGTGGCGCCGTTTCCCTGATTGCCCCAAACCAAGAAGACCATCTCGAATGTGAAGAATGTGGCATGTGCATTGATATTTGTCCGGTGGGCGCGCTTACGTCAGGAACATATCGTTACAAGACACGTCCGTGGGAGATGAAGCACGTTGGCACGATTTGCACGCATTGCGGTGACGGCTGCAAGACCACGCTGGGTGTCCGGCGCTCTGATACCGGAATGGACATTGTGCGTGGCGACAACCGCGACAAGAGCGGGATCAATGGCGACTTTCTCTGCATCAAGGGCCGCTACGCCTTTGATTTCTTCGATCATTCCGACCGGTTGCGCCACCCATTGATTCGCAAAAACGGGAAGCTGACACCAGCGACCTGGGAGGAAGCCATTGAGCATATCGCAACGCGGCTCAAGGAGGTTCGCGATAGCAGCGGCGGGCAGGCGATTGGCGTTATCGGATCGAACCGCACAACCAACGAAGAAAACTACCTGCTGCAGAAATTCGCTCGAACTGTGCTGCGCACCAACAATATTGATCATCGCCGCACCGCCGATTTTGCTTCTCTTGCGCGGGCGGTAGCAGGGAAAGCGGATTCCACAGCTTCCATGCGCGACGTTCTCAGCGCGCCGGCCATTCTGCTGATCGGCAATGATCCCACGGAGCAACACCCGCTGCTCGCCTGGAACATCCGCACAAATGTTCGGCTGAACCGAGCAAAGCTTTACGTGATCAATTCCCGCGAAATCAAGCTTCGTCGCCAGGCAGTTGCGTTCCTGCAAATTCCGGAAGGACGCGAAGGCAAGTTCGTCGCTTTCCTGAATGGCGACGACGCGTCAGCAGGTTCGCTGACCAGCGCGACCGTTTCCAACGATATTCTCAAGAGAGTCCGCGATGAAATGCGGGCGCTGAACAATGCGGTCATTATTTTCGGCTCGGAGCTGCGTGGAACCGATATCGCAGCACTGGTGAAGTTCGGCGCTGGCAATGGCGCAAGGTTTATCTGCCTGGGTGACTACGCCAACTCGCGCGGCGCGGCCGATATGGGTCTCTACCCTGACCTCCTTCCCGGCTACACAGCGCTGAGCGCCGCAAGCAAGTTTGCTGAAGAATGGGGAACGCTGCCGAATGAAAAAGGCATGACGGTCGCAGAGATGATCGAGGCCGCCAGACGCCAGCGCTTCTCTGCTCTTCTGGCCGTCGGCTCCAGTACTGGTGACGATCTGAGCGTCGACCTGATTACCGGTTTTGAGGCGGTCAGCGACACCCTCGCCTACTATCAGGCGAAGATGTCACAGGAAGGCTACCTGTCGACCGGCGCAAATTCTCCCTGGGCCGAGGTCGTGTTGCCCACCGCCTCCGCGTACGAAAAGACCGGTACATTCACCAATACCTGTGGCGACCTGCAATTGTTGAAGAAGGCCGGTGACGTCGCCGGAATCAGAAGCGAATTTGAAATTATTGTTCGCATAGCGGAACGCATGGGTGCCGATATTCCTAAGCTGGTGCCATTTGGTGGCGGAGTTCATGCCGATATGGGGCAATCGCGGGGAGCCCAGTCAGGCGAAGCCGATCGCCATGCTGTCTGGCTGGCAGCTAACAACCTGGAGCCGAGGCTAAGCCCTTTCGATCCCATGGCGATTCTGGATGAAATCCAGCGGCTGGTTCCAGGTTATGAATTTTCCAGATTAGGGCTGGTGGCTGGAGATGATCAGCACATCGCCGCGGCAGAAAAAAGCAACGCTGGCGCGGCTGCCGGGCTGGTACAGATTTCGCCAGCCAATGACACTCTGTTTACTTCGGGCACCCTTGGACGGTATTCACGTGTGCTGAATTCAGTGATTGAGAACCGGGAGCGCGAGCCCGTGTTGTCGTAATTTGCACGGCTACACTTGGAGAAGATTGAATGAGCGCAGACTCCGCAGTGAGTCAGCAGCGACGGCGGTGGGTTCCGCTGGATTTCAGGAAAGCGGTAGTGACTCCTGGTCCAAAACGCGGCAGTCATGTGTTAACGGTATCCGGCGATAAGCCGCGCGACGCCGAAGGCGGATCGCCGGTCAAGCTGCAACCCATGGTCTACGAAACCCAGCCGGAGTACTGGAGGATTGAAGTGCTGTGGGACGAAGATGATGCGGTCGTCCCTATTATCACGCCGTTCACAGTTTCGATTCCGCTGGACGGGATTCGCGGCACGAAGGGCATTCGAGTAGCAGGACAAACACGTTTTCAAAAAATCGATATCGAGTGAAATACAGCAGTTAGTAATTAGCGAGAACCAGCGACCTTTTTCTGAGCCGGAACCGACATTGGTTTTGCTAAGTACTGACTACTAATTACTAATGACTCCTTTTTTAATCGCCGCAGTAGTCAAAATCCTCGTGGTCGTGTTTCTCATGCTGACCGGCGTGGCTTATATGACCTGGCTGGAGCGCAAAGTCGTCGGCCATATCCAGAACCGCTGGGGGCCGACCCGTGTGGGCCCATTCGGACTGCTGCAGCCACTGGCTGACGGCATCAAGTTCATTCTCAAAGAGGATATGGTGCCCGATGCGGTGCATAAAGGACTCTACATTCTTGCTCCGGCGTTGGCGTTGACGATGTCGCTGATTTCGATCGCGATCATCCCTTTTGGGGAAACCATTGACGTGCGTGGGACGACAACCGCCTTGCAAATCACGGGTGTAGCTCACCAGTCTGGTCCTACTACGGATATCAATATCGGTTTGCTGATCATTCTTGGCGTTACCTCGATCGGTGTGTACGGCGTTGCCCTGGCGGGATGGTCGTCCAACAGCAAATACGCGCTGCTCGGCTCCCTCCGCGCGAGCGCGCAAATGGTCAGCTATGAATTGGCACTGGGTCTGTCTCTGGTTGGTGTGCTGATTCTGGCGGGAAGCTTCAGTTTGCGACACATTGTCCAAACGCAGATCGATAACAAATGGTTCGGAGTTCTGCCGGGCTGGTACATTTTCCCGCAATTCATTGCCTTTTTTATTTACCTGATGGCGGCCTTCGCTGAAACCAACCGGATTCCCTTCGATTTGCCCGAGGCAGAAACCGAACTGGTGGCCGGCTATCACACCGAATACAGCTCCATGAAATTTGCCATGTTCTTTATGGCTGAATACGTGAACATGATCACCGTGGGCTGCCTCGCCACCTTGCTCTTTTTCGGCGGATGGCACGGGCCGCTCTTTGGTTCTGGCATCATCCGGTCACTGGTGCCCGTGTTCTGGTTCTCGGTGAAGATCTTTTTCTTTATGTTTCTGTATATCTGGATTCGCGGCACGCTGCCGCGCTTCCGTTATGACCAACTGATGGCTTTTGGCTGGAAGTTCCTCCTGCCGTTGGCCATCGCTAACATCATTGTCACAAGCTTGATTGTGGCACTCAGAGCGTAAGCACATGCTTCACGAGGTACTCTTCATTATCTTCGGGCTTATCTGCGTGGGCGGCGCAGTGAACCTCGTCGTCCAGCGACATCCCATCAACAGCGCGCTTTCTCTCGTGGTAGTCATGGGCGCGCTCAGCCTGATTTATCTGTTGTTGGGAGCGGAGTTTGTCGCAGCCGTGCAGATCATTGTCTATGCCGGAGCAGTGATGGTGCTGTTCGTCTTCGTCATCATGCTGCTGAATGCGGGCGCGGAGGAACGAACTACCGGCAGTCATGTGGCCCTTTGGGTAGGAGGACCGGGAGTGGCAGTCCTGGCCGGAATGATTGTCTATCTGATGTTCAGAAACAATCGTAATTTCCATCGTGTAAGCATCGGCAACTTTGTGCAGCAGCCGGACAATACTCATGGCATCGCGAATCTGCTCTTTACCAGGTTTCTTTTGCCGTTTGAAATCACGTCAGTATTGATCCTGATCGCGATCATGGGCGCGGTTGTCCTGGCCCGGAGGGAGGGTTAAATGGTTCCGCTTTCCTGGTATTTGATTCTGAGCGCCATCCTGTTTTGCCTGGGTGTCACGGCATTTCTGGTTAAGAGAAACATCATTACCATTTTTATGTCCATTGAGCTGATGCTGAATGCGGTGAATCTGAGCTTTGTCGCCTTCGCCAACCACTGGCGCGACCTCAATGGCCAGGTATTTGTATTTTTCGTGATGGTGGTGGCGGCGGCAGAAGCAGCAGTTGGGCTCGCCATTATCATTGCGGTTTTCAGAACGCGTGAGACGCTGAATGTTGATCGGGTGAACCTGCTCAAACTATGAACGAACCCAATCTCAATCTGTGGATCATTCCTGTGCTGCCCTTGATCGGGGCTGCCATCAATGGCCTGTTTGGACGCCGGTTTAAGAACAGCCTGGTTTCCGCCGTTGCTTTGTTGTTTACCGCAGCATCGTTTGTTTACGCGGTCTGGGTAGCGGCGCAGTGGTGGTCGCATACAAATCCACACATCGAATCTCTGGGTGACTGGATCTGGGCGGGGAATTTCCATGCGCAGTTTGCTTTCTACCTCGACCGGCTTTCCACAGTCATGATGCTGGTGGTCACTGGCGTGGGATTTCTGATTCACGTCTACTCTGTCGGCTACATGGCGCATGAAGGCGGTTATTACCGCTTCTTCTCTTACTTAAATCTTTTCATGTTCTTCATGCTCACGCTGGTGCTGGCCAACAACTACCTGCTGATGTTCGTCGGCTGGGAGGGTGTGGGACTGGCGTCGTATCTGCTGATCGGATTCTTTTTCCTGAAGAAGTCCGCCGCCGATGCCGGCAAAAAAGCATTCATCGTCAATCGTATTGGCGATTTCGGCTTCCTGCTGGGAATGTTTCTGCTGATCGGGCAATTTCAGACCCTGGACTTTGACCCGATCTTTCACAGCGTCTCCAAGATCTCCCCTGAGATTGGCTGGGGAGTTCTGACGGCCACTGCCTTGCTGCTGATGGTCGGCGCAACGGGAAAATCCGCGCAGGTTCCGCTGTATGTCTGGCTCCCGGACGCGATGGAAGGCCCGACTCCAGTCTCTGCCCTGATCCATGCCGCGACGATGGTCACCGCCGGTGTGTACATGATCGCGCGCTCAAGCCCGATCTTCAGCCGCGCTCCTCATGCGCTGGAAGTGGTCGCGCTGATTGGCGCCATCACCGCAATTTTTGCCGCCACTATGGGAATAGCGCAGACAGATATCAAGAGGGTGCTCGCCTACTCGACCGTGTCACAGCTCGGCTACATGTTTCTGGCCTGCGGTGTGGCTGCATATTCCGCGGCCATCTTCCACCTGATGACGCATGCATTCTTTAAGGCGCTTCTCTTCCTCGGCGCCGGATCGGTAATCCACGCCATTGGCGGCGAGCAGGACATGCGCCGCATGGGCGGACTCCGCCGCATGATTCCCGTGACGTTCTGGGTCATGACTGTGGCGACATTTACTATTGCCGGCTTCCCTCCCCTCAGTGGATTCTTCAGCAAAGACGAAATTCTCTGGAAAACGTTTCTTCACAGTCACACCCTGTGGCTCGTCGGAGTCATCACGGCTTTGCTCACATCGTTCTACATGTTCCGGCTGTGGTTCATGACCTTCTTTGGTGATCTCCGGCTGGGAGAAGTGGACGTTGGAGAAGAAGCCCACAAGGCCCTGGCGCCTGCACAAGCACAACACACGGCGGCTGCGCATACACACGGCCACGCGGATGATCAGACCCACGGTCATGGCGGAGTGCATGAGTCGCCCTGGATCATGCTCGCGCCGCTTGTGATTCTGGCAGTCCTGTCGGTTGTCGGAGGCTGGGTGGGAATTCCCGAGGCAATGGGCAGTTCCAATCATTTCGAGCATTTCCTGGCGCCCGCTATTCAAACTCCTCAGGTGGCTGAAGTCGGGCAGGAAAGTGCTCATCTGGAACTCACGTTTGCCGGAATCTCAGTGGCTGCCGCATTGATTGGCTTCTTCTTTGCCTGGCTGCTCTATTACAAACGTCCGGAGCTTCCGGACCGGATCACCGCCCGCATCCATGGGATCTACACCATGGTGCTGCATAAATACTACGTGGACGAGGGATACGATCTTCTCTTCGTAAAGCCCTTGCTCGCGCTTTCTACTCGTGTTTTTTGGCGCGGAGTGGACCAGGAAATCATCGATGGCACCGTGAATGGCGCGGCGTCAGCTTCACAGCGCATTGGCGGAGGCTTGCGGCGAATGGAGTCCGGCAACATTCGCTCTTATGCCGGCTGGGTTGCCGCTGGAGGGGCGGCGGTCATTGTGTACATGATCTGGTGGGGGGTGCGTAGATGAACGCCTGGATACTCACCCTCGTTACATTTATTCCCACCGCAGGTGCAATTCTGCTGATGCTGCTGCCCCGCAATGACAAAAACATTCGCTGGACGGCACTGATCATTTCAGTGTTGGCTTTCGCATTCTCACTCTACCTACCTTTTGCATATAGCAGCGAGTCAACGTCATTCCACTTTGAAGTCAATGTTCCGTGGATTGGACAGGCGATTCACTACCACATGGGCGCTGATGGCGTCTCCATGTGGCTGGTTCTGCTCACGACGTTTCTTGTTCCGCTGGGCGTGCTGGTGTCGTGGAAGTCGATCCACGACCGGGTAAAAGAATTTTTTGTGCTCTTCCTGCTGCTGGAAACGGCGATGATCGGCGTCTTCCTGGCGCTCGATATGTTCCTGTTTTACGTCTTCTGGGAAGCCACGCTGATTCCCATGGCGCTGCTGATCGGCATGTACGGGCACGAGCGCCGCATCTACGCCGCTGTCAAGTTTTTCCTTTACACCATGGTGGCCTCAGTGTTCATGCTGGCGGCGATCCTCTGGCTGTACACGCACACGCAGCCGCACACCTTCGACTACGTCGAGGTGCGTAAATGGCTTGCTGCCGGTCAAGCCAGCGCCGGCGCAATCAAGTGGCTCTTCCTGGGATTCTTTATTGCTTTCGCCGTGAAAGTCCCCTTGTTCCCGCTGCACACGTGGTTGCCTGACGCGCACGTCGAAGCGCCCACGGCCGGCTCACTCCTGCTGGCCAGCGTTTTGCTGAAGATGGGAACTTACGGCCTGCTGCGCTTCAATGTCGGCATGTTTCCCGCCGAAGCACAGCGGCAGGCGCCATGGATCAATGTGCTCGCCATCATAGGAATCATTTACGGTGCGTTAGTTGCCCTGGTGCAGCCAAACCTGAAAAAACTCATCGCGTATTCCTCGGTCAGCCATCTGGGATTTGTCGTGCTGGGAATCTTTACGTTTACTCAGGTGGGGACTGATGGAGCTGTCTACCAGATGCTTAATCACGGCATCTCCACCGGCGCGCTGTTCATGCTCGCCGGGATGCTCTACGAGCGCAAGCATACTTACGAACTCAGCGCATATGGCGGCCTGGCGACACCCATGCCGATCTATGCCACCTTTTTCCTGATCGTCGTTCTGTCGTCAGTGGGATTGCCACTGCTCAACGGATTTGTGGGCGAGTTCCTGATTTTGAACGGAGCGTTCCAGGACAAGATCATTTATGGCGCCCTCGCCGCCAGCGGTGTGATCTGGAGTGCCTGCTACCTGCTGTGGATGTATCAGCGGGTTTTCTATGGCCCAATCGTTCACGAAGAGAACAAGTCGCTGCCGGACATCAATGGACGCGAACAGATTTCACTGTGGCCGCTGGCTATCATGGCGTTAGTCATGGGCGTGGCTTCACCGATGTTTATGAAATCGATTGATTTTTCGGTCGGCAAGATTACAACGGCGCAAAAAATAATCAGTCCGACAGATAACAAAGCCGGCGCCTTGAATTCCGGCAATCCAGTGACGGCGGAGAACAAAGAATGAGCCCGGTGACCGCTGGCGATTACATTCGCATTCTGCCCGAGCTGGTGCTCACCGCCTTCGGTTGCGCCGTTATGATCCTTGATCCGCTTCTGCCTGCCGGAAAAAGCCGCAGATCATTGGGCATTCTTTCATTGATCGGGACGCTGGCCGCCATCGCTGCCGCCTTCTACCAGCTCAACTATTACGGCTTGGCCTGGTTCGATATGGTACAGGTAGACAGCTTCAGCATTTTCTTTCACGTGCTGATTCCGGCAATTTCCGCGATTTGTATTCTTGCTTCACTCGAGTATCTGGACCGGCAGAAGATCAACAGCGGTGAATACTACGGGTTGATTCTCTTCGGCACCGTAGGCATGGTGCTGATGTCATCCGCGATCGAGCTGGTGCTGATCTTCATTGCGCTGGAAATCTCTTCGATCTCTACGTATGTCCTTGCCGGATATCGCCGCCGCACCGCGATAAGCACGGAGTCCTCGATCAAGTATTTCCTGCTGGGTTCGTTTGCTACCGCGTTTTTCCTTTACGGCGTGGCCCTGATGTATGGCGCTACCCAGTCCACCAGCATTCCTAAAATTGCCGCAGCGCTTGGCAATACGGAATTCAGCACACTCGTGTTCACCGCAACCGCGCTCATGCTGATCGGCCTGGGGTTCAAAATCGCCGCTGCTCCCTTCCATGTCTGGACGCCCGATGTTTACGAAGGCGCGCCCGCGCCGATTGTGGCGTTCATGTCCACCGGCCCCAAGGCAGCCGCATTTGCAGTCTTGCTGCGTGTTCTCTTCGGCGCCAACGTCACAGGATGGTTCTGGTTGATCTGGGTTTCGGCAGTGCTCTCCATGACGATTGGCAACCTGGGCGCACTGGTGCAAAACAATGTGAAGCGCATGCTCGCCTATTCTTCCATTGCGCATGCTGGATATGTGCTGGTTGCGTTTGCTGCGGGAAAGGAAATCGGGCTCACAGCCGCTATTTTCTATACGGCTGCTTATGCGGCCATGAACGTCGGGGCCTTTGCAGTAGTCAGTCATTTCGCCAGCACTGGCGAAAAATATGTTTCCATCGATGACTATGCCGGACTAGGCCGCCGCTCGCCCCTGCTGGCCTTCACTCTGACCATTTTCCTCCTTTCGCTGATCGGCATTCCGCTCACCGGCGGCTTCTTTGCCAAGTACTACGTCTTCAGCGCCGCACTCCAGGAAAATCTCATCTGGCTGACCATCATCGGCGTGGTCAACAGCGCCATAGCAGCGTATTACTACCTGCGTTTGATTGTGGTCATGTACATGCGCGAGCCGGCCACAGATATTGCTCCTGAGCCAGTCTCACCCGCGATGAGCACGGCCCTTGTCCTCGCCGCTATTGCAACTCTGTTTTTGGGGATCATCCCCAGCTCAGTTCTCAACTACGCAACCAAAGGGGCCAGAGAAGTCAGCAACATGAGCAGTCAAAAGGCCATTGCCACGGCAGCCACGCAAAATAAGTAGGCTTTAATTCGAACTCCTCGGTGCCGTCGCCTGTCCTCGAGGTAAGATCGCGTGAGTAACTTCTGCAAAAGGATGTCTCCGCGTGGATGTTTGCTATTCGTTAGCTACGGTCACATCGCGCCTGGCAAAGGCCATCGATGCGGCCATCCAGAACACCAGCGTTTGAATGACCGCTCCTGCTCCGATTCGCCACATGTTGTCATCTGCCTTGTGAAAACCAAAATTAACGACTGTATGCATAGCTGCGGCCACGGGGAACAGATCTCCGGGCGGATTCCAGCCTCTGATTTGTGCGAAATAGGGAAAAAAGAGAATCAAGCCGGTTGCTGCTAACGCCAGCAAGGGGTGCAGCACTATCGAGCAAAAGAGCGCAACAGAAGCACCCGCGGCGGAGGCTAGAAACAGTACCAGGAGCAGCTCAGCGAGTCCCGCCAGCGGCATACCTGCCTGCTGCGCGAGCCAGAGCGCGGACAGACCAACCGCCAAACAGAAAATTCCCGCAATCATCACCGCGCCGCAAAGTAGTCCTCCAATGTATTGCCAGCGATGAATGCCTTTGGAGAGCACGCTCAGAATGCGGCGCGACTTGCGATCGTTCTGGATGGCTGTAACCATGACCATCGCGCCCAAAGCGACCGCATACACCGCCTGTTGGCGCACAAAGAATACGAGATCGGGAAGTTGTTCGTGGAAGGCCAGAAAACCCGTAAGGCAAATCATGTAGGCCAGCACAATTGCGATCAGAACGAGCTGCGTGCGCAGGAAATTCGCGCCTAAAAGAAGAATCGGTTTCATGCTTACTTCGAAATCAGCGGGGAGACCCGGCCGTGATCTCAAGCACCATCTGCGTTCCCTTTTCCAGCTTGATGCTTGATTTGCTGGAAACAATCACAGGCCCGGAGGATTCCGGGACAACTTTCAGGGAAAGCGCCGGCATGCCGAAGACCCCTCGGTTGCCGCTGCCCAGGTGGCCGCCCTGGAGCGTATTTTGTGTTCCATAGGAGTCGGGGTTAGAAGCATTCCTCAGGGCATCGTCCCGCGTGTGATCAATCCGGTCCCGGGGATCAACCAGAGGTCGATTCGTGCTACTTACACGTTGGGCTCCATTGGGTGTACTGCCGCCGTAAGTGGAGGACGCTAGAACGTCGGGTTCTTCAACAGCAGGGGCCAGGGCCACGACCAGAGCGTTGACGCTCAGCTCTCCACCGCCTTTCAAGAAAACTGTGTCGAAGATGATTCCCAGAACAGATTCAGGATGCTCTTTGCTATAGGGCTTTGCCTCGGTCACATGGCCTTCGATTTTCGAACCCCGGCGAACAATTACTTCGCCGTGCGCGAGCACATCTTGGGTGAACTCTGCTTTGACCTTATCCCCAGCCCGGGCTTTCTTAGCGTCAATTGTCTGAGCAAGCTGAACTACTAACGCTGTCCCGGTCAGCCCGGCAGGGTCGCTAGTCAGGGCCGGAGACGATTGTGCGCCTGCTCCGGATATAGGGACGCAAATGGCGCACACCACCATGACTGCGAAACTGAGTGACTTCTTCATGACTCTTAGGATGCCTTCAGGCGGCTGATTGTAGCACTGTTGGCCGGGAAGCAGCTTCGGAAACGGAACGCGGAAATAAGAATTACATTCAATTCGCCCGAGTTGAATAGAAAGTGAGGCTGTCACTCTGAATCACCGCAAGGTCGCCCTGGGAAGAAACATCGAAATATGGATTGTCGGCTGCCAGCGGAACAGAGATGACTTTGGCTTTGGTTTCCAGGTTGTACACATCAATTCGAGCGGGCTTAGCTTCTGAAATTTTCTTTCCCGGGATCATTTTGTCCACTTCAACTGCGACAAAATTCCCTGCCCCGCTGCTTGCGGACGCGACCTCCAGTGCATCCAGCTTCACGAAGATCACAGATCCGCCTGAATTGGAAAGCACTCCGAACAGGTAGCAGCCAATAACCGCCACCTGTTTACCAGGTAACGCCTGCAACTGGCTTCGACACAGCGAGCCGGGCATGTCCCAGTAGGTCGTCAGCCGTTTCCAATTGCCGTCGAAGCTGAGCAGTCCAAATGCGTTGGTATCTGGCTCAAAACCTGCTGCTACCAGAAAGTCGTCCGCCGCTGACCAGTTGTCATGCAGAGATTTCACCGTGAATTTGTTGATTGGCTGGACCGTGTCTGCGTCCAGCACTTCGATATCGGCATGGTCCTGACGGCTTATCGCCGGCTGGCCCATCAGCACTGATTTGGCCGCGAATCTCTCCTGATGCACCAGAACAAGCCGCGTGCCGGAAGGTGATACATCCATTTGCCAGCCTTCGACGCCTTCAATCTTCTCCAGCGGCAGCGCCCGTGAGCTGATTGGTTCAAAATTTGGGGAGTAGAGAGTAACTACATCTCCGGTGCGGAGAAGAAATTTGCCATCGTGCGTCGGAATCAATTTGGTGAATTGCGCAGTGGTGGGCAGCCGCAGCGTTTTCATTTCATGCCCGTCGCGGACGCTGAAAATCTTCACCTGCAGGTAAAAACCGGCATCCCGGCCAGCCGGTCCGCTTTCTGTTGTCACATTGTTCTCGTCACTTTGCCTCACCTGGTAAACCGCAATCTCGTCAGGGGTAATAAAGCGGACGTCCTGTTGCCGCTCCCAGCGGGCTGAAGTGTCGCGATCAAAACTTTCGTATCCGTACTTGTCCACGAGTTCAGTTTCCCATCGCTGCTGCCTATCCGAAGCGCTTGCTGCGCTGGGCAGGACAGGATCAAAAAACTTCAGCTTCTCGCCATCAATGGCCGCGACTGAACCTGACGGCGAAATCGAGTAGTAGATGCTTTTCTTTTCCAGCGATACCCAGGAAATGTGGGTTTTCTTGCGCAAATCGTAGACGCTGATGTAAGCGCGTGAATGCTGCGGCTCGACCAGGGCTTCCGCCAGATATCGATCCGCGCCCGCGACTGAGACCAGAACGTCCTCACCGCGAACTGGTTGCGAAAACCTCTCCGCCCCGGAAATCGAAACCACCACCAGGTCGTCGCAATCGTGTGCGGCGAATAGTTTGTGCTCCAGAGCTTCCAGACGGTATGGACAGTCAGAGTTGCGGCTCTCCGCGGAGGTTTTAAACCGCCGCCACTTGCCGTCAAGGTCCAGAATGCCGAACATCCCGCTTTCCTGATCGCTGGGATCTTCGGTGATGATGAGATTGTCTCCCGCCGACCATTCCTCCAGCCAGGGAACGCTGAAGCTCTTCACCGTCTTGAATGTCTCTGAATCCAGGACTTCTACGTCCGCTCTTGCGTCCTTTTCTTCCCCCTTTTCGTCATTCCACACCTGCCTGTGCACCAGCATCACCTGCGCTCCGGACGGAGAAACATCGACCTGCCATTCGTCAAAAGCAGTATCTTTCCCGGGCGGCAGTTTTCTGGATGCGACCTGCTCAAATTTCGATGAATAAAGCGAAACCACATCGCGGGCACGGACCAGGAAGCCCCCACCGCGCGTTGGCATTAGCTTGGCGGTCTCCAGCCCCGAAGGAACTTGCAGCGTCTTGATCTCATGTCCGTCGCGGGCGTCCAGAATCACGGTATGGAGCGAATAGCTGTGCGCCACGCTTCGCTGGTCCGTCAACGAAACGTTTTCAGTGACCTGATAAATAGCAAGTTCATCGGGAGTAAGAAAAGCAATTCCCTGTTGCGACTTCCATGCTTCACTGCTGGATACAGGACGTGAAAAGTCCTGATATCCCAATGTCTTTTTCAGATCAACAATCCAGCGCACGCGCACCGGTGGAGGACTGTCAGTGCCGGGACTATTAGCGCTGGATGGTGTCTGGGCAACGGCGCTCCATGCATGAAACGCAATCAACAGCAGGGCGATTTTGATCGGTTTCACAGATCTCTCCGCAAATTTGCGACGCCTACACTCTAATCCAGTTGCATTGGTGATGGTGTAACGAAGAATCTGGAATTGTTAAGAAGGCTTCTAGCGAAGCGGCCCTTGGCCTTTGGCCCAGAGCCATTGGGAAAAATCAAAACCAGCACACTTACTGGTGGATAGCGGGGAACAAATCGAGTCTGACCAGAACATGCGAGTACAAAGCGAGTCTGACCTGCCTGTGCAATATCCAGCTAAATGGATTTTGTTGTTGCGGTTGGTTTTGATGTTGGTTTAGCCAAGGGCCAAGGGCTCACGGCCAAGGAGCTTTCTTTAAGCTGCTTGCGCCACCCATCTGAAGCCGGCGGTGGGGTCGATCTCCTGAATCAGACCTTCCTGGCAAAGCTCACGCAGCAAGCCTTCCACGTCGCCAGTGCTGATGCACAAACCGATCGTCTGGAGCTGCTGCACGAGTTCCTGCACTGTCATGGGAAAGGGAAGGCCGGTGGGAGTTTTGGCATCCCTGAGCAAATGCAGGCACGACTGGCGCACCGAAACCGAGCGAGGTTTAAAGGACGGGGGAGAAACGATATTCTCGGCCATAGCGCACTATTTTCGTTGTATGTCTACTGTCAGTCAACTACAAAGAGACCTTAGACGAAACTTTAACCAGAACTACGGACCAGAAGCTCGTTTGCCGCCATTTCTTCCCGCCAGCTCGACAAACAGGTCTTCCAGCGTGCGGCGGATGGGGTTGACGGCAATCACCTCGCCTCCAGCCAGCCAGATCTGCTCGATGGTACTGCGCTGCCGCAGGGCCGGCACGGTGATCTTAATGAATCCGTTCTGTTGCTGGCCTTCAAATAGCAGCGCATCGACTCCGCGGGCAGTGATCACAAACCTGTCTTGCGCCTCCAGCAGCTCCGCCACCGTACCCAGGCGGGCCAATCGTCCACGGATCACAATGGCGATCCGGTCACAGATCTGCTCCACTTCGGAGAGTAGATGCGAACTCAGAAATACTGTTTTTCCGGCCTTGCGGGCTTCGAGCAGTATCTCGCGAACAGCGATCCTCCCCAGCGGGTCAAGCGCCGACGTGGGTTCATCCAGCAGGATCAGCTCAGGATCGTTGACCAGCGCCTGTGCTAATCCGATCCGCTGTAACATGCCTCGGGAAAACTTCCCTACGTTCCGACGAGCGACTGCAGCCAGATCAAGCTTCTTCAATAGTTCAGCAGTGCGCCTGCTGAGTCGGGCTCCGTGCAGCTCGTTCAGCGCGCCATAAAAACGCACAAGTCTTGCCGCCGGGCGATGATACAGGGCCACATTTTCCGGCAGAAAACCGACCCTTCGCCGTGTTGTTGCATGCCCAAAAGGATGGCCCAGCATCTCTCCGCGCCCGCTGGTCGGAAACATGAAACCTAGTGCGACGTGAATTGCGGTGGTCTTCCCAGCGCCATTGGGCCCCAGGAAGCCAAAAATTTCACCCTGCTCCACGCGTAAGGAAAACCTGTCCAGCGCTTTGACCGATTCATTGCGAAAAAAGCTGCGGTATTCCTTGGTGATGTCGTTGAACTCGAGCGCCGCAGTTCCTGGCATGTAGATATCCTATCGGAGAGGAGCGGCTGGCAATTGGCAAACAGCAATTGGCTAAACCACACCCTTATTTAAATCAGTGAAAAATCAGTCTTATAAGTGCCGTCGGTGGTAGGGTGTTATCGGAAAAATGAAAAAGCCCAGCCTTCAGGCTGGGCTCGCTAAAAGCTAGTAGCCAGCAGCTACTTCACTTTCAAAAACACAATCGCAAACACATACAGCGCCAGCGATTCAATCAGCACCAGACCAAGAATCAGCACAAACTGAATCCCAGGACGCGCCCCCGGATTTCTGGCGATTGCCTCCGCGGCCGATGCCGTTGCTTTCCCTTGTCCAAGACCGCACAGGCCAGAGGCAATGGCCATGCCCACACCTGCGCCAATTGGAATTGCCCAATCCTTGGCCGAACCACCGCCCGGTCCCTGGGCATACACGGGCATCGCCATCAGCAAAATGGCCATAACCATAAAGAAATACATCATCGTTTTACGCATGCTCTCTCCTGTTAAACGGTTTCCAGTGGGTGGTTGACGTCCGCTTTGGGAAGCGGGGTCCTCACGCTGGAAACCAGTAGTTAATATTTAGTAGTTAGTAAGTAGCTTAGTCTCGAATTTGCTGATTCCGCCGGTGTCTTTGCTCTTGCTAATTACTAAGTACTAAATACTAGGTACTGCCCTCACAATTTATGATCTGAAACCGCCTGCCGCCGATACAAATTTTTTGGTTGCCAAACTGCATTTCGGATCACGGCGATTAACTCAGTGTTCTTCCGCCACCGCTCCATTCAAATAAATAATGGTCAACAGCATGAATACGTACGCCTGCAGCAGCGCCACAAAAATATGAAGCATGTTGAACACCACCGGCAGCGCCAGAGGAATCATGGAAAAGAACGCCAGCGTC
>DATDNH010000245.1:0-4512 GCA_036518395.1 Candidatus Angelobacter sp. | reverse complement strand
GTAGCCTGTCCTCGAGGTGAGGTCGCTATAAGCGACCGCAGCCGAAGGATGGCTCCGTGGTGAGGTCTTCCTTCTGCGCTAGAATGACGAACGTGAAGGTGCGTCTGCAAGTCGCGATCCGTGGCGCCATCTGCGCGATTTTAGTCTCTCTAATCGTCTTTATCTATTTCAAGTACATTCACGTCAATCCCACCACAGTTGCGCTGACGTTTCTGCTGGCCATTTTAGTAGTTGCCGCCGCCTGGGGGCTGGCCTACGCCGTCCCCATGTCTATTCTGGCTGCGCTTTGCTTCAATTTCTTCTTCCTGCCTCCCATCGGCACGTTCACGATTGCCGACACGCAAAACTGGGTGGCGCTGGCGGCATTTCTGTTTACTGCAATCATGGCGAGCCAGCTTTCTGAACGGGCTCGCCGTGAGACCCGAGCAGCCAAAGCGCGGCGCATCGAGGTGGAGCGCCTTTACACCTTCAGCCAGCAATTGCTGATTACAGACAACATTCTGGAGCTGCTGAAATCGATTCCAGCCTACATTGTGGAGACATTTGGAGTTGAGCACGCAGCCATTCATATCGCCGACAGAGACAAAATCTATCGTTCAGGGGCCGAAACCGAGCCACTCTCCGACGCACAACTTCGTGAGGTGTCCGCGCGCGGAGAAGTCATGCTGGACCTCGCGAAAAAATATTGTTTCGTGCCTTTGCATATCGGGGTAAGGAGAATGGGAAGCTTGGGAGTGTCCGGCGATATGCTTTCGCGGGAAACTCTGGAGGCGCTGGGGAGCCTGGTGGCCATTGCTGTCGAACGCGCCGGCGCCGTGGACACGCTGATGCGCGCCGAGGCGTCGCGCGAAAGCGAACGCCTGCGCTCAGCACTGCTTGATTCGGTGACTCATGAGTTCCGCACCCCGCTCACTTCGATCAAGGCGTCAATCACGAGCCTGAGATCAAGTCCAGGCATGAATGATGAAGCGCGCCAGGAATTGCTCGCCGTAATTGAAGAGGAAACCGATCGGTTGAACCGCCTGGTGGGCGAAGCTGTCGAAATGGCGCAGCTCGACGCGCACGAGGTCAAACTCGACTTGAAGCCACACCCGATTCGCGAAGCCATTGATGCTGCGCTGGAGGACTCAAAGGCTGCGATTGGTAACCATCCAGTGCAGGTGCGGCTGGGCGAAGGGCTGCCTCCGGCGCTGATGGATGTGGCATGGATCAAGAAAGTGCTTCAGCACCTGCTGGAAAATGCGGCCAAGTACTCACCCGAGACGGCGCCGATTTTTATCAGCAGCGAAACACGCAATGACCGCCTGATTACCAGCGTAGCCGATCGAGGTGTCGGCATCGACGACCTGGAACGCTCCATGGTCTTCGATAAGTTCTACCGTGGACAAAGCCAGCGCTACCGGGTGCAGGGGACAGGCATGGGACTGGCGATTGTGAAAGCAATTGTTGAGGCGCACGAAGGCCGCATCGAAGTTACAAGTCAGTTAGGCCAGGGATCGGTGTTTTCGTTTGGGTTGCCCATAGCGCAGAAACCAAGCTACTAGCTTCTGCGAGCTATCACACGCAACCTGCAATCAGCGACGATGGTGGAGATAAATCATGAATTCGAATGGATTGAAATTTGATCTCTGTTGTGCTGCGCGCCTGCTGTATCGCTTTGGCTTGAGCGTGGGCGTTGCCGGTCATCTCAGCATCACCGTGGGCGAGAACCGGATGCTGGTGAATCGCTTTGGACCCTCCTTCGGCACCATGACGCCGGCTGACGTTCTCACCATGGACTTCAACGGCAATGTTCTGGAGTACGATCCTGCGGTCAAACCATATGTGAATGAAACCATCCATCTTCATGGCGTGATTCATCGCTACAACCCGCACATCACGGCGGTGGCACACACTCACCCGCCGAACACCGTCACTTGGACAACATTCCGCAAATGGCCGCAGGCGTTTGACCAGGAGAGTTGCTTGCTGGCCGATGACCTCGCCATCGTGGACGAAGACTTCACTGGCCTGGCGCAATCAGAAGATCGCGTGCGGCCGTTTGCCCAGGCTCTGGGCAAAAAGCCTGTCGTGCTCTTGCCGAATCATGGTGCGATTACCAGCGGCGACAGCATTCAGGCAGCTCTGTTTCGTATGATCCTGCTGGAAGGGCTCTGCCAGCGCAACATCAACGTCGCTTCTGCCGCACAAGCCACTGGGTTGAAGCCGCATCCTATTAAGCCGGAAGATGCGCTTAACACGAAGCAGGAACTGGCAAAGATTCCGATTCTTGACGCGTTGTGGGAGGACCTGCTGAAGCGTCTGCGCCAAACCGATCCTGATCTCTTCCGGCTGGACGCCGCAAAAGCGTAGCCGCGCGCGAAATTTACTTGCGCCACTTCAGCGCGGGCGCAGCACATCGAAACGGGCGATGGTATAGCCCAGCGCCGCTCCGAGAAACACGTCGGACGGGAAGTGCGCACTTCCCGTTACTCGAGAAAAGCTAATGGCAGTGGCAAAGCCGTACATCACCCACGGCACCCACCGGTGCTTGGGATAGCGGCTGGCGACGACGGTAGCCACAGAAAAAACCCCGGCGGCATGTCCGGATGGGAAGCTGCTGCCCTTAAAAGGCGACTTCCCGCTGCTAAAGAAAGTGTCGTGAAACGAACCTCCGACGGGAATATCGGAAGGCCGTACTCTGCGGGTAATTGCCTTAATAACGAGATCCACGACAGCGCTGTTGGCATAAGCCTCCCCGGCCAGCAATGCGGTGCTCACATCATAAGGTTTGTGACGGGCATAACCCACGATCATGAAAGAAACCGGAACCGCCGCCACTTCTGCTGTCGTAATCGAAGAGTCAAAGACGTCATTCAGATCGTCCAGTCCCTGCGCATGAGACTGAAAATAAGGCATCACGTGCGGATCAGCCGCGATGAGCCCGGCTGTACCGCCGGTAATAGCCAACGTCGGCAACCAGTGATGTCCTCTTGCCAACTGAGCAGGAAATCCCCACCATATGCCTTTTTGGTCGTGAAGAAAATCCTTAGGCAAACTGCGCCAGGTCGCCTCGCGCCTCGTGGGTGATTGGTCTTGCGGGGGTGAAGCATCCGAGGTAACCTCGCGCGAGTCGGCATCAGTGCTTTGAGCGCAGGCCCAATTGGGCGCACAGACAATCGCTGCACAAAAGACCACGAAAAGTAAAAATTCCCTCTTTATTCGGTCCATTGAGAGTGTTGGATGCGTGTCTCTCGTCGCGGGTGTGCTCGTGTTGAGGAGCGGGATTTGGCGGTGTACCCAAATAAGAAACCGAATTACGGCAAAACAAGGCAGGAAACCATCATCGTGCACTATGGCTCGTCGGGCAGACTGTGATCGACGATCCTCCTCACATCATCGGGAATTCTGAAAAGCGCAGGATCAGGTTCTTCGCGGCGAACGTTTTGAATTCCGGCGACGTAAGTTTCCTCAGGACTCGAAGCCATCACGGCGCCAATCAATTCTAAATCTTCGGAGTACCACTGCTCGATTGTGATCGTGAGGCCAGGCGGGTCCTCAGCGGTTTGTACGAGCCGTGTCCCGTTGAATTCAATGCCTGCGATTATGCGCTTTCCGCAGTCCTCCTCAGTTCTGGCGGTCAATCGATGTGATGAAGCCAGGGATGCGTTGGAGCCAATTTCCAGAAAAGGGAGTTTACTTTCTTGGGACCTTGGAAACCGCATACGGTGCGCAGAGCGTAAATGGCTTAAGACGATGACTCTGGAGCCGGCAATTGGGTCAATAATATCCACGGAAGGAAAAGGAGTGGCGCCGGCGGGATGGTCGGGATCTCGCGGAATGAGCGACTCTATCCGCACCCTGCCGGCGGAATCGCGATGGACTCTGCTCTTTATTACCTGGATGGAGGAGGTGCCGTCCTCAAGTTTCTCCGCACGCTCTTCGATCTGATCCAGTGATAATGGTGCGCCTGACCTGGGGAGCACAAGCAGCCCAGTGCCATCGGTATTTGAAGGAGGGGTGTTCTGCGCGGATGCTGGCATGGCAAGCCTCGTAGGTGTGCCAGTGGGCACTATTCACATCTTACTTTGAACGAGGTGGCAAAGTTTTTATGCAAATTTAATACAGATGGTGAGAATCAGGAAGCAAACACTTGCAGAACCAACAACTTAGGATTGGTTGCGGGGGGTGGATCCCGCCTTGCGGGACCACCGATCCCGCTCTGCGGGATTATGTGCCGTCAACGAGCGAATTGTTTTGGATCGAGTCCTGTCTTTGCAAAGAAACCTGTCTCGCCTTTTTGCGCCTTCAACTCAATCTCACGTCTTCTGGCAGATCTGTAATCGACATGTTGTTCCTGGAAGACCAGGCGCCAAGGGCGGTTCCAATGTAGAAGCGATGAGCAGAAGCACTCCAGAGCACGTAAACAAAATAGGGTTTGTTTGAAACTCGAGACATCGCGAGAAGGGGGTTTGGTTGCGGGGGGTGGATTTGAACTCCAGATCCTCGTTGATTCCACGTAAGTTACTGATT
>DATDNH010000244.1:0-33836 GCA_036518395.1 Candidatus Angelobacter sp. | reverse complement strand
GTTGGACCAGAAATTGGCGCCGCGATGGCCGTGATTGGCGCAGAAGTCCGGCGGGCTGTTGCGCTGCCACTGGGGATTCAAATCCTTGCCGGTGCTAACTCCTGGGCATTGGCTGTTGCCCACGCTTGTGGAGCAGGCTTTGTGCGGGTCGAGGGTTTTGTTTTTGCTCATGTAGCCGACGAAGGCTTGATCCAGTCCAGTGCCGGCGAATTGCTGCGTTACCGGCGCGCCATTGGCGCAGACAAGGTGCGCGTGTTCGCCGATATCAAAAAGAAGCACTCGGCCCACGCCATCACCGCGGATGTTGATATTGCAGAAACCGCCAAAGCGGCTGAATTCTTCCGCGCCGCTGGAGTGATCGTCTCCGGTATTGCCACCGGCGGCGCAGCGGACGCAAAGGAAGTGAGCGCTGTCAGTCGTGCCGTGAAGATTCCGACACTGGTAGGCTCGGGCATCACTCCGGAAAACATTCACACCTATGCTGCGGCCGATGGCTTTATTGTCGGTTCATCCGTGAAGCGTGAAGGCCTGTGGTCAAATCCCCTGGACGAAACGCGGGTCCGCGAACTAGTACGCGCATTCGCCAAGGCGCCGTGTTCGAAGGAGGTTGGTAGGCAATGAAAAACTTGGTCCCCGCCTTCACTTTGGTCATGTTTGCTTTGGGTATCGCTTCAGTACCACTGCTGGCAACGAAGCAGTCAAGGACTCATATGACAGTTCAGGTCTTTGAGATCGTCGATTGCAAGACGGACGAGGATCCTGGCCTGACACTTCGGGGAACGGAAAAGCGCTATTGTTTTGCCGGGAAGGCCATTGTCGATGAGACGCAGATAGAATCGGCATCCGTCATGCATTCTGAATATGATCCGAAGCCTGGGCTGCGGCTCAAATTCAAACCCGAAGGTGCCAGCCGCCTGCACGAAACCAGCGCCCGGGTCTCTGCTCGTGACGAAGGGCCCGGACAGTTCGGGTTTGTAGTCAACGGCAAACTCGTTTCTGTTGCCATTGTTCGCGGGGCTTTCGGCACAGACGTGGTGATTTCCGGCGCCTTCGGCGCCGAGGAGTGCCAGCATCTGGCAACCATGCTTAACGCCGAGGCACAGCAAGCGAAAAATAAACATCAAAAGTAGGTTCATAGACGGCATTCCACGACACCTCACGACACCTGCGCACTCGCCGCAGGTTGTCGCTTGAGGCTACTGCTCTGCTCCCGCATTCTGGCCATGACACAAAAATCTGGGGCACGCCCCCTAAAAACAAAATCAGGAGTTATTCGATGAAGAAACTGTCATGGTTTATCGGGCTTTTTATCATTCTGCTTGAGGCATCCGCATTCGCGCAGGGTAATGCGCCGACTGCGGAACTTTTTGGAGGCTACAGCTATGTTCACACCAGCCTTCCCGGCACTGGATTAAATGCCAACGGAGGGAGCGCCTCGTTCGCTATCAATCCGGAGCGCTGGCTGGGATTCGTAGCTGATTTCGGTGGCTACCACGGGTCCGTTGATCCCGTTGGCGTTACCAACTTCACTTATCTTTTTGGTCCAAGGTTCTCGTATCGTTCCAAGTCCCCGGTGACGCCCTTCGCCCAGGTCTTGATGGGCGGAGTGCATCAGAGCGCAAGCGCATTTGGAGGGTCAGGCTCGCAAAATGCATTTGCCATGGCCGTAGGCGGCGGACTGGATCTACGGGCGGATTCACACTGGTCGTGGAGAATGGTGCAGGCGGAATACTTGTTCACCAACCTGACGAACCAGAAGAACAATCTACGCGTTTCTACTGGCGTGGTTTATAGCTGGGACTGATCATTGAAGCAAGCGGCCAGCTCTCCGAATGAGGCTGGCCGCAATTCGGTGCCGGCATCCAAAGGCCGCTGCAACCGAGTTTTTTCAGAGAATTCCGGTACTCAGGATTGATTCCAACGCAGCTCTGGAGTACACTTCCAAAACATTGGAGCGCTCCCGACTGCGTGTGTTCAAAAGACATGCGTTTCCTCCCCCGATCGGTCGTTCCCGACGCACCCAATTTTCCCGAATATGAGGACAACGACGATGGCTGCTTGCTCGACAAGAGCTAAACTCGCATTGCTTTTGGTGTTTGTGATAGTGGCTTCCTGTGCCTTTGTGCAGGCACAAGACAAAAACTCGAGCGTTATGGAATGGAATCGTGCTGACCATGCCACAACCATCCCCTTACGGGACATGCCTCGCATGCCCGTCAAAGAAGGCCATCACGAAGGTCCTCCGCTGCGTCTGCTTCCGCGAAAAGGCGGGCCTAGCGGCGCTCCCGCAGGTACCGCTGATACTGCTCTGCAGACGCTGACCATTTCTGCTCCTTCAGTTGGTAACGTAACCAGCTTTCCGGGTGTAGGTGACGGTGATTACGGATTTGTTCCCAATGCTGCTCCGCCGGACACCAATCTGGCCGTGGGTGCTACTCAGGTCGTGCAGTGGGTGAACGAGTCATTTGCTGTGTTCTCCAAGAGCGGCACTTTGCTGGCTGGCCCTACAGCGGGCAATACGGTGTTTCAGGCGCTGGGGTCTACTCATCCCTGCGCCGTACACAATGATGGTGATCCGATCGCGCAATATGACAAGCTGGCGAACCGCTGGATACTGACACAATTCTCCGTCACCAGCGGAAGCTCGCAAGGCTACTGGCAATGCGTGGCTGTGTCCCAAACGTCTGACGCTACCGGGGCGTACAACGTCTATGCCTTCAACTATGGCACCGTTCAGTTTATTGATTACCCAAAGTTGGGCGTTTGGAACACCGCTTATCTGGTGACATACAACGTCTTCAATAACGGACAGACCTTTGCCGGTCCCAAGCTTTGCGCTTTTGATCGCTCGTCCATGCTGGCGGGCGCCGCCGCGACGCAAATCTGCTTCCAGCTCAGCACTGCTTTTGGGGGTGTCCTGCCCTCAGACATAGACGGCACGACTGCTCCCCCGTCTGGCTCGACAGGATTCTTTGTTGATTTCGGAACCAATGATCTGGAATTGTGGCAGATCTCCAACATCAATTTCACCAATGGCACAGCGACTTTGAACGGGCCGACTACGATTCCTGTAGCGGCGTTCTCTCCCGCCTGCAACGGTAACACTTGCATCCCGCAGTCGGGAACCAACCAGCAGCTCGACTCTCTGGGTGATCGCCTGATGTACCGACTCGCTTATCGTAATTTCGGTGACCATGAAGCGCTGGTAGTGAATCACTCGATTGTTTCAGGAACGAGTGTAGGTGTGCGCTGGTATGAAGTCAGAAGCCCGACTGCGCCGACGCTGTTCCAGCAAGGAACGTTTGCGCCTGACGCCAATTTCCGCTGGATGGGCAGTATGGCAATGGACCATGCAGGGAACATTGCTGTGGGCTACAGCGTTTCCAGCAGCAGCCTGAATCCCGGAATTCGCTTCACTGGCCGAGCCCCGAGCGATCCGGCCGGAACCCTCGGAACCGAGCTGACCATCACCAATGGTGGAGGCTCACAGACCGGTGGTCTGAATCGTTGGGGCGATTACAGCGCAATGAGTGTAGATCCGGTGGACGATTGCACCATGTGGTACACCACCGAATACGAGAAGGTTAGTGGCTCTTTTAACTGGAGCACCACGATTGCCAATTTCAAATTCAGCACCTGTGGCAACCCTGATTATTCAGTTTCGGCAACGCCGGCGTCACAGACAGTTACGCAGGGCAACAGCACAAGCTACACCGTCACCGTGACTCCCACTGGTGGATTCACCGGGACCGTGACCTTGAGCGCCAGCGGATTGCCGGCGAACGCAAGCGCCACCTTCAATCCCCCATCGGTGACCACTTCGGGTACATCGACCATGACAGTCACTACGGCTTCCACAACGCCGACTGGAAGTTTCCCGCTCACCATTACGGGAACCAGCACGACAACTCACACAACTTCCGTAACTCTCGTGGTGAATGCTCCAGTTGTGGGCGATTTCTCCATCTCGGCGGCACCTGCTTCAGCGACAGTGACGGCGGGCAATGGCACATCCTACACGGCGACCGTCACGGGTTCGGGCGGATTCACCGGCAACGTAACCTTCAGCGCCAGCGGATTGCCTGCCGGCGCAAGCGCGAGTTTCAATCCCACTTCCGTGACCGGGTCGGGCTCATCCACCATGTCTGTGACGACGAGCACAACCACTCCCGCCGGAACCTACACTCTGACCATCACTGGGACTAGCGGCAGCCTGGTGCATTCCACCACAGTGACATTGGTGGTGAATCCAGCGCCTGTTCCGGACTTTACGATTTCGGCTTCCCCAGCTACTCTCACGGTGAGCCGAAATTCCTCGGGTAGTTACACGGTGACAGTCAGCGCGGTAAACGGATTCAATGGTACTGTTAGCCTGAGCGTGAGTGGATTGGGATCGCGAGTCAGCGCAACCTTCAATCCAAGTTCAGTCACCGGCTCAGGAACGTCAACGCTGACTGTAACCGTAAACAGGAAGGCGACGGTCGGTAACCGCACGCTTACCATTACCGGGACCAGCGGTAGTTTGACTCATTCAACGAATGTGACTCTGACGATCCAGTAAGACCTAAACCATAGCGACAACACCCGGCTGCAAATGGGCCGGGTGTTTTTTTGAGACGTATATTTCTAATCCGAAGATTCGGTAATCGGAGCTGTGCCGACCGCAGGTCGGAAAACCAGCCACACAATCAAGAAACTTCCTACCAACAGCAGCGACGCCAGCCAGTAAGGCGTTCCGGGAAATCTGGGAATGGACGCAGCAAAAATGTAGGTAAACACCAGCGGCGCTATCATTCCGGCCACGCCCAACATGCTGGTGTTCGCGCCTTGAAGCTGGCCTTGCTCGCTGGGACCGACGCGGCGGCTCATCAGGCTTTGGATCGCAGGTCCAGCCAGTCCCCACAAAGAAACGAGTGGACAGCCGATCAAAAAAATCGTGGTGCTGGGCGCCCAGGCGTACACCGCGAATCCGATAATTCCAAAGAACAATCCGGTAAACAGCGTGCGCAGTTCGCCCAGGCGTTTGATGGCGATGGAAATCAACAGGGCGGAAACCAGAGTTGAGCCTACGCCGACAGCAGCGAGCACACCACCGGTAATTCCCGGGCCCCAGCGATAACGGTAATCGGTGTAGATCACCCACATGCTGGGCAATGATTCGTGTGCCAGATAATAAAGAAATAAAGCGCACGCAAGCCCTGCCAGTTCAGGGTGTGAACGCAACAAAATGAGGGAACCCACAGGATTCGCCTTGCGTAAGCTGAAGCTCCTCGGGCGCCGCTCCGGCGGGAGTGATTCCGGCAGGATGAAATATCCATAGGCAGCGTTCAGAAGACTCAGCGCTCCGGCCACCCAGAAGGGATACCGCAGCCCGAATGTGCCGAGAAACCCTCCCAGCGCCGGTCCGATAATGAAGCCCAAACCAAACGCCGCGCCCAGCATGCCAAACTTGGCCGCGCGCTGGTCTTCCGGAGTGACATCGGCGATGTAGGCCGCACCGGTGGGAAAACTGGCTGAGGTGATTCCGGAGATCACGCGGCCGAGGAACAGCCAGTTCAGGGTCGGGGCCCAGGCCATTAACAGATAGTCAAATCCGAGACCGAAGTTTGACAGCAATACGACAGGCCGCCGGCCAAAGCGATCTGAGAGCACGCCGATGACCGGCGCAAACACAAACTGCATTGCCGCCCAGATAAAGGCGAAGATTCCAACCTGTTTTGCCGCTATGGAAATGTCGCCGTGCTCGAATTGAATAACCAGCTTCGGCAGCACGGGCACAACGACGCCAAGAGCAAGCATGTCCAACAGAACGGTAATAAAGATGAAGATGAAGGCAGCCCGGCCATGGCCCGACGATTGTGGCGAAGCCGCTGTTGCTTGTTGCTGGTCTGACATGAAAAATGAATCCTATCAAAACCGGAATTCACGGTGATTTTGTCAGGAAAGCAGAGAGCAGTCTTGTAAAAAATTGACCAAGGTTCTTGGCCGCGAACTAACGCGAAATACGCGAATCAGACTTGTAGCATATCTGCGGTGATCTGCACGGATCAGCGGCTAACTTTTCTTTGTTTCGCGTTTTTCGATCTTTGCCCAGGTATCTTTCAGCGGCACTGTGCGGTTGAAGACCAGTTTCCCGGCTTTCGAATCTTTATCCACATTGAAATATCCCAGGCGCTCAAACTGGAAGCGATTGCCCGGCTTTGCGTTGGCAAGAGACGGTTCAAACTTCGCGTTGGGGATGACTTCCAGCGATTTGGGATTTAGATTCGCGGTGAAATCCTGACTTTCTTCCACTGCATCGGGGTTTTCTTTGGTGAACAGATTTTCATAGATCCGCACTTCCGCATCGACAGCGTGAGTCGCCGAGACCCAGTGAATTGTGGCCTTGACCTTGCGGCCGTCTGGCGTGTTGCCGCCTCGCGTTGCAGGATCGTAGGTGCAGTGAACTTCCACAACTTCACCGGTTTTTTCGTCCTTCACCACGCTGGTGCAGGTGACAAGATATCCGTAACGCAACCGCACCTCGCGCCCCGGCGACAAGCGATAGTACTGCTTGGGAGGATTCTCGCGAAAGTCGTCCTGTTCAATGTAGAGCACCCGTGAAAAAGGCACCTTGCGTGTTCCCGCGCTCGCGTCCTCGGGATTGTTTACTGCTTCCATCTGCTCAACCTGGCCCTCAGGATAGTTATCGATGACCAGCTTCAGGGGACGCAGCACGGCCATCACCCGGGGGGCGCGCTTGTTCAGGTCCTCACGCAGATAGTGCTCGAGCATGGCCAGCTCGATGATACCGTTGGTTTTGGAAACACCAATTGCAGCGCAGAAGTTGCGAATGGCCTCCGGCGTGTAGCCGCGCCGGCGCATGCCGGAGAGCGTCGGCATGCGCGGATCGTCCCAGCCGCGTACATTCCCGTTTTGGACCAGTTGCAGCAGCTTCCGCTTGCTCAGCAGCGTATAAGTAAGGTTCAGACGGTCAAATTCGATTTGCTGGGGATGAAAAATCCCAAGCTCCTCTACAAACCAGTTGTAAAGCGGGCGATGATCTTCAAACTCCAGCGTACAGATAGAGTGCGTGATCTTCTCAATCGAGTCTGATTCGCCGTGGGCAAAATCGTACATGGGATAGATGCACCATTTATTGCCGGTACGATGGTGTTCTGCATGCAGAATGCGATACATAACCGGATCACGCATGTTCAGGTTGGGTGAAGCCATGTCAATCTTTGCGCGCAGCACACGGGACCCATCGGGAAACTCACCGGCTCGCATGCGGTTAAACAGATTCAGATTCTCCTCCACCGACCGATTGCGATACGGGCTCTCTTTGCCGGGCTTGGTGAGCGTGCCCCGGTGTTCGCGAATTTCTTCCGCGCTCAAATCGTCCACGTAGGCTTTGCCAGCCTTGATGAGCTGCACTGCCCACTCATAAAGCTGGTCAAAATAGTCGGAAGCATAAAAAAGGCGGTCTTCCCAGTCGAAGCCGAGCCAGCGCACGTCTTCAATGATGGATTCAACGTATTCGAGTTCTTCTTTTTCGGGATTCGTGTCGTCAAAGCGGACGTTGGTTTTACCGCCGAACTCCGCCGCCAGCCCGAAGTTGAGGCAGATGGACTTTGCATGACCGATATGCAGATAGCCATTAGGCTCGGGAGGAAACCGGGTGTGTACCCGGCCACCATATTTGCCGGTCTTCAGGTCCTCCAGCATGATTTCGCGGACGAAATTACCTGGACCAGGAGCAGGGCTGCTCACAGCCTCCGGAACTGATTTTGATGTGCTCATCGCGTAGAAGGTAATTACTTATCTTAATTGTCACTGATGCCATCGGGCAATTTCTGAGCAGGCGACCTTCAACCAGCGAGCCATTGGTTCATCGGAAAATTCCATCATGCCAAATCCTCCTTCCCGAAACCCTGTCTCAAGGTGCATACTGTTACGCTTCACGACAGAGCCATCATGATCAAAATTCATCGCAAGCTCGCAGCAGTTCTGGTTTTTTCGTCGTTCATTTTCCTGGCGGCGGCGGCGCAAAAGAAGGCCGCGCACCTTCCCACGCCTTCAGAGTTTCTGGGGTTTGAAGTGGGGGCTGACCGCAAACTGGCCGATTACAGCCAGATCACCGCCTATTTCAAGGCACTGGCCGGTGCGTCGCCTCGCGTCGAAGTCGAGACGCTTGGCAAGACCACGCTTGGAGCCGACATGATCATGGCCGTCATCTCGAGCGAGGAGAACCTGCGCAACAAGCAACATTATCAAGAGATCGCGCGCAAGCTGGCTGACCCGCGCGGCCTGAATGCCAAAGCGATCGATCAACTGGTGCATGACGGCAAGTTCATTTTATTGATCACCTGCAATATTCACTCAACCGAAATCGGCTCCAGCCAGATGGCGATGGAATGGGCCTATAAACTGGCCACGGCGCAGGATTCTGAGACCATGCATCGCCTCAACGAGGCGATTGTGCTGCTGGTGCCGTCGTTAAATCCCGATGGCGAAACCATGGTGACGGAGTGGTATCGCAAGTATCTGGGCACGAAATATGAAGGCGGTCCCATGCCCTACCTTTATCACCACTATGTTGGACACGATAACAACCGCGACTGGTACATGCTCACGCAGGCAGAAACGAAAAATGTAAATCGCATGGTTTATCACGAGTGGTTTCCTCAGTTCTGGCTGGATGAGCACCAGATGGGATCGTACGGCCCACGCATTTACATTCCACCCAATGCTGATCCGGTGGCAAAGCTGGTGAATCCGCTGGTGCATCGCGGTAACAACTTGATGGGCGCTACCATGGGCTGGCGGCTGGAAGAGGCAGGGAAGTCCGGCGTAATTTATGGCTATTCATTTGACGCGTACTGGCCCGGCGGCACGCGCAACACTGGATGGTGGAAAAACATGTATGGCGTGCTGACCGAGGTTGCGTCAGCGCGCATCGCCACTCCAATGCAGATTTCGCCGACAGAACTTCAGGGCGGCAGCAAGGGCCTGGTCACGTACGAGCAGCAGATCAACTTTCCCAATCCCTGGCCCGGCGGCACATGGCGTCTGCGCGACATCATGGATTACGAGTTGCTGGTTTCGGATGGCGCGCTGGAGACAGTGGTCAAGTATCGCGAAGAACTGATGCGTGGTGTGGCGCGCATGGCGAATCAGGCCGTCCAGACGGCAAACGCGGACGAGTACTGGCGTATTCCACTCGATGATCAGCGTGATCCCATTACTGCAACGCGCCTCGCGGCACTAATGGTGGAGCACGGCGTTGAAGTGCGACTCGCGAGCGATAAGAAATCATTCCTGATCGCAACCGCTCAACCCTACGGCCGTTTTGTAGAAGAGATGATGGGTATACAGCGCTATCCGGAAGTCCGGCCTGTCTCGGGAAGCGGCATTCTTGAGCCATACGACGTGGCTGCCTGGTCGCTGCCGCTGATGATGGGCGTGAAGGCGGAAAAGGTGAGGTTGCCATCCGGCGAGCAACAGTCGTCTGGCATCATCAGCAACGTACCATGGCCGACTGGCGGCCTGGAAGGAAAGGGGAGCTACTATTCAATTTCTGCTACCAGGAACAGCGTGTCTGCGCTGATCAACGCCGCGCAAAAAGCAGGAGAGCAGGTGTACATCGCGCAACGGTCAGAACAAGCGCCGGAGGTGGTTTTTCGTGCCGGCGGGTCGCTGGCTTCGAGTGCGGAGAAGATGCACCTGACGCTGAAAGCGCGTCCAGATTTGCCGCAGGGTGCTGTTCCGCTCAAGCCGGTGCGCGTGGCGTTGTACAAACCTTACGTGGCGTCGCTGGATGAAGGCTGGACCCGATTCCTGCTGGAGCAATATGGATTTCCGGTCAAGAACATTGAAAACAAGGATGTACGTGCAGGAAATCTGAATGCCTCGTGGGACGTAATCATTCTTCCTGATTCGTCACGCGAAGTCATCCTTGAGGGCAGGGCCAGCCGCGAAGGCTACTTCGAAGATTTTCCGCCAGAGTACAGTGGCGGAATTGGCAGGGAAGGCCTGCGCGCGTTGCGTGAGTTTGTGGAGAAAGGCGGTACGCTCATTACGCTGGCTCGGGCGGCGGATGCTCTTTCCGGAGAAGAATTCAATCTTCCCTTGAGAAATGTACTCAGCGCAAGCGGCGGCGAAGGAAGAAGAGCGGTATCAACTTCAGACTTCAATATACCGGGATCGCTTCTGCGCATTTATCTCGATACCGCACACCCGGTCGCGTGGGGAATGCCAACTGAAGTGGCAGGATTCTTCGATACTCCAGTGGCATTTCAAACTTCTGCGCCGGCGCCGGAGATTGAGCGTTCAGTCATTGCATGGTATCCCGACGACGCCAAGGACATTCTGATTTCCGGCTACGCGCATGGAGCGGAGCGGCTGGAACGCAAAGCGGCAGCCGTAAGTTTTACGAAAGGCAAAGGCAAAATCGTGATGTTCGGTTTTCGCGTGCAGCACCGCGCGCAGACCGAGGGAACCTTCCAGTTGCTGTTCAATGCGATTTACTGGGCAGGAATGGGCTAGTTCAATCAGAACTGACCCACTGCCAGTATAGCGTCTAGCGATTCGATTGCGAATCGCGGGTCTTTAGGCAGACGTCATCGCGCAGCGATGAAGCGGTAGATCAGGCGGTGGAAGAGCATTGTATTTCCTCTCGGCCGGGAAGCGTACGAATTTGATTGCTGCCAGCCGCCTCTCGTGCTATTTTCCCCGTCATGCCTGACAACCTTCAATTCGGTACTGCCCAATACTCGCCTCCACCCGCACCACCTGCGCCTGTGCCCAGCGCTGATGGCGCTTTTCCTCGCGCACTGCTCTTTGGCATTGGTGGCGCAGCCATTGGTTGTGCTTTGTATGCAGGCTTTGTAATCCTCACCAGCATTGAAATCGGGTATATGTCTTTGGCGGTTGGCTTCATTGTCGCCAAACTCATGATGGTGGGATCGAAGGGGTTTGGCGGTACTAAGTATCAGATCACGGCGGCTTTGCTGACCTACGCCGCAGTATCCTTGTCGGGCATTCCTGTTGCTCTCCACCTGGCGCCGGGATTGTTGAATATCATTCCATTGAGTAAGCTCATCCAAATAGGATTGACGTCCCCCTTTACTGACCTGAGTGACAATACCGGCAGTGGCATAATCGGGCTTGTCATTCTGTTTGTGGGAATGAGTATTGCCTGGAGAATGACAGCAGCCAAGTCTTAGCGTGATGCCGAAGCCCTAGATAAGCGGAACTTTTCAATTGCTGTTCAACAGCATTTTCCAAGCGTGAATGTATTAAAGTAATCTTTCCCACCCCGGATTCACATGTTATGTTCCGCAAATGTCCACCATTGCTACGTCTCAATATGGTAATGCGACCAGGCCCGGGACGGATACGTGCACGCTTTGCGGGCAAGCCGTTACCGGAGCCACTCACCGCGTCAGCGGAGCGATAGCATGCGCAACTTGTGCGGAGAGCGCACGCCGGATGCCGCCACAGATCCCGCTGCCGCCTGCATCCTCTTCCAGCACAGAAAACGGATTCTTGCCCGCGCTGTTCACCGGCTTGATTGGAGCGGCAGTGGGCATGGCGCTATATGCCGGTTTTATGGTTGTCACCAATCTCCGTATCGGTTACATGTCGCTCCTTGTCGGCGTTATCGTAGCCAAAGCCGTGCTGATGGGATCGAAGGGAGTCGGCGGCAGGCGCCACCAGATCACAGCCGCCGCCTTTACCTATGCTGCAGTTTCTCTCTCTATAATTCCGCTTATTTTCATGGGGAGAAAACTGACCGTAAGCGACGTAGGGCTTGGACAAGTGGTGGCCGCCGGACTCGCTTCTCCATTTCTGGAATTGCAGGCGGATCCCCGTCGCGGCCTCATTGGTTTGATCATCCTGTTTGTAGGAATGAAGATTGCGTGGAAACTGACGGCTGCCAAAGCGCAGTCTGTCCGGTGACTTGGCTCCCGAAACTGCTGTTCTTGCCTCTGATGCTGCAAACACTGGCCACTCGCCTGTAAGCTATAAAGAGTGTCTACTTCTACTGCCAATTTAAATCGTATCTGTAAGCGCTGCTCAGGCGAGCTTCCGCCGGGGGCGCTGGATTGTCCGCAGTGCCATGCGCTCGTGCACGAGGAGCAACTCGAGCGCACGGCCGCGCGTGCCCGCGCCTTTGAGGCCAACGGCTCGTTGTGGGATGCGCGCGAACAGTGGCAACAAGCATTGCAACTCCTCCCACAGGCCTCCAAGCAGGCAGAGTGGATTCGAAGCCACATTCGCGAACTGGAAACTACCATCCATGCACCCGGTGCTCCCGACACGCGAAAACGATGGGCCAAATGGCTTGCGCCGCTTGCGCCGATAGCTGTTCTGCTGGCCAAGTTCAAGACTCTTTTCCTGCTCCTTTTCAAATTGAAATTTCTGCTCAGCTTTGGCGCTTTCATTGTGATCTACTGGCAGCTCTATGGAGCTTGGTTCGGCATCGGCTTTGCCGTAATGATCCTGATCCATGAGATGGGCCACTTCATTGATGTCAAGCGGAGAGGATTGCCGGCAGAGATGCCGGTCTTTCTTCCCGGACTTGGGGCATACGTGAAATGGCAGGCGATGGGTGTCTCGCTGGAGACGCGCGCGGCAGTGAGTCTTGCAGGCCCGCTGGCGGGATGGTTCGCGGCCGGCGTCGCCGGGCTGGTTTACTTTTACACCGGCAACATGGTCTGGGCAGCGCTGGCCCGTGCAGGCGCCTGGCTCAACATTCTCAATCTGGCCCCCGTCTGGATTCTCGATGGTGGACAAGCGGTTCTGGCCATCAACAAATTAGGACGGGCGGCGATCCTTGCGGTTAGCATTGCTTTGGCTCTGGTGTTGGAAGAATGGGTGCTGCTGCTGGTGGCAGCGGGTCTGGTGTACCGATTATTCACAAGAGATGACCCGGAAGAGGGCAGCTCTAACCTGACGCTGTATTACGCTGCCGTCCTGGCCGGGCTAGCATTCGTAATGAGGTTGATGCCGGGCGCCGGATTCGGAAGATAAAAAGCGCCGCTGGCCTGTAGCCATTGGCGCTTAGCGAAATCCGTCGTCAGCTATTTTTTCGCGGCGACGGCTGAATTGTTTTGAACCGGCGACATGGATACCACATCGTATTCGCGTTCTTTGTTGTCGCCTTCAGGAACGCGCAGGACCATGCGGTCCTTTTTCATTCTGAACTCGGCAGTCTGACCCACCGGCAACAACACAGGATTCTTCTGCTCCCGCGGCCGGATGTGATAAACGGTCCGCGCGGTCTCCAGCACGTACTCAGCACAGAAGGTCTTGCGCGCCTGGCTGTGACCATTATCTGTGCCCAGCAGGTCGCCAACAAAACTCGTGCCACTCTTCTGATCAACACCGCATTCAACTGACGTCATCTCCTTAAGCGAGCCGGTCTGGTAAGACTTGTCACCGGCCACCGCAAAGGTAGCTGCCAACAACACAGAAGCGAGTAAGACTTTCTTCATGACCTTCACCTCACTGGAGCTGATTGCAAAAGCTATGCCAATCAGGAGCACTGAATTAAGCTACTCTGGATCAATCACTTAAAGGTGGGTACATGTACTAAAGTAAAGTGGAAAAATTACCATTGGGACTGACAGGAATGCACTACAAGCGTCAACGGATAAACAAATATTTACAGGCGATGTTAACGAATGAGAGATCGTACAGCGAACTGTGGTGCTGATTTCACAGTACTCATGATTCAGTCATGAAGTTACTGTGCTATCTTGCAACCGTTGCATAGAACGCATTATTTCCCGATCGAAGATCTTTGCCGTAAATAAGCGATACTCCAACGCCAAACACCGAGACTTTGCATTGCGCACCAGCATCCCACAGCCATTTCTGTGAAGACAGCGCGGACACTACGCCGCCAATTTTCCCCGTGTCGAGAAATGGCCCGAGCTTAACCGTGAAGATTCCATTGCGGTAGACGTTTTTGTCTGTTTCCCAGTTAGAAAGGAAATAGCGGCGGCCGAGAGGAGCGCTGCCTTTGCGGCCGTCGCGCGTGCCGATGTGCGCTCGCAACCAGAGATCGTTGTCACGCTCCAGGCCGAGCATGAAGAGTTCGTCAAAAGGAAACTGACCGGCAATATTTCCCGCCTGTAAGACCCATCGTGTGGCGTAATCGTCACCGCGCGAGCGGGGCAGCCAGCGCAAATTCACTTCAGCCTGAGTTTTCAAAAATGATTCAGGCAAAGTGGACCAGAGCCGTCCAGCTTGAGCGGAAACTTCGCTGTCCAGAGTGAGCCTGCGCTCCGGAACGCGCCACAGCAGGTACCTGAGCCGCATCAGTTCGGACAATTCGTATCCGTGAGCCAGTAAACTCGGCGTCAGTGCGGTTCCGACTGCGACATCGCGGTAATCGCGACGAGAAAGCTGTACACCGGCAGACCAACTCCAGCGCCAGCCGACTAAACGTGTAATCTCTGCGGCCACTTCGGCCCGACGCAGATTAAGCCCCGCAAGTGCGGGAGCAATCCCTGCAAAGGATTTTCGAATTTCCCAGTTTTCATCGCGACCGTCAGTGCTCAGACGATACCTCCACTGCGGATTCCGCAGGAACGGCCCGGATAAAAATGCTGTCACTCGACGCTTTTGAGCGTCCCAGCGAAACCGTGAGACAAAATTGGTCGCCGATCCATGTATGTTGAAGTATTCAGGATTGACCTCCTGAAATGGCAAGCCACGAAATGTCCCCAGCAGCGCTTCAAGCATGCTGTTTCCCCAGCCATTGCGCTCCTGGGCCTGAAATTGCAGATCGAACTTGTCGTTTTCGTGGGCGAGCAGGTCCAGACGATAGCTGGGAAAAACCTCCAGCATATTCAAGCGTGCTTCCGTGGCCAGCAACTCTTCACGCACCAGAATGCTTGCCGGAGAAAATGCAAAAGCGTGGTCCAGCAATACAGGATTCACCCTGAGCTTTTCCGGCAGCCGCACTTGTTCTATCCGCGGTTTGGGATCATTCAATCCATTCCAGTATTTCAATGCCGCTTCGAGATTGCCTTCAAGGAAATAAACTGTGGCGAGGAAATCGTTGGCGTAATTGTCTTTGGGATCCAGGCGCAGCGCCGCACGAAGATACGCCGCAGCTTCAGGATATTTTTTCCGCCTGAATGCGAGCCCAGCCAGTTCAGTGGGAAACCGTTTATCTCCGGGCTGGGCATGGCGCGCAGACACGAATACCCTTCGCGCATCGTCCCAGCGTTCCAGGTGGGCCAGGGCAAGTCCGTGGTAGAACTGAAGATCGGGTGAGGGCTGAGGAATGTGTTCCACCAGCGAAACCACATCCTGCCATCGCTCTTCCGCCGAAAGTTTTTGCGCTGTTGCGAGGTCCTGCGCATCCTGCAGTGGCAACGCAAAGGCCAGGGAGCAAGATACAAACAACAAGAGGATTGTGCCGCGAAAGATCAATGCGCTGGGGGCATGGGCACGGCGAGCAGCGTCCATTTACCCACGGCGCTCCATTGTTTTTCGAATCGCGGCCATTCCTCTTTAAGCAGTTTGCGCTGTGCCGGATCGTTGATCATTACCAGCCTGCGTTCCCAGTCCAGTCCTGTTACAACCACGTAATGCGGTTCCGGATTCCGGTGTGATGGTTTCACAGCGACGATCAGTGGACGTCCTTTTTCCAAGTGCTCTTTCAGGTCATCCCAGCCACCCTGAAAAGAGAAGGTCTGGAAACCGTGTTCCTGCAAATAGTGTTCCAGGTCAGAAGCATAAATTCCATGGCCGGCAGCGGAATAGAGCAGACGCTGGATCTCTCCGGCATCCGCTCCCAATTCAGGCTTGGCCTGCTGCCGCGACCAGTACTGCATGACCATCGCGATGCTGGCTGCGCCGCACGCATCTTTTTCCTGCTTTACGAACGGCACGTCCAGCCACACGCCGGATTTGTCCACAGCCATGATGAAGCCGCAGAGACACAGGGCCAAAAACAACTGCTTCATGGGACGTCTAACGCACCGCCACAATAATTAAGATCAGAGCGACGATAGCCACGATAATCCAGATCAGATCACGATCGCTGATCCTTCCGGCGGCAAAATCACTCTGCGCTTTTTCCGCGCGCGAAGAAAGCTGCGCTACATCGTCGTCACTGAGCATGGCAACGGCGGTCTTGACCTGTTGCGGATCCAGCTTAGCCGATTTCAGTGCCTTTTCCGCAGCGGGAGTTGAAAGAAAACTTTGTAATGTTTCCAGGTTGTGCTGTCGCGTTTGCGTCGCCTTGATTATCTCCTGCTGCAGGTCAGAAGGCTTTACAACGTGATCTTGCGCCAAAACGTCAGGAGGAATGGCGAACAGAACAGTGAAAAAACAAGCAATCAAAATGCGAACAGATTGCCGGGGACCAAAAGACATTTTTCAGCACCTCCGATGTATTTCGGCCAGAAAAAACTCAATCAGTATACAAAAGAATCCAGTGTCCAAAGATTCGGCGATCTAAAAATTCTGTATCACGCTCTTTTTGCTTCGCCTTTACTGTAGAGCGTTTCAAGATAGAGCTGGGCGGCAGCCTTGGCCTCATTGAAGGTGTACTCCTGGCCCCATTGAATGATCGCAGGCGAGCCAACCTGCTGGACAATCCAGTGATAAATCGTGACGTTTCCGCGCGTGTTCAGGAGAACGTCCGCGATATAGTTCCCCAGGATCAACCGCGTGTTGGACGGTGACGCTGCGCGCTTTGGACTGCTAACCAGGCGAATCTTCCCATGAGTGCTCAAAGGGGCCCCCGACTCTCGGGCAGACAGAGCCGCTCTCAGTTGGATACACACGCCGGCAGCGCGGGTTTGCCGCCCTCTGGTGAAACCCAAACTTTGGTGCGGCTGACGCGATTGTCCTTTCAGATGACGCCAAAAAATGCCGGCGAGGGGATTGCCCGGATCGCGCTGCAACGGACTTTCGTCTTTGTATCTTGTTCAGGGCTTTGTCGGGGACTTGCCGCTCACGGATGTGATCTCGATAACAACGAACTCGGCTGGCTTCAGAGGAGCTACTCCCACGATGATGACCATGCGCCCGGAGTCAATGTCGTTCTGGGTCATGGTATTCGTGCCGCACCGGACAAAGAAGGCTTCCTTCGTCGTATTTCCCGCAAAAATTTTCTTCGTCCAAAGCATTCTCAGAAATTCTTCCACAACCAGTCTCGCCCTGGCCCACAGTGTCGGCGTATTGGGTTCGAAGACCGTCCACTGCAGCCCCTGAATGAGCGACTGCTCGAGAAAGATCAACAATCTCCTTACATTGACGTATTTCCACTCAGCATGCGTGCTGGTCGTAACTGCAGTTTGCGACAAGGTGCCTCTTCCCGGGATTTTTACGATGACATTCACACCCTGGGACGTGAACCGTTCCGCCGTAACCGGATCGATCACTTGCGAAACATCAAGGGCTAAAGTCAACGGCGTGTTTGCCGGCATCGCTTGTACACCGCGGTGCGAATCCGTCTGCGCGTAAGTCCCGGCAATGTGTCCACAGGGAGGGATATCCACAGTCGCGTTCCCAGTGAACGCCTCTATTTTGATCCAGGGCCCGTAATAGGCCGCAAAATCACTGTGCACCAGTTCGGCGGGCGGTTGACTGAGTGTGGCCTGTGGCGATTGCAAAATGCAGAAGCAATCCTTGCGCTGCTCACAGTAAGAGGTCATTGCTGCTGCAGCGCCGGGAAACTGGTCCTGGTCCGGAGAGGCCAGCAGGGAGATCTTGGTGCCCGCGAGGGCGTCAAGAGCAGATTGCACGGTGTTTTTTCCAGAAATCCCAGCCACGTAGCCGCGCTTGCCACCGTTAGAGAAAAAGCCACGCACCGCCTGGAAAAAATTTGAACTTGGATTGGCGACGGATCTTTCAAAGTCCGCCAGGCTTGTGATCAATGCAGGAGGATTCGTGATTTGGCCAATGCCGACGAACCCCGCGATACTCGTGGACACTCCTTCAATGGGACTCAGCCCAGTCGAGATCTCCTGCACGTACACACCGGGAACGAGAAACTCTGGCATGCGCGCCACATTAGTCGTTGTAGAGGAGGAAAGCAAGCCCACTTCAGTTGATGCCGGGCGGGGTCCAGCTACTCACACGTGGCCAAACGATGCCCAGGTAGGGAAGAGCATGTTCTGGCGGTACATCGGCCCAAAAGGGGGCGCAAACTCCTCGATAAAGCCGAGCCGATGCTCATTCATCGTTCCGGCAGGAGGGCCTCTGCAGGGATCGAATTTAATTGGCGGCTGACTCTTTCTCCTTCGCTAACAGAAACAGGTTCCGCGAGTGACTCGACTGATTTGAGAAAATCTGGGTCGAGCCATGCGAACATTTCCACCTCTTCAAAGGCAAACAATTTGTAAGCGCCGGGAGAGACTCCTTTGAAGAAGAATTTGCCGTCATCATGGGTGACGATCGAGCGGTAAAGCTGCGGGAGTTTTTGAAGGTCGGCGGCTGCAGGCACCAGCACAACAGTCGCATGAACAGCGTGGCTCTCGCGTGTGACGGAACCCGAAACCTGTGCGCCTCTGGCTGCAAGCAGGATATGAAGCGGGCCGCGCTGGCCGGCAGAGAAGTTGAGTTCTCCACTGGATACATCAACGCCACCAAGAGTGACGCTCTTGATCCAGAGATCTTCGGGCAAAGAATCGAACATCAGTTCCCACGGCCCCGCAGTGATTCCAGTGAAGCGAACAGTTCCGTCTGCTCCGACTTTGCTTGTTGGTTGCGGGCCCGGCGCCAGACCGTCACGCGATTGCAGCCGAACCGTGGCCTTCTCGAGCTTCCAGCTTGAGCCACCTTCGACTTCGACTCTCCCTGAAATCTCGAACGCCGGTGAGAGCGTGACGGCGAGATTTTCCTGAGGCGCAGCTGCAGTTACCTCAATGGCTACTCGGCCGGAAAGAATTCGCCCGTCATGGATTTGGGAAGCCACGAGCAGATACGGCCCTGGAGCAATGCCGCGAAATTCAAATCGTCCGCTGGAGGCATCAACGGTTGCGGAAATTCGATTAATAGAGGATGCCGAGTTGTCGTCGTGACGTGCGAGCACAACCTGAATCTGGCTGTCGGCAAAATCATTTACCGGGCTGTAGAGACGTCCCCGAATAGTCAGGGCGCGCACTCTCTGCATGTGGAAGTCGGCATCCGTAAGTTCGGCGCCTGCACCCAGCGTAATCATTGACGCGGCGCTCAAATCCAGGACGCCGGGATAGTAGACTGGCGCAAAAGGCTCTTGAATTTCCGGCGTGAGCGCCACGGTCTCGGGCCGCGCCAACTGCGTTGCGCGGGGTGTGGCCATAAGAAAATATCGGCCCGCGGGCAAACTGTAGATGCGGTACTCACCGCGATCATTCGAGCTGGCTCCCGAAACGGGAATTAACATCCGCTGGCTACCGGCAAAACTGAATCTCAACACTTGAACGGCAGCGCCCTGAAGAGGCTCGCCTTCCTCGTCCATTACGCGGCCGGCAATTGCCCCGAGCGGCACGATACGAAAGTTGACGTCGCGGACCCGCTGTCCGGCCGCCACACTCAGCACGATTCCAGCGCCTCCCGGCGTATGCGATCCATAAACCTGATGAGCAAAACCGGACCGCTCGACCCAAAGACGGTACGAGCCCGCATCAACGGAAATGGAAAAGTGGCCATCGGCGTCAGTTTCTGTGCCCAGCATGGAAGAGCTGTCTGTGGGCACCCTGGTGCACATCACTTGCGCATGCCGTACCGGAGCGCCGGTAATTTTATTGACCACAGATCCTTCCAGCAGAGCCGGATTGGGTGTTTGCCCTGCAGCGAAGTTGAATAGGAATAAGAAAAGAGTTGAAATTGTGGTTCGATAGAAAGAGGAAAACATGGTGAACCCGGTTCATTATGTTCTCAGCGAAAGGGAGGATCTTCTCCGAGATTGCGATCATGAAAATCCAATCCAAGACCTTCAACAGAGTCTGCGTTTGTGCAGTGGAGGTCTTGTTTTTTGTTCCGTTGCCCCTCCGTGATAGATTGACACTCTCACATGCCTCCTGCGCTGCGCCGTTCGATCCGGTTGCCTCACGCGGCGGCCATTGTTGTTGGCATCATTCTGGGCGCTTCGATTTTCATTCAGCCTTCTGAGATTATTCGCTTGGTCCCCAGCACCTCGGGCGCGTTGCTGGTGTGGCTGATGGCGGGCCTGCTGACCTTATGCGGAGCGCTCGTCTGCGCTGAGCTGGCGGCCGCCTTTCCCCAGACTGGCGGAGTCTACGTTTTTCTGAAACAAATCTTCTCCCCTGCTCTGGGATTTCTCTGGGGCTGGGCCATGTTCTGGAGCGCTCATTCAGGAATCATTGCCGCAATAGCAGTGATTCTGGCACGTTATCTCGCCTATTTCATCCCCGCAGGAGAAGTCACCATTCGGCTGCTGGCGATTGCAGCGATCATATTTCTTTCCGTCATCAACTATCTAGGCGTGAGACTCGGCAGTACGGTGCAGCTTGCGCTTACGGTCGTTAAGGTGGCGGCGCTTGTTCTACTGGTTGTATTGTTATTTTCTTTCGGCGCCGGAGCACATCATGCATTGCCGGCGGCCAGCCGTCCAGGCCAGATTTCAATCACCGCTTATGGACTGGCTATCGCAGCAGGGCTGTTTGCATTCGGTGGCTGGCACATGGTCACGTACTCAGCCGGGGAGACGCAGGATCCTGAACGTACGCTTCCTCGGGCGTTGCTATGGGGCACGCTGATCGTTACCGCATGCTACATGTTGATCAATGCAGCTTACCAATACGTTTTACCACTGGATGAGGTGGCGCGTTCGGCGCATGTTGCCGCTGATGCCAGCGAGCGTGTACTCGGCGTCAGGGGTGGTAGCGTCATTGCCGCACTCGTCGTGCTCTCAGCGCTGGGTGGTCTGAATGGAATTATTCTGGCCGGCCCTCGGGTTTATTACGCCATGGCGCAGGACGGTTTGATCTTCAGTTGGATGGGCGCGGTGCATCCGCGCCGCCACACTCCTTATCTCGCTATCGTGGCGCAGGGCGTCTGGGCGGCGGTTTTGGTTGCGACCAACAGTTATCGCGCCTTGTTCACGCGTGTGGTGTACACGGAATGGTTTTGTTTCGCTTTGCTGGCGGCCGGTTTGTTTGTCCTCCGTTCTCGCGGTTATCGCCCGGTGGTTCTCACGCGCGGCTACTTCTTTGTGGCGGCGACTTTCATTGTCGCCGCTGTCGCTATTGCGCTAAACCAGTGCTTGGCCAATCCGCGCGACAGCGCTATAGGAATAGGCTTGATTCTTCTGGGACTTCCCGTGTACTTTTTCAGGAATCGTTTTGGCGCGGGCACACGCTCAGCTCAAGCCTGATTACGGAATTTAGGGAAGAGGCCATTGCATGCGTTTACTAACCATAGGAGCGACTATACGCGCGATCTGGCCTAAGAAGTTATTTGAAACGATTCTGCTGTAGTTTTCACTTAATATCAGGGGAACATCCTGTTCTCTGGTACGGCAGAGTTGCTAACTTCTGTTGCACCAGCACTATTTTGATCTGAACACCAAGGGCCGCGTTCTGTGCGCCCGAAAGGAGAACCTTATGGCAGCTACAAAGACTGTTTCCACTGGCACAAAGACTGTTCCTGCTGGAAAGGGACCAATAAACTTTCTAACCGCAGGCAGATTAATCAAACCGGCCGCAATGCAGCCGGCCAGTGCGGCCAGGCTGGTCGCAAAGATTGATACTAAGACCATCACCGCTGCTGCGGCGTCACTTCGCGAGATCAAGCTGCGACCCGGGCAGGTAGCCCCGGTTATGACGCATGTATTCAAAACTTCACCAGACGATGCTCTCAAACTCTCAAAAGCCGTACTGGAGCACGCCAAATCCGAACACGGTGATGAGGACCATGCCCGCGCGCTCTTCCAGTGGGCGCAGGGTCCGAAAGAACGCCAGATGGTATGCACTGCCTTTCATCAGCAAAAACTCAGTGCGGTTGCCGTTCATCAGATTGGGGAACTCACGCAAAATCATGCCCAAAGCTATATGAAAGATTATTTCGCGGCGGGCGGGACCATGAATCCGGTACTCGAATGGCTGGAAATTGCCGGCTCCGTATTGAATCAAAATCTTGCCAATAAGCCTGAAGGGACGGCCGGCAGCGCGGTTAAGTGGGTGGGAGACCAATTTAAGAAGGCCGCCGGGAAGGTGGTGGATGTAGTCACAAGCATGGTTCACACCGTCACTGACGCTGTGAAAGCGGCGGGAAAAGCCCTGACCCACGTGGTCGAGCAGGTGGCGAGTTGGACGGCAGACAGGCTTCGCGATCTTGCGCGCGCTCTGGTGACCGCGGGACACACAGTAGCGTCGCTGCTCACTGAAGCCGTGAAACATGGCCTGAATGCGTTGGAGAAATTTGTTCATGCAGTGCTTGCTGCTGGGCGCAGCGTTCTTTCTGTGCTCGAGTGGGTGGCAAACAAAGCGCTGAATGTTGTGAAGACGGCCGTGAGCGCCATCCTCGCCGCCGGCCGGAAGGTTGCCGAGATCCTGAGCCAGGCCATCAGGCTAGCCGCCAACGCTCTGAAGCAGGTCGTTCAGGCGCTTTACCAGCTCGGCAAAAAAGTGGCGGAGATTTTGGCCTCTATCGCCAGTTCAGCGCTTTCAATCATTCGAACGGTACTGGAAGGTCTGCTGCAAATCGGAGTTCAGCTGGCTGACGCCGTGATTGCCATCTGCCAGAACGTAGCAGAGGGTTTCCGGAAGGGCTTCTTCCAGGGCCTGATTGCTTTGGGCAAGACTCCGCTGGAAATCATCAAAGCTGCGGTCAAGGGTGGAGCATCCGTGCTGGCGTTGGCTTTTGCCGTGATCATGGAAGTGTTTGGCGGCCATCGTCCTCTCAACGCAGCAGAAATCAAGGAGGCCAGAAAAGTATTCGGCTGGTCGATTGAACTGGGCCGCGTGAAATTGGCCGTGGGCTCGCTTCCCGCAGACTTGATCAACTGGATCAACGGAGGACGAACGTTCACGACCATGTACGTGATCAACTTTGCTTCCTGGGACCACATTGATCAAAACATGCACACTCTCATTCACGAACTCACTCACGTCTGGCAGGCGACCACTGCGGGACCCGTGTACATGGTGGAAGCGCTCGATTCACAGATGTTTGGCCGAGGCTATGACGTCACGGATGCGGATCTGGCCCACGCCAATGGCAACTTCAATAAGTTGGAGCGTGAGCAGCAGGCTGTGGTCGTGGAAAAGTACTGGTGGGGACGCTGGGGAGGGAACAACAGCATCGACTGGAAGAAATACGCGCAGTTGGCCCAGGCAGTCTTCAAACCCGAACCGCGCAGAGCGCCGGCGCCGCTTCGCGCCGCTGCCGCTGGTGGCAATCGGTAAACCGCATGCTGCTCTGTATTGCACCTGAGCGGTTTCGCCGGGTCATCACACAGCACTGGAAAGAAAACGGTGAGCGGATGCTCTTTGTTCGTGAAGAGCATCCGCATTCACCGGATGCCATTCTGCGTCTCGAAGCACAGTGCCGGGCCACAGACGACGAAGTCAAAGCCTTGCTCTTGGTTGTGCCCAGGCGTTGCGCGCCACAGAAAGTTGTGTCTGCGCCCTTGATTGCGGGTGTGCCGGTGAGTCTGATGCCGGCCAATGAGCCCGATGATCTCTTGCGGTGGCTTGGAAGCCGAAATCATCAGGCCACATCGGGCGCCGGAATCATGGCCATGTGGAGACGCTCTTTTCTCACGCTCGGTTCCAGATTTCATCGCTGGTTGGAAGCAGGCGGATACTCCGGCGTTGAGGACTGGTTTGCGACGGAGATGAACTGCCGTGAAGTCTGCCATCGCATGTCCCTGGGCGCGAAGCTTGTACTCTATGTCGGCCATGGACGTTCTGAAGGACTTTCCGCCTACATGGGATTGCGCTGGAGCGACATTGCGGCTCACCGCCAGTTTCGTCCGTGCGCGGCCATGATCTGCTTCGCCTGTGACACATTGAAACGGGACGGCGAAGCACCTTTTGGATGCAGGATGGTGTCCTCCGGGCGAGCTCTGAGTTATCTTGGTTCAACAGGAGCGGTAAACCTGCGCGCCAACGCGCAGCTCGCTGCGATTGCCGGACGGGAACTGGCTGCGGGCAAAGTGCGAAACCTGGCAGATCTGGTTTGCCGCATGGACGCCGTCACGCAAACCACCACGCGCCTGCGCTCCGCCCGCGAAGCTCTCCAGACCTTCCGCATCATTGGCAACCCGCTGCAGCAGTTCGCGTAGGCCTCTGGTAAGGCGCTTGCTTCTTTTGGGACTTCCCGTGTATTTTCTGTGGTCGCGGTATTGAGCTAAAAGCAATTTTCACATGACGCGATGACCGGAAGACCCGATGACGCGATTAATCGACTTTCACAATCACTATTATCCGCCCGAGTACATTGCAGCGCTTGAACGCGGGCCCAGCGCAGTGCGGATCACGCACGATAGCGAAGGCAATCCCTGGCTGCACTATCCGGGCGACTACAATATTGCCGTCCGCGGACATCGCGACATTGATTTTCGCGAACAGGTACTGCGAAAAGCCGGAGTAGACACGCACGTCATCACCTTGACTACTCCCGGAACGCATGTAGAAAGTCCAGCCACGGCAGCAAGGCTGGCCAGCCTGGTAAATGATTGCTTCGCGCGGGTAGTTGCGGACAAGAAAGGAAGATTTGTCGCGCTGGGTACGCTTCCGCTGAACGATCCGGCGGCATCGGTGACGGAACTTCGCCGCGCAATGGAACAACTGCACTTTCGCGGCGCAATGGTTTTCAGCAATATTAACGGAACCGCGCTCAGCGACCAGCGTTTCTGGAAACTCTATGAAGCCGCCGATGCGCTCGGCGCTGTACTCCACATTCATCCAACGAATCCGGTTGGCGTGGAAGCCATGATGGATTACTGGCTGATGCCGCTGGTCGGGTTTCTTTTCGATACCACTCTGGCGGCAGCGGGGTTGGTTTTCAGTGGCGTAGCTGAACGCTTCCCGCGCATTCGCTGGGTTTTAGGACATCTGGGCGGCGCGATTCCATATCTCGCCGAACGCTTGGATCGCGGCTACAACGCATTTGCTGAATGCCGTAAGAATATTTCTCGTCCACCGAGTTCTTATTTGAAACGCTTTTATTACGATACTGTCAACTTCGATCCCGACGCTCTGGCGCTCGCCATTTCCTTTGCCGGCATAGATCACATCCTGGCGGGCAGTGACTATCCCCACCAGATCGGAAGCATTGAAAAAATGCTGCAAAGCATCAAGGCGCTGAACATCTCAGCAGAACATCGCGCCGCCATCCTTGGTGGTAACGCGGCAGCTCTGCTGCGTTTATAGGTTTCTGACTAACCAAACTGTTATTTGTAAGCGATCTCCAGCCGAAAATTTCAAATAATTTTGATTGGAAATTTCCATATCAATTCACCTGGAAACTGAATTAGAATTCCGAATCATTTTCCGGAGGGTTTCTGTATGGTGAGGTTACGGCTCGTCCTCCTGTGTCTTATCGCTTTCACACTAACCGGCGTTGCACCCGCTCAAACACAAATCACTACTGGAGTTATTCAGGGAACCGCTCTGGATCAAACCGGGGCCATTGTTGTTGATGTGGATGTTACGGCCAGGAACCTCGACACACAAACTGAAACCAGGCAAAAGACAGACGCAGACGGCAGGTTCGTCTTTCTATCATTGAATCCGGGACGGTACACGTTGACCGCTTCCAAAACCGGTTTCTCCACTGTAGTGCAAAAGGAGCTCGACCTCACCGTTGGACAGGCAATCTCGCTCAAGCTGACGCTCAAAGTTTCGGCTGTCAATGAGACCGTTGAGGTCACTGGTACTCCAGTCATTGAAACCACGGAAAGCGCATCCAGCACAACGGTCAACGAAATTGCGGTTAGAGACACGCCCGTACTGGGCAGAAAGTTTGAAGATTTGCTGACACTCACTCCGGGGGTGGCCGTGGTCCAGGGACCCGATGGTGATGAGATCAGCTTTGCCGGGCAGCGAGGCATCTTCAATAACGTGAGCCTTGACGGCGGCGATTACAACAATGGTTTCTTCGGGGAACAAGAAGGCGGTCAGCGGGCGGCCATCGATATCACTCTGGATGCGGTCAAGGAATTTCAGGTGGTGGCCAGCGGCGCAAGTGCTGAGTTCGGACGCACCGCAGGCGGTGTGGTGAACGTTGTCACCAAGTCAGGAACCGATGAAGTGCACGGCACGTTGTTCTACTTCCAACGACTGGAGGCGCTCACGGCAAATACTTCCGATGACAAACCACTTCAGGACTTCCATCGGGAGCAGTTCGGCGGCACCATCGGCGGCCCCATCGTCAAGCAGAAGATGTTTTTCTTTGGCGCGTTCGAGCAGATCTTCGAGAACCTGACGCGTCAGAATTTGAGCGTGCAACAAGGGTCGACCGCTTGCCCTGTGCCCGCACCTACGGTCGCCGCCAATTCAGCGCTGATCGCAAGCAACGCGGACTGTCAGCGACTGGCGCTGCTCAACTTCTTTCAGAACAATCCCGCCACCAGCGGCCAGCAGGAAGGGCTGCCAGTTAAGCATCCAGTGCGGAACACGGCGATTCTGGGCAAATACGATTGGAACGTAAATAACGCCAACAAAGTGAGCGCGTCATACAACTTTGACCGCTCCAACAATACAAACCAGACCTTTGATGTTCCTACTTATGGGAATTCGGCGAATGGGATTGAAGGGCCTTCCAAAATTAACGCCGTCAACTTCAACATGTTCACCACGGTGTCAGCCAAAAAGGTCAACGAGGGCCACTTCAGCTTTGCCCGCGAAGACCGGCCACGATCCGCGGTTCAATCCAAGGTACCGGCTGACACAGCCATGGGTTTTGCGACAACTTTCCGCTTTGGCGCGCCGTTCTTCCTCGAGCCGAAGATTGATGAGGTGTTCAAGCGCTATCAGGTCAGGGACAACTTCTCCATTCTGGCGGGCAAGCACACCATCAAGTTTGGTGGTGAGTTCCTGCACAGCAACAATACCCAGGTATTCCGCGGGTTCTTTACCGGCCGCTACATCTTTGATTCTGTGCTGGGCTTCCTGCATTACGCGGTCGATGGCCCTGGGACTCGCGAATGCGCAAATGGAACATTCGTGACTCTGCCGACTCTGTGCGCGGGCGGCGCAGCGGCGACCACATTCAGCCCGCTGCTTCTCTATCTTCAGCACGCTGGCACCAACGGCGCCACCACCGATGCTGCTGGAGCTTCGGATATCAGCAATCAGAACTATGCGTTGTTCATACAAGACAAATGGCAGATTCGCCCGAACCTGACGCTGGACTACGGTCTGCGGTGGGAAGCGCAGTTATTTCCTGATCCGATAATTCCACCGTCACAGACTGCCTATGGTGTGAACCTGAGTAATCCCTTGTTCACGTCTACAGGAAAGATTCCTAATGATCTCACCATGTTCCAGCCGCGGTTGGGGCTGGCCTGGGATGTACGCAACAACGGAAAGTCTCTTGTTCGCGCCAGTTGGGGCATCTTCAACGCGCAGCAGAACATGCTGACTGAAGTCGGCGCGATTACCACCAACGGCGTTCAGCAGCAGACTCTCTTTGCTGGCGATGTCGGTCCTGGAATATTTATCAGTCCCAACGGGCCGGCTCCCACTTGGCCAGGAGTCATTACGCCTCCGGCACTGGCGCCGGGAACGTTCCCATTCCAGCCGGGTGTTACCGTATTCGACAAGAATTACAAGAATCCGCGAATCTATGCGGCCAACTTCGGCTACACGCAGCAGCTTGCTCCGAACTGGGCGGGCTATATTGACCTAACCTACGCCCAAGGCGTCTATCTGACCCGATTTGTCGATATCAATACCGCCGGGCCTGCCGTTATTCCTGCAAATGGCGACACTGCAAGTTATGCAGGTACGAATCCGTTCCCCAATCTGGGCCAGGTGACTGATACGCAGAGTACAGCCCATTCTCTTTATCGTGGCATGACGGTGGGAGTGCGGAAGCGGATGAGTCACGGCGTCCAGCTTGAAGGCAATTACGTGCTTTCAGAGGATGTCGACGACGATTCCAACGAGCGCGACCCGTTCACCTTCCGCTACTTTAATCGTTTCGACTTCCGCAGGGACTACACTTTCTCAGACCGCGACAGCCGGCATAAATTCAACTTCTATGCCACCACCAGGCTGCCCGCCGGCTTTGAATTCAGCGCGCGAATTCAGGCCCACACAGCCCAACCGATTACAGACAACTCTCTGGGTACCGGCACAGGCGCTCCGTGCAGTCCCAACAACTCCCTCACCCGCGTGGTAAACGGGATTGACTGCGGACGCAACCACCTGCGCAAAGACAACGGCTTCTTCACCTTTGACTGGCGCGCACTCAGGCCTTTCCACTTTGGCGATCGTTATGCGCTGACCCCGATGGTGGAGGTGTTCAACAGTTTCAACAACAAGAACAACGTCAACCCCTTGGTTACTCCAGGGTTGTTTAATTTTGATGGGTTCCTGCGGCAGGGTGTAGGCGATCCGTTACAGGCGCAACTCGCGCTCAAATTCACTTTCTAATCTAACCGGCGTTCTAACGGCCGGCGTGGAAAATCTCCTGCCGGCTTTTTTTATCTGTGCTCAATCTCTTGAGTCTCTTGCTACAATGCGCTCAATGCTCCTTCGCATTGTAGTGCTGTTCGTGGTTAGCCTCACCATGATGGGCCAAAATCCTTCGTCGGCGCCCGCAGGCCGGGCGCCAGTCAAAAAAGTCTTAGTTGAAGAAGACGAAGCAAATCCCAGGGTCGCTCAAAATGAGGACAAAGAGCAGGTCGACTCGTCTTCTGTGACGAACCCAGTCCAGAATACAACTCCGCCCCAGCAAAAAAAGCGCGTCCATTCCGCTCCGATCGAACATAATCACACCGTACAGCCGGGGCCGGCAACTGAAACGAGGGCGGGCAACCCGGAAGTAGCACAACGCCCGCTCAATCGCTGGTTTCAACCGTCGCTGATTCTTGCCGGGGCTTTGGGAGTGATCGGCCTCTGCGTTCTGGCGGTGGTGTCGCGCCAGTTATTCGAAATGAAACAGGCGCGCAAGCAAATGGACGCGCTGGTCAGGAGCGCGCTGGTGCAGTCTTCCGCGCTGCGAGCAGCTGCGGACCAAACGGACCGGCTGATCCAGCAGGCCATCGAGCAGTCCAACACCGCGGCCGAACAGGCGCGCGCGGCCAATATGGCGGCGTGCGCGGCGAAAACCAGTGCAGAGCGGTTCGGCCAGCTTGCGGATTTCTCGATGGAGAACGTTCATAGGACGCGGCAAGCAATGCAACTGGAACAACGCGCCTGGATTTTTGTCACGGAAACGCGCGTCAGCGATTTCCAGGTCGGCAGGCCGTTGAATATCGCCCTGGCCGTGAAGAATACCGGCCGCACGCTGGCAAGAAATGTCCAGATTGCTGTGCAAATTGACCCTCTCCCAAAAGGCCATGCGCCTGAGCCAAAACTGGATAGAGCGGAAACCCGCGGGACGATTCCACCCAATGGAACGTTACTGATCGACATCAGCCGGGGGCGAAATCATCCTGAAGGGCTGACCGAAGAAGGTTTGCAGGCGATTCAGCGTGGCGAGCTTGTGGTGTGGGTATACGGAACTATCCATTACGATGATGTATTTGAGACCCGCCAGGCAACCATGTTCTGTTATATGCTTCAGCCGGATGGCAAAACTTTCCACGCTGCCGACATTTATAACGATGCGACGTAAGAAAAGCAGCGAGCTGTTGGCACTTAGTCAGGAGTTAACTAAAACCAAAACTACATGACAAATCTTTACCGGATTGCCATTCTCTTTATCCTTCTCATTCTTTCGGGCCACGCTGGTGAACTCAAAGAGCTCTATTTGTCCACCCAATTGGTTGTCGTCACCACTTCCGACTGGAATGCTGTCGACGGCAAACTTCAGCGCTATGAGCGCGTGGTCCCCAAAGGGGATTGGAAACCTGTAGGTGAACCGATCTCGATCGTGGTCGGCAAGAATGGCCTGGGCTGGGGCAGCGGAATTTTTTCCGCCGATGCGCTTCGAGTTGTCGGTTCAGACGATCCCATAAAGAAAGAGGGCGACGGCAAAGCCCCTGCCGGCGTGTTCCGGCTGGGCACGGCATTTGGCTATGCGCCGGAAATACTCTGGGCATGGAAAATGCCGTATCTCAAGCTTACCGAGTCGGTGGAGTGCGTGGACGATACTGCATCAAGGTTCTACAACCGCATTGTTTACCGTTCCAGCGTTAAGCCGGACTGGAACAGCTCAGAGCACATGCTGCGCAACGATGAGTTATACCGCTGGGGAATCGTAGTGGAGCACAACGCCCAGAGGGTCCCGGGAAAAGGCTCCTGCATCTTTCTCCACATCTGGCGCGGCCCGGGTCAGGGAACAGTCGGCTGCACCGCGATGCCCCGCGAACAGTTGGAATTGTTGCTCTCCTGGCTTACTCCCGCAAAAGACCCGCTGCTTCTGCAGGTGCCGACTGCAGAATACATTCGCCTCAAAGGCAAGTTCAATTTACCTTAGTCTTTTACGGTTAGAGCGCTGGTTCGTAGCCCAAAGACGCTTGTGAAGACTGCGTAAAACTCACTTTATGGCCTTGACTTCCGTTCCCCCTCCGCGATAGCTTCTCATTCAACTACAAACCAGGTTTTTCTCCGCCAAGGAGTTTTCATGTCGAAAATCAATAAGGCCCTTGCCGTGATCGCCGGGCTTGCTTTCTTTCTGCCCTTCATCACCATTTCCTGCAATAAGCAAGTACTGGTTGAGGTCACAGGTGCAAAGCTGGTGCAATGCTCGATCAGCACCTGTTCGCCCAAGGACGTCTTCAGCCCGAAACTTAAGTCCATGGTGAATATTCCAGGCATGAATATTCCTGACGCGGATATTCCTACTCCGGCGGCGAAGAACAGCCGTGAAATGGACGACGTGAAGCTGGTGCTCTTTTCCGCCATAGCAATTTTGATTGCCGCGATTGCCTTGTTTGTGACCGGCCGGGGCGGAGAACTTTTGTCTGGGGTTGCGTCTGTGGCTGCGATTGTCTGCCTGTTCATCTTTCGCAGCAAATTCAGTGACGCGCTTGGACCTCAATTGAATTCGCCGGAAGTGAAAGCCGCCGGAATGATGGTGCAGATTCAACTTCAGTTTGCCAGTGGCTTCTGGCTGAGCGTGGTCGCAGCAGCCTGTTCCGCCATCCTTGCGTTCAAAGGAAGCCCTGCGGTCCAAAGCGCTGTCTCCGCTGGAGGAGGAGTCTCCGGCTTTGCCCCTCAGCCGCCCGCGGGTGCTTCGCCCGGTGGCGCTGGATCTTTCTGCACCTCATGCGGAGCCAGCAACACCTCTGGCAACAAGTTTTGTTTATCGTGCGGAGCCACTCTTGCTGCGCCTGCGCCGCCACTCCAACCGGCAGAACCGAGTGCTGTCAAAACGACTTCATCGGAGCCGGAGCAACCCGCTGCACCGGCTGCAGTTCCATCTGCACAGCAGGGGAATCCATGTCCATCGTGCCGCGCGCCCAACCCTGCGGGTAACAAATTCTGCCTTTCATGTGGTGGATCCCTGATGTCGAGTGTGCAAATCTTCCAGCCACAAGAAACCACGGTGAGTGCTGCGCCTCCGGCGGTTGCCGCTCCAGTCGTGTCGGATCAACAAGCTGACGACACGGGCCGCCTGAATGCGCCCGCAACCATGGCTGCCGCAGCCTCGGCCTCGCCTTCAGCCCAGCCGCTGCCACTGACAGCTCCGGCCCCGGAAGTGGAACATCCGCCCGCTGTAGCAGCCGTTTCCCCGCAGGCTTTGCCGGCGCAACCTTCTCTTGATTTGCAGGCTTCTTCGCCGGAGCCGCCGCCGCAATCGGAACAGCCGGCATGCTCTTCGTGTGGCGCGCTCATCATGAGCGGACAAAAGTTCTGTCTTTCGTGTGGAACATCTGTTGGACAGGCAACAAAGTACGCGGAGCCACCTGTGCAGACGCAACCGCAGGTTGACGTTGCTGCCCCGGTGCAGCCAGAGCAGGTTTGTTCCACGTGCAGTGCGCCGCTGACGGAAGGCCAGAAGTTCTGCCTGGCCTGTGGTACATCCGTAAGCCAATCAGCCGCATTCACGCAAGCGCCGGCTCCGATGGCTGCCCCAACTACGGCGCACTATCGGGCCACCGCGGAGCCACAGATCTTCGAGGCGCAGCCTAAGAGTTCCGCCAAGGCGATCGTCGTCGTTATTATCGCAGTGGCCATCCTGGGTGTTGGCGGATGGTACGGGTGGCAATATTTCTCCCGGCCAGACGTAACCGTCTCCGCGTTCCCGCAAAAGACCCACGTTGCCATCGGGGGAAAAACGTCGCTTCAGGCGAGCGTCTCTGGTTCCAAAGATACCGACGTTGACTGGACAATCCAGGAAGGAAGTAAAGGCGGGCAACTCACCGTGCTGGGCTCTGGAATTGTCTCAGGCCAGCCGAGTTCGACTGCCATCTACAATGCTCCGCAAAACAGCGGCACCTTTCACGTAATTGCCGCCAGCCACGCCAATCCCGGCCGCAGCGCGAAGATTGAAATCGTAGTTGCGGGCTCATTCCAGCCGGATACGGGAGCTGCTGCCGATCAAGCACCTGCAACTCCTGCAACTCCTGTCACTCCTGCCGCCAGCACTCCCAGCGTTGCCAGTCCCATGGCAGCACAGATTGTGGGAACCTGGCGCGGCCCTTCTCCCGGCATGCAGACGGTGATTGGTGCCGATTCCACTATTTCCATGACCTCTGAGACGGATGCCAGCCGAAACCTCAAGGGCACCTACCGCTTCACTGACAATTCGCATGTTCAGATTGATTTTGGCAACGGCGACGTTAGGCAGTGGGAAATCGTGGGCGTAGACAACAACTATCTGCGCGTCACTGCCCAGTCGAAGGACGGAAGCTCAGCAATCATATTTGCGAAAGCCCAATAATCAATGAGAGAGGAATGGCCGCTCAAACGCAAGCGGCCAGATACACGATCTCCGTTTTTCGCAGCTAACATCTCCCTGTCGCTTTAAAATCCGCGCCAACTAGGTTGGCTAGCGGCTAGAAGCTAGCAGCCAGCAGCTTCTTTTAAAAGCCAATTTCAAATCCAAACTGGCATGTGGCCAGGAAGGCGAACACCAAACAACTATGAACATAGGAAACTAAGTTAAACGTACGCCTTTAATGTATCCAGTCCAGATCACCGTCTTAGCACAACAGATTTCCTGCGGACCCGTAATGGGAAAATAATGGCGTTCCATTGTTTCCTTTTTACAGCGAATGTTTCGGCAAGCGCTGATTCGGCTCAAAAGCGACCGTTCGGAAAGAAGGAATCTCCAGCCGTGGGAAGTTATGGGCCTAAGAAACCACGCCGAACATAATTGAGGCCACCGGCTACGGCCGATGGCCTCCGTTTCAATCACGAACTCTTGCAAGCCACCTCAACTGCGAGATGGTTTAGAACACCAGCTTCAACCCAAACTGGAGCTGGCGCGGCAGATCGGCAGAGGAGAAGAACAGTGGCTGCGTGATCTGCGATGGACTGGTGGGCTTCACGCCGTGCAAGCCCGTAAACGGTCCGGTGATCAGATTGACCGGCCCGTTGGCAGTCTGAACTACGCCGCCCGGTCCGATGCCGCCGATATCAAACTGGTCGCTGACCCGGTTGAAGTTGGTGCGGTTGAAAATGTTGGTGCCGGTGGCGATGAAATTCAGCTTCACGCCACGCTCCCGGTTGATATAGATCGACTTGATCAAGCTCAGGTCGGTATTGGCATACGCCGCGCCGCGAAGGCTATCACGCGAAACCGCGAACGGCGTG